>NZ_CP024311.1:2972954-3285227 GCF_002944315.1 Rhizobium sp. NXC24
GGGCTGAAGCGCATGTCGCACAGAAGGGACCGCCGTCATCACGAGGGCGACCGTACTGCGCTCTCCCTCTTCGTTTTGGCTGGCCTCGTGATCTCCGCCTTCCTTGCGTTCTCGTTTTCGATCACGACCGGCGCCTCCGATGCCTCGATCGTCGACGTCATCGGCAGCATGATAAGCGGCGGTGCGGACAGCGCATTGAGCAGCCGCGACCGTATCATCATCTTCGACATCCGCCTCCCCCGCGCCATTCTCGGATTCCTGATCGGTGGCGGTCTCGCAGTCTCCGGCGCGGTCATGCAGGGCCTGTTCCGCAATCCGCTGGCCGATCCCGGCCTGATCGGCATTTCGGCCGGTTCCAGTCTCGGCGCGGTCGGGATGATCGTCCTCGGCGGCGGCATCCTTGCCCCCGTCGCGCATCTCTTCGGCATCTTTTCCCTGCCGATCGCCGCTTTCATCGGCGGCCTCGTCACGACCGTGCTTCTCTACAGAGTGGCGACGCGGCACGGACAGACATCCATAGCGACCATGCTCCTGGCCGGTATTGCGCTCGGCGCGCTGGCGCTGGCGGCGACCGGCCTGCTGATCTACATGGCAGATGATCGGCAATTGCGTGATCTCACCTTCTGGAGCATGGGGTCGCTCGCCGGTGCGACCTGGACCAAGATCGCCGCCGCCGGACCGATCATCGTCCTCTCCATGCTGCCACTGCCCTTCATGGCACGCGGTCTCAATGCACTGACGCTCGGCGAAGCGGCAGCCTTCCACATGGGAGTCGCCGTGCAGCGGCTAAAGAATATTGCTATCGTCAGCGTTGCGGCCGCAACCGGCGCCTCCGTCGCGGTCAGCGGCGGCATTGGCTTCGTCGGCATCATCGTGCCGCACATCCTGCGCATGGCGATCGGCCCGGATCATCGCTTTCTGCTGCCGGCCTCCGCCCTGCTCGGCGGCTCGCTGCTCATGATCGCCGACGTGGTGGCCCGCACCGTCGTCTCGCCTGCCGAACTGCCGATCGGCATTATCACCGCTGGTGTCGGCGGGCCTTTCTTCCTGTGGATGCTGCTTCGGCAGCGTTCGCGCCTCAGCCTGTGAGTTTTCGATGATCGACGTCTCTGACCTTTCCGTCCGGTTCTCCGGCAAGACAGTCGTGCACGACGTTTGCTTTACCGCCGAAGCCGGCGCGCTGACGGCGATCTGCGGGCCGAACGGTTCGGGCAAGACGACGACCATGAAGGCCATTTCGGGGGAGCTCGCCTATCAAGGTTCGGTGCGCCTCAACGCATCGGAGATCGGCAGCCTTCAAGCCTGGCAACTGGCGGAAATGCGTGGCGTGCTGCCGCAGGCGAGCACCATCTCTTTTCCCTTCACCGTTCGCGAAATCGTCCGCATGGGGCTGACGAGCGGCCGCAACAGCCGTCCCGAGCAGGCCGATCGCATCGCCGCGGAGGCGCTCTCCTCCGTCGATCTCGCCGGCTTCGAAGGGCGCTTTTATCAGGAGCTTTCCGGCGGCGAGCAACAGCGCGTCCAGCTCGCCCGGGTGCTATGCCAGATCTCCGAACCCATCGTCGACGGCAAGCCCTGCTGGCTGCTTCTCGATGAACCCGTCTCCAGCCTCGATATCAGCCATCAACTGACCATCATGACGCTCGCCCGGCAATTCTGTCGGCGCGGCGGCGGCGTCATCGCCGTCATGCATGATCTGAACCTCACGGCTCTCTTCGCCGACCAGATAGTCCTGCTCAAGAACGGACGGCTGCGAGCAGCAGGCCCCGTGGGGGACGTTCTGACCGACCAGCATTTGCAGGATGTCTTCGGCTGTGCGCTCAGGGTCAATCGCGTACCCATCGACGGCGTCCCATTCGTTCTCGCCCACAGTGCACTGACGCACTGACCTTCCTTTCGTCAAATCCGGAACTTTTCGTTGCATCGCCGCGTTGATGATCGGTGATCCAGATCAATGTTCTGCGCAATCAGCAGCAACATGTCTGGCAGCATTCGCTCATCGCAAAAGTCGGCGCAGCTTTGCGGCGCCAGGCCACAGACGCTAACGACGTAAGGGAGCAAGACCATGGCAACCATCCTCCATTCGGCGCGAGCTAAGCGTAATGGCGGCAGCCTACATGACCTCGAAGCCAGCATTGAGGAGCAGATCGAACATCTGCGCAACGAAATTGCCGCTTTCGCCAAGATCGTCGGTGAAAACAGCGCGATCCAGAGCAAGACGATGCGCGCGCGCGCCGAAACCGGGCTTGAGGATTTGACAGCTCGCGGCGAAGACCTGCTGCGTGAATTGCAGCACGGCTATGCGAAGGGCACGCGCGAAATGCGAAGGACCGTGCGCCAACACCCCATTGCCACCATCGGGGCTGCTGCAGCTTTCGGATTGGCGTTTGCCCTGCTTCTGTCGCGCCGTTAAGGAGCCGCAATGCTAGCTCCGTTACTCGGCCTGCTTCTCTCGGGCACATTGCATCGCACCGTTGCGCGCACGAAACGCAGCGGTGTTTTCATTGGCATCGCCGCTATCCTCTTTCTGACGGCCTATGCCTTTGCCCTCATAGCGGCCGCCATCTGGCTGGCAACCATTTACGGCGCAGCCGTTTCGGCGCTGCTGATTGCCGCCGGCGCCCTGGTGCTCGCCGTGATCGTTCTCGTCATCATGATGATCATCAACAAGCAGGAAGAACGCCGTGCCCGCGAACGCCGCGCCGCCTTGGAAACCATGGCCGTCGCAGCAATCGGCCTTGCAAAGTCGCAACCGCTGCTGACCGCCGCCATTGCGACCGCCCTGGTGTTCGGCAACTTGATGAGCACAAAGAGGCGGGATGATTAGGGCGACTTGATCGGCTCATGCTGCATCACAAGTCCGCACATCACGGCAAACAGGCGCGCTAAAGCCTCATGGGCGCAACAGAATCCGTCCGCGCCAGCAGGCGAGGACAGATCGCATGATTTAGAAGGCAAACGCCTTGGACGTCAAAGGCGCTGAGGTGGCGTCCGGGCCAAAGTCGGCTTCTCCGGAAATCTGCAGCAATTCCTGCAGGCGCTGCCGGGCGCGGTTGACCCGGCTCTTGATGGTGCCCACGGCGCAGCCGCAGATTTCGGCGGCTTCCTCATAGGAAAAACCGGACGCGCCGACCAAGATGATGGCTTCGCGCTGATCGGGCGGCAATTGATCCAGCGCCTTGCGGAAATCCTGCAGGTCGAGCGCACCGTACTGCGAGGGATGCGTTGCCATCGATTCCGTGAACAGGCCATCACTGTCCTGCACCTCGCGGCCGCTCTTGCGCATCTGGCTATAGAGTTCGTTGCGCAGGATGGTGAAGAGCCAGGCCTTCATATTCGTGCCCATCTCGAAATGGTCCTGCTTGGCCCAAGCCTTCATGATCGTGTCCTGCACGAGATCATCGGCACGGTCGTGGCGGCCGGTCAACGAGATGGCGAAGGCGCGTAAGCTCGGCAGAGCAGCCAGGAGTTCGCGCTTGAAGCTCGGTTGCGGTTCCATGACGCTTCCTCCTTAATCGGAGACTTTTGCGGAAGCCAAACGTTCGGCCTGATCCAGCTTCTCGAGCAGGTCGAGCAAGCGATCCGGGATAGCCTCATCCTGCACCGCGGCATAGAATGAGCGCAGCCGATTGCCGATTTGATTGTTAGGATCGAGGATATCGGCGGCACGCACGTCAGGCCGTTTACGGTCCGCGTCCTCTTGATTTTGGGTGGTCATTTAGCCTGCTCGCTTCCGCATTTCTTGCGTTCATGGATGCGGGGTGTACCTCTATGCACCCCAGTTTGGAAGGTCCTCACGTCCGCTTCGGCCCGAATCGGAGAAGTTGAACCTAGTGTTCGTCGGCAGGGGTAATGTACTTCTCCAAAAAAAGTTCCGGTGCCGAGGAACTTTTTTACTGAATTTGCGTTTGTTTGTCATTGCAGTCTTGGAGGCTGTGTTTCAATTAGGAATTAATAAAGGGCGGGAGCCATTGATGACACTTTCCACACGCATTGCGCCGCATCTTCCTTATTTGCGCCGCTACTCCCGTGCTCTGACCGGGACACAGACATCGGGTGACGCCTATGTCGCGGCGGTTTTGGAAGCGATCATTGCTGATCTTTCCATATTCCCGGACACGTCCAACGACCGCGTTGCACTCTATAAACTCTTCACTCAACTCTTCGGTTCCACGGCGATCCAGATTCCCGAGCCAACCTCTCCCTATGCTTGGGAACAGCGCGCCTCGGTCAATCTTGCCAAGGTTTCTCCGGTCGCCCGCCAGGCCTTCCTCCTCGCCTCCGTCGAAAACTTCCGTCTCGGCGAGATCGCCGACATTCTCGAGGTGACCGAGACCGAGGCCATGAATCTGCTGGACAAGGCATCCCAAGAGATTTCACGCCAAGTCGCCACCGACATCATGATCATCGAGGACGAACCGCTGATTGCGATGGATATCGAGCAGATGGTGGAAAGCCTCGGACATCGCGTCACCGGCATCGCCCGCACCCATGCGGAAGCGGTTGCCCTGCATAATGCCACCAATCCCAGCATGGTGCTCGCCGACATCCAACTTGCCGACGGCAGCTCAGGCATCGACGCCGTCAATGACATCCTCAAGACGTCGAGCATTCCGGTCATTTTCATTACCGCTTTCCCCGAGCGCTTGTTGACCGGCGAGCGGCCGGAGCCGACCTTCCTCGTAACCAAACCATTCAATCCCGATATGGTGAAAGCTCTGATCAGTCAGGCCCTTTTCTTTAATGAAACCACAAAGGTGGCCGCCTGACCCGAATCGACACTTTGTCGCGGAACAAAGAAAGCAACCGGACGTTCCGGGAGCTTAGGGACGCTTTACCGACTGTTATAGCGAGTGATTGTATAAACCGGATTGAGTTCTTCCGGCTGAGAATACCCTGTCGGCGGGGTTCTCGAAATTGGAGTGAAAGGCAAGCCGGTGAATACGACTGAACCATTACCCGGCATGCCTCTAAGTTTTGAAGGCAAGGCCGCTATGATGGAGCGGGCGCTGGGCAGCGCCGGCGTCTCGATCCTCTTTCAGGATACAAGCCTCGCGATCCGCTATGCCGAAAACCTGCCTGACCACCTGAAACCGTCCCTCATCATCGGCGGCACGGACCGCCATCTTTTCGGCGAGAAGGATGGTGAGCACCTCACTCAATTGAAACGCGGAGTGCTCGAAAGCGGCAAGCCCGTCAGCGCGGAAGTGGAGTTCGTGACCGGCGACGGCGTGCGCATCTACGAGCTGAAGATCGAACGCATCGGTGGCCGCAAGCCGCAGGGCCTGCTTTCCGTCATTACCGAGGTCACGGAGACCCGTCACCGCGAAAAGGTGCTGAAATCGCTGCTGCGCGAGCTGTCGCATCGCTCCAAGAACCTCCTGGCGATCATCCAGGGCATAGCGACGCAGACGGCGCGTCATACGCTGTCGCTCGACAATTTTCTGATCAAGTTCCGCGGCCGCCTGCAATCCCTGTCGAATTCGCAGGACCTGATCACCGATTCAAGCTGGCGCGGCGCCTATCTGTTCGAACTTGCCGAAAAGCAATTCGCCCCCTATTGGCCCGATGCCGGCGTGCCGATGCCGATCTACGGGATCAATGCGCATCTCACGCCGAATGCGGCCGTCCATCTCGGCCTTGCCCTGCACGAGCTGATCGTCAATTCCGCCTCACACGGCGCCATTTCCGCCGGCGCCACCAGCATCACGCTGAACTGCAAGGAGTCCGAACTCGATGGCAAGAAGGCGATCGAAGTGGCCTGGTCAGAGCGCTTCTATTTCCCCGCCGACCATGAGTTCGAGGACAACAGCTTCAGCCGCACCGTGCTGGAGCGGGTCGTGCCCACATCGATGAACGGGCGCGCCCAGTTCGCGATCGACGATGACAGCATCGGCTATCGCCTGACGATACCCGAAACCGAATACGAAATCCTGAAGCGCCGCTGACAATCCGAAACGCAGACTGCAAAAGAAAACAGCCAGCGCGAGGGCGGCGCACTGGCTGCTTTTCACTCATCGGGAGGGGACCGTGAGTAGATGCCCGGTGATGAGTTTTGGGGGCGTGCATCGGTTGATGCGATCATCACCAAGACACCTTCTTAACGACCGCGCCCAACCTTGGTTCCATCTTTCTAAAAAAAATTTTGATTTTTTCCCGAGCGTCCATCGCGAACTTCAAAAATGGGCGCCAACGAATGTTTATAGCCACGCTGGACTTGGAAGCGTCCGGCTTACCCTCCAGTCAGCCAGCAATCGATCCTCGAAAATAAACTAAAACATATGTTTAGCGGAGGCCCCTCCGCCGCCCTCCGGGCTAGGCGGCCATGACAGCTATCCCTGTGCTTGCAATGCCGGAACTCTCCAAAATTTTACCGTTTGATAAATTTTTTAACCTGAGTTACCGTTCATTCCACTGGCCGTTTACTATAATGAGGGAACTTCAATGGGACGACTGGAAACTGGGATTCATAAAGGCAGGCTGACGCCGGCCGAATATGATCAGAACTTTTCCGATCTGCATCCGCGCCTTGACCGTCACGAGGCTTTGGTCGCTGCCGACCGCTGTTATTTCTGCTATGACGCGCCGTGCATGACGGCCTGTCCGACCTCCATCGACATTCCGCTATTCATCCGGCAGATCTCGACCGGCAACCCCATCGGCTCGGCCAAGACTATCTTCGACCAGAACATTCTGGGCGGTATGTGCGCCCGAGTCTGTCCCACCGAACAGCTCTGCGAGCAGGCCTGCGTGCGCAATACTGCCGAAGAGCGCCCCGTCGAAATCGGCCGCCTGCAGCGCTATGCTACCGACACGGCAATGGCCGAGAACAAGCAGTTCTATGCCCGTGCCGCTTCGACCGGCAAGAAGATCGCCGTCGTCGGCGCCGGTCCGGCCGGCCTTGCCTGCGCCCACCGCCTGGCGGTGAATGGCCATGACGTCACCATCTTCGACGCCCGCGAAAAGGCCGGCGGCCTCAACGAATACGGCATCGCCACCTACAAGACGGTCGACGATTTCGCCCAGAAGGAAGTTGACTATGTTCTGTCGATCGGCGGCATCGAAGTAAAGCACGGCCAAGCGCTCGGCCGGGATTTCAGCCTTGCCGATCTTTCGTCGCAGTATGACGCCGTCTTCCTCGGCCTCGGCCTCGCCGGCGTCAACGCGCTGCGTGCCGAAGGCGAAGATCTCGACGGCGTCGCCGATGCCGTCGCCTATATCGCCGATCTGCGCCAGGCCAAGGACAAGGCCGATATCGCCATCGGTCGCCGTGTCGTCGTCCTCGGCGGCGGCATGACCGCGATCGACGCTGCCGTGCAGGCAAAGCTGCTCGGCGCCGAAGAGGTGACGATCTGTTATCGCCGCGGCAAGGAGCATATGAACGCCTCGGAATACGAGCAGGACCTTGCCGCTTCAAAGGGTGTCATCATTCGCCACTGGCTGGCGCCGAAGCGTATCCTCGACAAGGACGGCAAAGTCGCCGGCATCGAAGTCGAATATACGGAACTACGCGACGGCAAGTTGACCGGCACCGGCGATACTGGCGTCATCGCCGCCGATCAGATCTTCAAGGCGATCGGCCAGACCTTCGAGGCCTCCGGGCTCGGCGCATTGCGCATGGAATCCGGCCGCATTTCCATCGACGGCGAAGGCCGGACCTCGCTTGACGGCGTCTGGGCCGGCGGCGACTGCGTGCTCGGCGGCGACGACCTGACGGTCTCCGCCGTTGCACAGGGTCGCGACGCGGCCGAATCCATCAATCGTGCGCTCGCTGCCGCCAAGCCGGCCGCTGCAGTCGCCTGAAAGGAGAACCAAAATGGCTGATCTCCGCAATAATTTCATCGGCATCAAATCCCCGAACCCGTTCTGGCTCGCCTCGGCGCCGCCGACCGATAAGGCCTACAACGTCGAACGCGCCTTCAAGGCGGGCTGGGGCGGCGTGGTCTGGAAGACGCTGGGCGAGGAAGGCCCGCCGGTCGTCAACGTCAACGGCCCGCGCTATGGTGCGATCTGGGGCGCCGATCGCCGCCTGCTCGGCCTCAACAATATCGAGCTGATCACCGACCGCGACCTCTATACCAACCTGCGCGAGATGAAGCAGGTGAAGATGAACTGGCCGGACCGCGCCCTGATCGCCTCGATCATGGTGCCCTGCGAGGAGCAGGCCTGGAAGGCCATCCTGCCACTGGTGGAAGAAACCGGTGCCGATGGCATCGAGCTCAATTTCGGCTGTCCGCACGGCATGTCCGAGCGCGGCATGGGCTCCGCGGTCGGACAGGTGCCGGAATATATCGAAATGGTCGTGCGCTGGTGCAAGCAATATACCCGCATGCCCGTCATCACCAAGCTGACGCCGAATATCACCGACATCCGCAAGCCCGCCCGCGCCGCCAAGGCCGGCGGTACGGACGCCGTGTCGCTGATCAATACGATCAACTCGATCGTCTCCGTCGATCTCGACAATTTCGCGCCGAACCCCACTGTCGGCGGCAAGGGCAGCCACGGCGGCTATTGCGGCCCGGCCGTCAAGCCGATCGCGCTCAACATGGTGGCCGAGATCGCCCGCGATCCCGAAACCTACGGCCTGCCGATCTCCGGCATCGGCGGCATCACCACCTGGCGTGACGCAGCCGAATTCCTGGCGCTCGGCGCCGGCAACGTACAGGTCTGCACCGCAGCGATGACCTACGGCTTCAAGATCGTCCAGGAAATGATATCGGGCCTCTCCGACTGGATGGACGAAAAGGGTCACCGCAATCTGGACGACATCATCGGCCGCGCCGTGCCGAATGTTTCCGACTGGCAGTATCTCAACCTCAACTACATCGCCAAGGCAAAGATCGACCAGGACGCCTGCATCAAATGCGGTCGCTGCTACATCGCCTGCGAAGACACTTCGCACCAGGCGATCACCAACATGGTCGACGGCGTCAGGCATTTTGAGGTGATGGACGAGGAATGCGTCGGCTGCAATCTCTGCGTCAGCGTCTGTCCGGTCGAAAACTGCATCACCATGGAAGCCTTGCCGGCAGGCGCGCTCGACAAGCGCACCGGTAAGGCCGTCGACCCGAACTACGCCAACTGGACGACCCATCCGAACAATCCGATGGCTCGGCAGGCGGCGGAGTAACAGCGCCCAAATATCGGCGGGAAGTAAAATGAGGCGGTCGCAGCTTGCTGCGGCCGTCTTTTTCATAGCCGTATTAGCCTTGCTCAGAAAATGTGTCTTGCGGCTCGCGGAAGCACGAAAATCGAGCTATAGGACGCGCGCTGCAGACAATCGCAGCAGCAGCAACACAGAGGAGGCGGCTATGTCACGCAAATCCAGAACCCTCCATGACGTGAGCTTTTGAGGTCACGTCCAAACGACGCAAGTCATTCCCATCGGAAACTCGGGTAAAGACCGGCTCGCAATTCATCCATGGTGATGTCGAGCTGATCGAAAAACTCGGCCGTAACGATCCCTGCCCCTGCGGTTCCCGGAGGAGGTTTCAAGAGCTGCTGCCTGAAATCAGGCCGCTATGACGGCATCGAACGGGATTACTATTTTTAGAGAGCGGAGCTGAGCTCCATCAGCCCCCAAGTGCGGCGCAATCTTTTCGCGGAATTGCGCCGCCGCTCACGACCGCCGTATACCGAGACCATCGACGAAGAGCTTCTCCAGATAGCGGGCCGCGTCCTCGAAACGCCCCTCGCCGGAATGTTCCTGCCCGAGCACGGCACGCACCTGCACATCGAAATCCGCATAATGCTGCGTCGTGGACCAGATGGAGAAGATCAGGTGATAGGGATCGCATTTGGCGATCTTTCCGGCCTTCGCCCAGGCGCGGATGACCTCGGCCTTTTCATCGACAAGGCTCTTCAGCGGACCTCGGAGTTCGTCCTCGACATGCGGCGCCCCCTGCAGCATCTCGTTCGCGAACAGGCGGCTTTCCCGCGGAAAATCGCGGGCCATCTCCAATTTGCGGCGGATATAGGAGCGGATCTCGCTTTCGGGATTGCCATTGGCGTTGAAGGCGCGCAGGGGCTCCAGCCAGGTAAACAGCACGCGGTCGATCAGCGCCCTATGCATGGCTTCCTTCGTGCGGAAATAATAAAGCAGATTGGGTTTCGACATGCCGGCGACTTCGGCGATTTGGTCGATGGTAGAGCCGCGAAAGCCGTGTACTGAAAATACGTCCAGCGCGGCTTCGAGTATCACTTCCTCTTTTTCTTCTTGGATGCGAGTGCGGCGTTGCGTCTTGGCGGCTCTGGGGATGGCCATGTCTGCTTTGTTTCTCCTTGAAATCCAAGCCCTTCGGCCAAGCCCTCATTCCCCTGCCCATGCTCTGATTTTGGGCAATTGCCTTTAATTTTGTCGGGAATTTTCGTGCTTTTCGTCTTGAGCGCCGCCACGGAAGTTGTAATGTTTACCAATCGGTCAAATTATCTGCCAGATGTCTTTTAAAGGCAACCGGCGATTTTCCGGGGCGAGAAAAACAAGCAAGCGCACCGGAAGCGACCATCGGGAACAATTGGGCATGCGCCTTGCATGACCCGGGACAAACAGGTGAGGATTGCATCATGGTGGCAGCGCCAGGGGAAAACATGCGTATCAATGGCGATCGCCTTTGGGACGCACTGATGGACATGGCGAAGATCGGCCCCGGCATCGCCGGCGGCAACAATCGCCAGACGCTGACCGACGCCGACGCTGAAGGCCGCAGCCTTTTCAAGACGTGGTGCGACGAAGCCGGCTTGACGGTGGGCGTCGACAAGATGGGCACGATGTTCGCGACCCGCCCCGGCACGGATCCGGATGCGCTACCGGTCTATGTCGGTTCGCATCTCGACACCCAGCCGACCGGCGGCAAATATGACGGCGTGCTCGGCGTGCTCGGCGCGCTGGAAGTTGTTCGCACGATGAACGATCTCGGCATCAAGACCAAGCATCCGATCGTGGTCACCAACTGGGCCAATGAAGAAGGTGCGCGCTTCGCCCCCGCCATGCTCGCCTCCGGCGTCTTCGCTGGAGTGCATTCGCTGGACTACGCCTACGGCCGCAAGGACCCGGAGGGCAAAACCTACGGCGAGGAGCTGAAGCGCATCGGCTGGCTCGGCGAGGAAGAAGTCGGAAGCCGCAAGATGCATGCCTATTTCGAATACCACATCGAGCAGGGACCGATCCTTGAGGCCGAGGACAAGACCATCGGTGTCGTCACGCACTGTCAGGGACTGTGGTGGCTGGAATTCACGCTCACCGGCAAGGAAGCGCATACCGGCTCGACGCCGATGAACATGCGCGTCAATGCCGGGCTTGCCATGTCGCGGATCATCGAAATGGTGCAGGGCGTCGCGATGGACAGCCAGCCGGGTGCCGTCGGCGGCGTCGGCCAGGTTTTCTTCTCGCCGAATTCGCGCAACGTGCTGCCGGGCAAGGTCGTCTTCACCGTCGACATCCGCTCGCCCGACAAGGTGAAGCTCGACCGCATGCGCGCCAGGATCGAGGCTGAGGCGCCGGTTATCTGCGACGCCCTTGGCGTCGGCTGCTCGGTCGAAGCCATCGGTCATTTCGAGCCCGTGACCTTCGATCCGAAGCTCGTCACCGCCGTGCGCGATGCCGCGGAGAAGCTGGGCTACAGCCACATGAACCTCATCTCCGGCGCCGGTCACGACGCCTGCTGGGCCGCCAAGGTAGCGCCCGCCACCATGGTCATGTGCCCCTGCGTCGGTGGCCTGTCGCACAACGAGGCAGAGGAGATTTCCAAGGAATGGGCGACCGCGGGCGCGGATGTGCTGTTCCACGCGGTCTTGGAGACTGCGGAGATTGTGGCGTGACAGCCCTACTCGCGCAGCACCAGAATTTCACATATCGGGAGCAGACACCATGAGCACAGTCATCAAGGGTGGAACCATCGTCACGGCCGATTTGACCTATAAGGCCGACGTCAAGGTCGAAGGCGGCAAGATTGTCGAGATCGGGCAGAACCTGTCCGGCAATGAAGTGCTCGATGCTTCGGGCTGTTATGTCCTGCCGGGCGGCATCGATCCGCATACGCATCTCGAAATGCCATTCATGGGTACCTATTCCTCTGACGATTTCGAGAGCGGTACGCGGGCTGCCCTTGCCGGCGGCACGACTATGGTGGTGGATTTCGCCCTGCCCTCGCCCGGCCAGTCGCTGCTCGAGGCGCTGACCATGTGGGACAACAAGTCGACGCGGGCAAACTGCGATTACTCCTTCCACATGGCGATTACCTGGTGGAGCGAGCAGGTCTTCAACGAGATGGAAGCCGTCGTCCGCGAGAAGGGCATCAACACGTTCAAGCACTTCATGGCCTATAAGGGCGCGCTGATGGTGGATGACGACGAGATGTTCTCCTCCTTCCAACGCTGCGCCGAGCTCGGCGCCCTGCCACTCGTTCATGCCGAGAACGGCGACGTGGTCGCGCAGATGCAGGCGAAACTGCTTGCCGAGGGTAATAACGGCCCGGAAGCGCATGCCTATTCCCGCCCCGCCGAGGTCGAAGGCGAAGCGACGAACCGCGCCATCATGATCGCCGACATGGCCGGCAGCCCGGTCTATATCGTTCATACCTCCTGCGAACAGGCGCACGAAGCCATCCGCCGCGCCCGCCAGAAGGGCATGCGCGTCTATGGCGAGCCGCTGATCCAGCACTTGACGCTTGATGAGAGCGAATATGCCAATGCCGATTGGGACCATGCCGCCCGCCGCGTCATGTCGCCGCCCTTCCGCAACAAGCAGCATCAGGACAGCCTCTGGGCCGGCCTCGCCTCCGGCTCGCTGCAGGTGGTCGCCACCGACCATTGCGCGTTTACGACCGAACAGAAGCGTTTCGGCCTCGGCGATTTCACCAAGATCCCGAACGGCACCGGCGGTCTCGAGGATCGCATGCCCATGCTCTGGACCAATGGCGTCAACACCGGTCGCCTGACCATGAACGAGTTCGTGGCGGTGACATCGACCAACATCGCCAAGATCCTCAACATCTATCCGAAGAAGGGCGCAATCCTCGTCGGTGCCGATGCCGACATCGTCGTCTGGGATCCGAAGCGTTCGAAGACTATCACCGCCAAGACGCAGCAATCGGCGATCGACTACAATGTCTTCGAAGGCAAGCAAGTGACGGGCCTGCCGCGCTATACGCTGACCCGCGGCGTGGTTGCCATCGAGGAAAGCACGGTCAAAACGCAGCAGGGCCATGGCGAGTTCGTCAAGCGCGAGCCTTTCACCGCCGTCAACCGCGCACTCTCGACCTGGAAAGACGTCACGGCGCCGCGCAAGGTTCAGCGCAGCGGCATTCCGGCAAGCGGAGTGTGACGCTTGGCGACGGCGTTCCGCTCCATCAGCTCACAACGGCACATACCGCTCCAGATCCGGCAGCAGGACGACACTTTCCTGCTCGTTCGGATCGGTGCGGGCGATGATGGCTGTCGCCGGCCGGTCGCTGAGATTGGCGGGCAGATGCGGAACACCGGCCGGAATATAGAACATCTCGCCGGCGTGAACGACAACATGCTCTTCCAGCTCATCGCCGAACCAGCAATGCGTCTCGCCGGACAGCGCGTAGATCGCTGTCTCATGCGCGGCATGCAGATGCGCCTTGGCGCGTCCGCCCGGCGGGATCGTCAGGAGATGCATGCAGATGCCGGTCGAGCCCACTGTCTCGGCGGCGATCCCTTCGAAGTAGTTGAAGCCCTGTTTCCCGGCATAGGTACTGCCGGGCTGCACGATGCGGCAGGTGGGCTTCGATGAAACGCTCATGCCATTCCTCCATAAAATTCGATAGATCTTCGGCGTCCTTAGGTTCTAAAACCACCGCGATGCCACGTAGAATAACACGCAATCCGCCCCGACTGCGCGGCGAAAACATGACTGGTAGGTGTTAATGACGTCATCCGCTCCCTCCGTCGTCTCCGCGCGGAACCTCTGCCTCACCTACGAGACAAATGACGGGCCGGTGCATGCGCTGAGCAATGTCGATCTCGACGTGCGCAAGGGCGATTTCGTCTCCTTCATCGGCCCGTCCGGCTGTGGCAAGACCACGTTTCTGCGGGTCATCGCGGATCTCGAGCGCAAGACCTCCGGCGACATCACCGTCAATGGCATGACGCCGGAAGAGGCGCGCACCAACCGCGCCTACGGGTATGTCTTTCAGGCGCCCGCCCTTTATCCCTGGCGCACGATCGAAAAGAATATCGCTCTGCCGCTGGAAATTATGGGCTATCCCAGAAGTGATCATGCCAAGCGCATCGCGCAGACGCTGGATCTGGTCAATCTCACCGGTTTCGCGCACAAATACCCCTGGCAGCTCTCCGGCGGCATGCAGCAGCGCGCCTCGATCGCCCGTGCGCTCGCCTTCGACGCCGACCTGCTGCTGATGGACGAGCCCTTCGGCGCCCTCGACGAAATCGTCCGTGACCACCTCAACGAGGAGCTGCTGAAGCTCTGGAAGCGAACGAACAAGACCATCTGTTTCGTGACGCACTCGATCCCGGAGGCGGTTTATCTCTCCACGAAGATCGTCGTCATGTCGCCCCGTCCCGGCCGCGTCACCGATGTCATCGACTCCACCCTTCCGCTCGAACGCCCGCTGGACATTCGTGAAACCCCTGAATTCCTGGAGATCGCCCATCGTGTCCGCGAAGGGCTGAGGGCAGGACACAGCTATGGGGAATAGGATCACACAATGAACCCGCAATTCCTCCTCTGGCTCACCGGCGCCATGGCGATTTTCATCGGTGGCGCGACCGCTTCGCGGGCTTATATCGCCAACAACAACATATTGATCCTCATCCTGGCCCTCATTCTCTATTGTGTGGGCAATCTGATGATGGTCCGGCTAATGCGCGAGGGCGGACTGGGCCTGGCGATTTCCGCCTCCGCCATCGCCCAGCTCGTGGTCGTCAATATCGTTGCCTTCGTCGTCTTTGGCGAGCGGCTCAGCATGCCGCAGCTTGCCGGCGTTGGGCTCGGCATCGTCGCGATGGCGCTGATGCTGTTTCCGACGGAAAGAGGGGCGTGACCATGGAGAAGGAGCAATTCTTCAAGCACAAATTCGTGCCGGTTACGACCATCATACTGGCAATCATCCTGTTGTGGTACGCTTTTGCCGTTATTCTCAACACGCCCTTCCAGCGCGATCTCGACCGGCGCGCCAACGTCACCCCGACGACGATGGAATTCATCGGCAAAACGCTGTCACAACCGAAGCCGATCCTGCCGGCGCCGCATCAGGTGGCGCAAAATGTCTTTGAAAACACCTTCCTTCGCGCGCCGACAAGCAACCGCAGTCTCGTCTACAATGCCTGGGTGACATTGTCCTCCACTGCGGTCGGTTTCGCCTTCGGTACGTTTCTCGGTATTCTGATCGCCGTCGGTATCGTGCATGTCGTCGCGCTCGACCGCAGCCTGATGCCCTGGATCATCGCCTCGCAAACCGTGCCGATCCTCGCCATCGCGCCAATGGTCGTTGTTGTATTGGGTTCGATCGGCATTACCGGCCTTATTCCCAAGGCGCTGGTGTCGACCTACCTCTCCTTCTTCCCCGTCGCCGTCGGCATGGTGAAGGGATTGCGGTCGCCGGAGGTCATGCACCTCGATCTCATGCGCACCTACAATGCCAGTGCCGCGCAGACATTTTGGAAGCTGCGCGTGCCCGCCTCGGTCCCCTTCCTCTTCACCTCGATGAAAGTTGCAATCGCTGCGAGCCTCACCGGTACCATCGTTGGTGAACTGCCAACGGGCGCCGTCGCCGGCATCGGTGCCAAGCTGCTCGCAGGCTCCTACCAAAGCCTGACGATCGATATATGGGCGACGCTTGTCGCCGGCTCGATACTAGCGGCCGCGTTGATTGCCGTCGTCAGTATCGCAGCGCGTATCGTCGATCACGCCATGGGAGGTCGCGCGGCATGAAAAATCTTCATTTGTCGTGGCAAAGCACGCTCTCCCTTCTTCTTTGCCTTGCGGCACTCCCAGCTCTGCCGCTGCTTACCACCGATACCGCCACGCCCTTCAGTAGCGGGACCACTTTTGTCATTTTCATTCTCATTGGTGCCGCGGCCATTAGTTCCTTCATGAACCTGTCAGCAACGCTCTGCGCGGCGATCCTCTTCTTTGCCGCGCACGCAGCCGCCTGGCTGTTGCTGGCTGGAATATCGGGCAACGAAGGCAACGCTCTTGCATCGTTTTTCTTCCTGCTGGCCGCGGCCTGGCTGCTCGCCTGGCGTTGCGTTTCCATCCTTTCTATCATCCAGTCTCCCTCGACTGCCGACGGCTATACGTTACGGTTGCTGATTCCCGTGATCTTCGGCGTGTGGATCATCGTCATCTGGGAAGCGGTGACACGCGGGGCCGGTATTCCTTTCATCCTCCTGCCGCCGCCAAGCGCCATCGGCGCGCGGATTGCCGGCTCCATGTCGATTCTCTGGACGGATGTTCAACAGACGATCTTCCGATCGGTTCTGATCGGCTACATCATCGGTTGCTCCAGCGGCTTTATCGTCGCCATCCTTGCCGATCGCTTCGCCTTCCTGCGTCGCGGCCTGCTGCCGATCGGCAATCTGGTCTCCGCTCTGCCAATCATCGGCGTCGCGCCGATCATGGTCATGTGGTTCGGCTTCGATTGGCAGTCGAAAGCGGCCGTCGTCGTCATCATGACCTTCTTCCCGATGCTGGTGAACACGGTTGCCGGCCTCGCCGCCGCCGGTCATATGGAGCGCGATCTCATGCGCACCTATGCATCGAACTATTGGCAGACGCTGTTCAAGCTTCGCCTGCCCGCCGCGGCTCCCTTTATTTTCAATGCGCTAAAGATCAACTCGACGTTGGCCCTTATCGGTGCCATCGTGGCAGAGTTCTTTGGTACACCCATGTCGGGCATGGGCTTTCGCATCTCGACCGAAAACGGTCGGTTGAACCTCGACATGGTCTGGGCCGAGATCGCGGTTGCCGCGGTTGCGGGTTCCGTCTTCTACGGTATCGTCGCCGTTCTCGAACGGATGACGACGTTCTGGCATCCGTCTATCCGTGGTGGAAAGACGTAGTTCAGGATCCTGCCAAGGGATCAGGGCATAACTTCAGAGGGAAAAGGACAAAAAATATGAAAAAACTGATGGTCGCATTGATGGCAAGCGCGATGGCGTTGGCCGCAGCGCAGGCGGCGATGGCTGCCGACAAGGTGACGCTCCAGTTGAAATGGGTGGCGCAGGGTCAGTTCGGCGGCTACTTCGTCGCCAAGGACAAGGGCTTCTACAAGGAGGAAGGCCTCGACGTTGACATCAAGCCGGGCGGCCCGGATATCGCGCCGGAGCAGGTGATCGCCGGCGGCGGCGCCGATGTCATCGTCGACTGGATGGGCGGCGCTCTGGTTGCCCGCGAAAAGGGCGTGCCGCTGATCAACATCGCCCAGCCCTACGACAAGTCCGGCCTTGAGCTGATCTGCCCGAAGGACGGTCCGGTGAAGACCGAAGCCGATTTCAAGGGCCATACGCTCGGCGTCTGGTTCTTCGGCAACGAATATCCCTTCTTCGCCTGGATGCACAAGATCGGCCTGAAAACCGACGGCGGCAAGGATGGCGTCACTGTCCTGAAGCAGAGCTTCGACGTTCAGCCGCTCGTCCAGAAGCAGGCCGACTGCATCTCGGTCATGACCTATAACGAATACTGGCAGGCGGTCGATGCCGGCTTCAAGCCGGAAGATCTGATCGTCTTCAACTATAGCAAGCTCGGCAACGACCTTCTGGAAGACGGCCTCTATGTCAACGAGACCAAGCTGAAGGACGCTAAGTTCAAGGCCAACATGGTCAAGTTCGTTCGTGCTTCGATGAAGGGCTGGAAATACGCCGTCGAACATCCGGATGAAGCCGCCGAAATCGTCATGGACAATGGCGGTCAGGACGAAAACCATCAGAAGCGCATGATGGGCGAAGTCGCCAAGCTGATCGGCAACGGCAAGCTCGACGAGAAACTCTACGACCGCACGGTCGCCGCCCTTCTCGACCAGAAGATCATCAGCAAGAAGCCGACCGGTGCTTATACGCATGAGATCACCGACGCCGCGCTGAAATAGGGCTGGCTTCAAAAAACGGGAGAAACGCGCGGGGCCTATGCCACGCGCGTTTTTTTCATTTTGTAACAGGGATGATAAAAGGCTGGCTTTGTCGCCGCATTTGCCTGAAAAGCCATGCGTCGATCAAGCATCTGAATGCAAATATCACGAGCGCGTGATTGATTCGCGATGCAACGCCCATTAGAATTACGCGCGCGCCAGAAATCATTTTCTCGTGATCTTGCAAGATTTGGAAATCGTTCCCACCTAATGGGGCAAATTGAGGATGAGGGACTTGCAGGCATGACAGACGGATATTGATCCGCCGGAAAGAGCCGGCCCGCACGCATTAATCCCCCGTGCTCGCGACGGAAAACAGCGAGATCCCTTTTACACGAAGTACCGAACTGGAATTGGACGCATGGCCTTTAAGCCGCATAGATTTCTGAGCACGACTGCGATGTTGCTTGTTCTCCTGACGGCGCCGGCGGCCTTTGCCGAAGAGCCCACCGTCACCACGCCGAAGCAGAACCTGCCTGCAATCGTCGTTACACAGGCTGTGACGCGCAAATTGACCGACAAGGTCGTCGCAACCGGCACGGTGAAAGCCGTGGACGAGGTCTATATCCAGCCGCAGGTGGACGGCCTGTCGATCCGTTCGCTCAATGCCGATGTCGGCGACAAGGTCGAGGCGAACAGCACGCTCGCCACGCTGAACGACGATGCGCTGGTCCTGCAGAAGAGCCAGATGGAAGCAACGAAGGCCAAGGGCGAAGCAACGCTCGCCCAGCTTCGCGCGCAGCTCACCGAGGCCCATGCCAATGCCGAGGAGGCGGAATTACAGCGCGTCCGCGCGGTCGCCATGGGTGCCAAGGGCACCGTCTCGACGTCCTCGGTCGAGCAGGCGAATGCGACGGCCGCCGCCAACAAGGCGCGCGTGGCCTCCGCCGAACAGGCGATCGCAGTTGCCGAAGCCGATCTCAAGGTCATCGACAGCCAGATCGCCGATACCGATCTGAAGCTCGCCCGCACGGGCGTCAAAACCCCGGTCGCCGGCACGGTCGCCTCGCGTAACGCCCGCATGGGAGCCATCGCCAACGGCAGTGGGGACCCGCTGTTTACCATCATCCGCGACAGCGATCTGGAGCTGGTGGTCGATGTCTCCGAAAGCGACATCACCAAAATTACCCTTGGCCAGAAGGCGTTGATTTCGCTTTCCGGCAGCCGCGAAAAACTCACCGGCTCCGTCCGCCTGGTGGCGCCGATCGTCGATGCCGTTACCCGCCTCGGCGCCGTCCACATCTCCATCGATGACGACGAAAAGGCGCGCGCGGGCATGTATGGCAGCGCCGAGATCATCATCCGCGAGACACAGGGCGTCTCCCTGCCGCTGACGGCGGTCAACAGCGACGAAAATGGCTCTTCCGCCCGCAAGGTAGAGAGTGGCGTCGTCAAATTCGTCAATGTCCAGACCGGCATTCAGGATGGCGCTTACGTCGAGATCGTCAAGGGCCTGAAGGATGGTGACGAAGTCGTCGCCAAAGCCGGCGCCTATGTCCGCGACGGTGATCACATCACGCCTGTCAAAGAAGCTCCGCAAGCGTCCAACTGAACGAGAACGGCAAGATGAACTTTTCCGCCTGGTCCATCCGAAATCCGATCGCGTCGCTTCTGGCCTTTTTCCTGCTGATGGTGGTGGGCGCGCACGCCTTCTTCAATCTGCCGATCACCCGTTTTCCGAATATCGACGTGCCAGTCGTCAACGTGACCGTGACGCAGAGCGGTGCCTCGCCTGCCGAACTCGAAATGCAGGTGACGAAGGAAGTCGAAGACGCCGTCGCCAGCATTAACGGTATCGACGAGATCCAATCGACGGTGACCGACGGACAGTCGCAGACCGTGGTCATCTTCCGCCTGGAAGTGCCGACGCAGCAGGCCGTTCAGGATACCAAGGACGCGATCGACCGCATTCGCGGTAATCTGCCGTCGACCATCGACGAGCCGATTGTCTCCAAGGTGGATGTCGAAGGCCAGGCGATCCAGAGCTTTGCCGTTTCCTCGCCGAATATGTCGCTCGAAGAACTGTCCTGGTTTGTTGACGATACGGTCAAGCGCGCGCTGCAAGGTCAGACCGGTATCGGCCGCGTCGACCGCTATGGCGGCGCCGACCGCGAAGTGCGCATCGAACTCGATCCGAACAAGCTGAATGCCTATGGCATCACCGCGCTTTCGGTGAGCCAGCAGTTGCGCGGCACCAACATCGATCTCGGCTCCGGTCGCGGCCAGGTGGCCGGCAGCGAGCAGGCAATCCGCGTCCTTGGCGATGCCCGCGATGTCGCCCAGCTCGCCGACACCACCATAGCCTTGACCAACGGCCGTTTCGTCAAGCTCTCCGATCTCGGCGTCATCAAGGATACCTATCAGGAGCCGAAGTCCTTCTCGCGCTTCAACAGCGCGCCCGTCGTGACCTTCGGCGTGTTCCGCGCCAAGGGTGCCAGCGAAGTATCCGTCGCCAAGACCGTGGACGACACCCTGACCAAGGTGCGGGCCGAAAATCCGAATGTCTCGATCGAGATGATCGACGACGCGGTCTATTACACCTACGGCAACTACGAAGCGGCAATGCACACGCTGCTGGAAGGCGCGTTGCTGGCGGTCATCGTCGTCTTCCTGTTCCTCAAGAATTGGCGAGCGACGTTGATTTCGGCCGTTGCCCTGCCGCTTTCGGCGATCCCCACCTTCTGGGTCATGAACCAGATCGGCTTCTCGCTGAACCTGGTCAGCTTCCTGGCGCTGACGCTGGCGACCGGTATTCTCGTCGACGACGCCATCGTCGAGATCGAGAACATTGCCCGCCATATCAAGATGGGCAAGACGCCCTATCGCGCTGCGATCGACGCCGCTGATGAAATCGGCCTCGCGGTCATTGCGACGACCTTTACCATCATCGCCGTCTTCGTGCCCGTCTCCTTCATGCCGGGCATTCCCGGCCAATATTTCATCCAGTTCGGCCTGACGGTCGCCTTCTCGGTATTCTTCTCGCTGCTGGTCGCGCGCCTCATCACGCCGATGATGGCCGCCTATTTCATGCGCGCCGAAGATGCCGTCGAGGACCATCACGACAATGACGGCCGGTTCATGCGCGGCTATAGCTGGCTGGTTCGGATAACGACCAAGAGATGGTATACGCGCTATCCGACATTGCTTGCGGCCTTTGCATTCTCCGTTGCCTCCGTCTTCGCTCTGATCATGTTCGTGCCCGGCAGCTTCATCCCGCCGGATGATTCCTCCCGCATCGTGCTGTCGGCCGAACTGCCGCCGAATGCCCGGCTCGACGACACAGAGCAGGCAACCAACGAGATTTACAGGCGCGTCAAGGATATCGATGGCGTCGAGAATGTGTTCGTCCTTGGCGGCGCCTCGCCGAAGGGCGATCTGGAGCTGCGCCGCGCCACGGTAACGCTGACGCTCGGCAAGCTCGACCAATCGCTCGTCAAGAAGCTGGTCAACGATGTGGCGGGTTCGCTGCCCGTGATCGGCCCCTACCTGCCGAAGGTTGCCGTCCATGGGCGCGTGAAGCCGCAGTGGGAGGTCGAGAAGGAAGTCTTCGCCAAGCTGCGCTCGATCCCCGACGTCCGCATCACCAAGCTTAATGACCGCGGCGACCGTGACCTGACCTACAACTTCCTCTCCCGCAACGAGAAGGATCTGAACGAAGCAGTCGGCATCCTCGAAGCCAAGTTGCGCACCGATCCGGCGCTTGCCAATGTCAGCGCCGACGGCGCCCTGCCCCGGCCGGAGCTGCAAGTCTATCCGCGCAAGGACGAGGCTGCCCGTCTTGGCATTACGCCGCAGATGATTTCCGACACGGTGCGCGTTGCGACCATCGGCGATATCGACGCGTCGCTTGCCAAGATTTCGCTCGATGACCGCCAGATCCCCATCCGCGTGCAGGCTGCAATCGGCATGCGCCGCGATCTTGCCGCGATCCGGGCATTGCGCATCAAGACCGCCACCGGCGCGTCTGTGCCGATGTCGAGCGTGGCCGATAGCGACTATTCGGAAGGCCTCTCTTCGATCAAGCGCAACAACCGCTATCGCGTCGTCGCGATCGGCGCCGACCTGCCGCAGGGCGTGGCGCTAGACACGGCTTCAAGCCATTTCCTCGCCACCGTCAACAGCGCCAAGATCCCGGCCAGCGTCCATCTGGCGGAAAGCGGTGACACCAAGGTCCAGAAGGAAATGCAGCAGAGCTTCGGCAACGCCATGCTGCTCGGCCTTCTGCTCGTTCTGACCGTGCTGGTGCTGCTGTTCAAGGACGTGATCCAGCCTTTCACCATCCTGCTGTCGCTGCCTCTGGCGATCGGTGGCGTGGCGCTGGCGCTGATCGTGACCGGCAATGCTCTCTCCATGCCCGTCATGATCGGCATCCTGATGCTGATGGGTATCGTCACCAAGAACGCCATTCTGCTCGTCGATTTCGCCATCGAAATGATGCACCATGGCATGCCGCGACTGGAGGCCGTGGTCGAGGCCGGCCGCAAGCGCGCACGGCCGATCATCATGACCTCGATCGCCATGTCCGCCGGCATGTTGCCGTCGGCGCTCGGCGTCGGCGAAGGCGGCACGTTCCGCGCGCCGATGGCGATCGCGGTGATCGGCGGCATCATCGTCTCGACCGTCCTCAGCCTGGTGGTCGTGCCGTCCTTCTTCCTGATCATGGACGACCTGTCGCGCCTGCTTGCCTGGCTTTTCGGCCGCCTCGTCGGCAAGAAGGATGTGAATGACGAGGTTCTGACCAAGGAAAAACTGGCAGCAGCCGTCGACGAAAACCGCAAGTCGCTCACAGCGTTGGAAGAACGTTTCGACGCCATGGAAAACAAGGACGTCCCGCAGCGCGGTGCGTCCGCCAAGACGAATATCCTGAAGCTGCCACCGTTCGCCGCCGAATAGAGCGGCAAATCGGGAAACGGAAGACAATGGCGGGGCGGCTTACAGGCCGCCCTGTTCCTTTAGGAAGTCGACGATCGTTCCGACGCCATCGCCGCGTTTCATATCGGAGAACACGAAGGGACGGGCCTGGCGCATGCGAGTCGCATCGCGGTCCATGACGTCGAGATTGACGTCGACGAAGGGCGCGAGGTCCTTCTTGTTGATGACGAGAAGGTCGGATTTGGTAATGCCGGGACCGCCCTTGCGCGGAATTTCCTCGCCCTGGCAGACCGAGATCACATAAATGGTGATATCGGCGAGATCCGGCGAAAAGGTCGCCGCCAGATTATCGCCGCCGGATTCGATGAAGACGACGTCGAGATCGGGAAGCCGCTCGTTGAGGCCGGCGATGGCCTGCAGGTTGATCGTCGCGTCTTCGCGAATGGCGGTGTGCGGGCAACCGCCGGTTTCGACGCCGACGATCCGATCCGAGGTCAGCGCCTGCATGCGCACCAGGGCCTCGGCATCCTCGGTCGTGTAGATATCGTTGGTCACCACCGCGACGGAATAATCGTCGCGCATTGCCTTACAAAGCTTTTCGGTCAACGCCGTCTTGCCCGAGCCGACAGGCCCGCCGATGCCGACGCGTAAGGGTCCATTTCTCGATTTCATGCTCGAAACTCCGATAAAAACATAGAATAGCGAGGCAAACGCGTCTCGCACAGCGGCGAATGACGTAGGCTCTGCTTCGATCGTAATATTTGCCTGCGCCCTTCCCTCAGGATCGAAAGAGCCGGGTGCCCTGCGTCTCATGACGAAGGCTGGCAATGTCAGCCTGCACGGTCGCGGCACCGAGATCGTCTAGGCTCGATTGCGCCGCCCGCTTTGCGACCTCGGCGATGACGTCTCCCAGCGCCGCCAGGATCGCGACACCGTCCTTCTGTCCAGTCACCCCGAGGCGAATACCGGCCGACAGCATCTGCGACGCCAGCGCATGCAGGAAAGCCGCGAGTGCCTTTTCCCTTGCGATGTCATGCGCGCCAGCCACAGCACCGACCGCCACCGGATAAGCCGTTTTCGCCGGCAGCATGGAAAAGACCGGATGCGGCCAGGCGCTGGCGGCGGAAAGAAAAGCTTCGCCGAGCAGCATGGTCTCCTGATGGCGCTCCTTCGAGCCGGCCAGTGCTTCGGCAAGCTCGGCCGCCGCGGCCAGCCGCGCCGCATCCTCGGCCGCGCCATGCGCCTCAGCAAGCAAGACAGCATCGTTCCAGACCGAGCCATGGCGGATCAATGCGACGATCCAATCCCGAAGGCTCGCCGTGTCCCGCACCAGACCATCATGGACAGCGCGTTCCAGCCCGCCCGAATAGGCGAAGGAACCGACGGGGAAAGCCGGCGACAGCCAAGCCATCAGCCGCAAAAGCGCCTGCAGATCGCCATCCTCCGCCGCTGAAATCCCGCCCATCATGTTCAGTCGCGCGAATGATCGTGATGGTCATGCCCGTGATCATGATTATGGGCATGATCATGATGCCCGTGATCGTGACCGTGCGAATGGCCGCCATGAGCATGATAGGCGCCACGCGCCGGCTGGAAGGCTTCGCTGACCTCGGTTACCGTTGCGCCGAGGCCTTCGAGCATGGAGCGAATGACATGATCGCGCAGGATGAGGATACGGTCTTCCTCGATCTGTGCCGAAAGATGCCGATTGCCGAGATGCCAGGCGAGCTCGATCAGATGCCGGCGATCGCGCGGCTTGATCTCGAACAGCTTTTCCGCCGCGGCGACGATTTCGATCAATTCGCCGTCTTCGCGCACCAAAAGATCACCGTTGGCAAACAGAACCGGCTCCTTCAGATCGAGCATGACCATCTCGCCATTTTCGAGATGCAGCAGTTTGCGGCGCAGATGCCGGAGATCATGCGGCAGCACGACACGATCGATCGGATTGGAGGATGGGGTGCCGGCCGGCAGATAGGAAGTGACGCGTAGCATGACCTGTCCAGTTCAAAACTTTATCAGACCATGCAAAATAGCCGCTTTCCGCGCAAGGACCAGTACCGGTTTCGCAGATCTATATTCCATGGCCGTATCGATGCGGCTCCACATGGTCGGGCGCCGTTTCTTGTCCCTCCTCGACCGACCGGCGTTGCCAGACATGGTTCAGCCATTCGCTTTCATGAACGACACGATTGCGGCCAAGCGCCTTGGCGAGATACAGCGCCTTGTCCGCGGCGGCATAGACGAGTTCCTTCTTGCGCTCGCCCCACATATCCGCAATCCCTGCGGAAATAGTGATCTTCACTGCGCCGCCTTCGACGGCGATGGCGTGATCGGCAATCCGCGTTTTCACGCCCTCGATGCGGGCGATGCGTTCGGCCATGTCGCGGCCATGGACGATGGCGCCAAACTCCTCGCCGCCGAGGCGGGCAATCACATCCCTGCCCTTGAAGATGCCAGAAAAGATTTGCGACACGGCGATGATGACGGCATCGCCCGAAGCATGCCCGTAGCGGTCATTGATCGTCTTGAATCGATCGACATCGAAGATCACCAGCGAGGCATCGTCTTTCGCCTCCTCCAGCGCATCGGTAAAAGCGCGACGGTTCAGCAATCCCGACAACATGTCGGTTCGGCTCAGCCGTTCGAATTCGGCGCGTGAGACCGCGAGCTTGTGAATGGCATAGCCGGCCAGCAGCGCCAATACGCCGGAGACCGTTCCGCCGATGAGCCAGGCGAGCAGCAGGCAGAGGCGGATCGCCTCCAGTATCGGCAACGGCAACAGGCCAAGCCATTCGACGACTGGCAGCATCACGAGAATGATGGCGACGGACAGGATGACCGCTAGAAAACTCATCTTTAGCGCGAAAATATATATCGTGCGACGCTGCTGGAAATTACCGAGTTCGGCCTGCAGCGAAATCCACCGTTTCATGCGAATCACCTTCCTCAGCCCATCAATTCGATGATTTGAGATAGGGGCGAACGCTCTTCCAGGTCTTTAACGCGATCGTTAAAATGCTGGACATTTCTCAACTTATGAACTGCTGAGATTTGGCATCAAACTCACGCGTGCCCTTACGTGAGGTTGCGACGCGAACGAGCGCCGATACAAGTCTCTGATTATGCTGCAATAGTTTGGGGTCTTCACGAAAAACCCCTGAAATCCAGGGGCTCTCGTAATCCACAGGCGATGAAACGTCGCAGTTCCCGTTAAAACAGGAAATAACGTTGCGCCATCGGCAGCACCGTCGCCGGCTCGCAGGTCAGAAGCTCGCCATCGGCGCGCACTTCATAGGTCTCCGGATCCACTTCGATATGCGGCGTCAGGCTGTTGTGAACCATCGACGCCTTGGAAATCCCCCCGCGGGTATTCTTGACGGCAACAAGGCTCTTGGCGACGCCGAGCCTTCCGGCAAGTCCGGCGTCGAGCGAAGCCTGCGACACGAAAGTAACCGAGGAGTTTGTCAGGCTCTTGCCAAAAGAGGCAAACATCGGGCGGTAATGCACCGGCTGCGGCGTCGGGATGGAGGCGTTCGGATCGCCCATGGGAGCGGCTGCGATCGAGCCGCCGAGCAGGACCATATCCGGCTTCACTCCGAAGAAGGCCGGGTTCCAGATCACCAGATCGGCGCGCTTGCCGGCTTCGATCGAGCCGATCTCATGGCTGAGGCCATGGGCGATCGCCGGATTGATCGTGTATTTGGCGATATAGCGTTTGACGCGGAAATTGTCGTTGTCGCCGGTTTCCTGGGCAAGGCGGCCGCGCTGGCGCTTCATCTTGTCGGCGGTCTGCCAGGTTCGGATCGCCACTTCGCCGACGCGGCCCATGGCCTGGCTGTCGGACGAAATGATCGAGAAGGCACCGATATCGTGAAGAATGTCTTCCGCCGCAATCGTCTCCTTGCGGATGCGGCTTTCGGCGAAAGCAATGTCTTCCGGGATCGACGGCGACAGGTGATGGCAGACCATCAACATGTCGAGATGCTCGGCAATCGTGTTAACCGTATAGGGACGCGTCGGATTGGTCGACGACGGTATGACATTCGACTGGCCGCAGATCTTGATGATGTCGGGCGCATGGCCGCCGCCTGCCCCTTCGGTATGAAACGCATGGATGGTACGGCCCTTGATGGCGCCGATCGTGTCTTCGACGAAGCCACTTTCGTTCAACGTATCCGTGTGGATCATCACCTGCACATCATATGCATCGGCGACCGTGAGGCAGCAGTCGATCGCGCCGGGCGTCGTCCCCCAATCCTCGTGCAGCTTCAACGAGGTGGCGCCGGCAAGCACCATCTCCTCGAGCGCGCCGGGCAGCGAGGCATTGCCCTTGCCGGCAAAGGCGAGGTTCATCGGAAAGGCGTCGGCAGCCTCGATCATGCGGGCAATATGCCATGGGCCGGGCGTGCAGGTGGTGGCGAGCGTTCCGTGCGCCGGTCCCGTGCCGCCGCCCAGCATGGTCGTCAGCCCGCTCATCAGCGCCTCTTCGATCTGCTGCGGGCAGATGAAGTGGATATGGCTGTCCATACCGCCAGCCGTGACGATCTTGCCCTCACCTGCGATCGCCTCCGTGCCCGGACCCACGATGATGTTGACGCCCGGCTGCATGTCCGGATTGCCGGCCTTGCCGATCGCGACGATCCTGCCGTCCTTGAGGCCGATATCAGCCTTAACGATCCCCCAGGTATCGACGATCAGCGCGTTGGTGATGACGGTGTCGACAGCACCGTTCGCCCGCGTCACCTGGCTCTGCCCCATGCCGTCACGAATGACCTTGCCGCCGCCGAACTTCACCTCCTCGCCATAGGTGGTGAAATCCTTCTCCACCTCGATGAAAAGTTCCGTATCGGCAAGCCGCACCTTATCGCCGGTGGTCGGCCCGAACATGTTGGCATAGGCCGCGCGGGAAATCTTATAGGGCATAAATCAGGCTCCTTGGGAGGAAAGAATGGGAGTCTTGTTGGCGATGCGCCTCAGGCGACCGAGGGAAATATAAAAGTCGACCAGCCGTTTCTCCGCCGCAAACGGATGGCCATCCCATCCGGTATGGCTGAAGCCGGTGATGGCGATGTCATCATCTGGATAGCGCAAAAGCAGATCGGCAATGACAACCATGCCGCTGCTCGGCACGATATAGGCACCCGGTTCGTGCGCCGCGAGCGCTTCATCGACGCTCTCATGAACCGATTGGTCGATAACCACATGACGTTTGCGTGTGGCATTACAGAAAGCGGTGAATTGATCCGTGTAGTCATCGCAGAAATCGTTGAGTTCCGGATGCGACAACGCCAGTGGCGCGCGTAGCGCAGCAAACTTGCGAGGGTCACGGACGCTCCAGATTTCCGACGCGGCGGCGATCGGCGGACTGTTGCGCCATTCGGCAGAACCGAGCATCGCTCGCGCCGGTCGGCCGGTGTTGCAGACCGCGACGATATCGGTGCGGCTGCCGCTCAACGCAACGGAACGGCAATCGTTGAAACGCACGACCAGATCGGCGGCGGCGATCTCTTTCGCCGCCGCTTCTGCGATCTCGCCGTTGCCGACGATCATGATCCTGCGTTTTGCGCTCACTGCGCACCCTCCGGCCCATCGGCCAGTGCCTTTAGCTCTTTGGTCCGCTGCTTCGTCAAGGTCGCCTTGCATCCGGAAACGAGCATGGGCTCCATAGAACCGCCTCTCGCCTCGAAGCCCTCCGCTTCGCATTGGCCATCGCGATAGTCGACCCAGGCGCGTTGCGCCTTGACCAATGCCTTTTCGGCGCCTTTTTGGTCGGCATCGAGATCGGCATCGGTGGCAACCATGGCCGCACGCGTCTTTTTGTATTGCTCGTTCAAAGCCTTGTCGGCCTTGTCGTAGTCGCGCTGCGAGCAGATGTTCATGTCCATCTGCGTCTCTGCATTATTGCAATCGACCTCCGGCTGGTCCGTATCGTTTTGCGCATGGGCCGAGCCGCACATCAAAACCATCGCAACACATGCACCGGACGCAAGCATTCTCAAAGACATACCGCCTCTCCCCGTTAGCCTCAGAGTTTGCCCATGATCTGCTGGCGGAAGCCGTAGACCTCGCGCTTGCCGGAGAGCGGGATCAGCGTCACCGAGCGCGTCTGGCCCGGCTCGAAACGCACTGCGGTCCCTGCGGGGATATCGAGACGCATGCCCTTGGCTTTGTCGCGGTCAAAGGCAAGACCACCGTTCGTTTCGGCAAAATGATAGTGGCTGCCCACCTGCACCGGCCGGTCGCCGGTATTGGAGACCTCCAGCGTTATCGTCGGCGCGCCGGCGTTCAGTTCGATATCGCCGCTTGCGGCAAGAATTTCGCCTGGAATCATGGTTTTTCCTCTGCCGTCGTTCAGCGGATCGGCTCGTGCACGGTCACGAGCTTCGTTCCATCCGGAAACGTCGCCTCGACCTGTACGTCATGGATCATCTCGGCAATTCCCTCCATCACCTGCTCGCGGGTGATGACATGGGCGCCCGCTTCCATCAGTTCGGCGACCGGGCGGCCGTCGCGGGCACCTTCGACGACGAAGTCGGTGATCAGCGCGATGGCTTCCGGATGGTTGAGCTTGACGCCGCGCTCCAGCCGCCGCCGTGCCACCATTGCCGCCATGGAAATCAACAGCTTATCTTTTTCTCTCGGAGTGAGGTTCATCGCCTACCTATGTAATTGCTATTTGCTCGAACTACAGATTCCAGACTTTCGGCACTGGCGTTCCGTTACGCAAGGCGGAAATGACCGGGATCAGGATTTTTCTAAGTGCGAAGCCGTCGGACGCCGCCAGCCGTACCACCAGCTTGTCGCGCCATTGGCTGGCACCGCCCATATGCTCCCCAACGAGCGGCCGCACCTTGGCGAGATAGGTCTCCGCCAGCGGCCCGGCATAGAGCAGAGTCGCAAAGGCAACCTGGCCGCTCAGAACGGCATGTTCGGCCGTCAACGCTGCGACATCGCCATCGAGCCTCAGCTCCTCGGCATGGATCAACCGGTCGGCGCGGCGGATGCGCCAGCGGTCGCGAAACAGCCCCCGCACCATCGCCTCGCCCATCGCCTTGCGGCCCAGCAAAATTGCCTCGACGGCCAGAAATTCGGCGGTCTCGTCAAGATCGACATCGAGCCTGCGCGACAGCGAGGCGCGATCGAACAGAATGGTTTCCTGCGGCAACCAATCGACACGCGCGTCAGTATCGACCTTGATCGAAGTCACGACTTCAGCGGTGCCTGCGGATGCTTTATAGATTTTCTCGCAGGCCTGGGTGGTCACATCGATGCGTGTGCCGGGTCCCGCGACGATGCTCCAATCCATCCGGTCGCCGCCGGTCAACCCGCCGGCGGTGTTGATGATGACGGCTTCCATGGAATTGTCGAACGTGTCAGGCAGGCGAATCTTCGCCGCACCTTCTTGGAAAAGTTCGGCAAGGCGCGTGCGCCCATCAAGCGCCTTGGCCGCCAGATGGCCGCGCCCGCGCGCCCTCTGCGGTCTTGTGCTCGCCGCTGCCATCGCCATCCTGCCTCTGCGCTCCTCACATCATGCCATCGCCGGTCTTTGAAACCCGTCAAGGAGTAAAGGCAAGCAATTTCTGTGCCTTATGCAACGCCCTAGAACACCGGTCTGCTGCGGCTGGCATCCGCTGCATTTTTCGCCAGACGATGAAAAGAGTGGCAATGGCTGCGCTTCTACGGCGGTAAAGGCAGCGCCGACGGAATCAAGCCACCCGATCCGGCGGCTCGCGCCCTTCGAAAAAAGCGGTGATATTGTCCACCACCTTCATTCCCATGGCCGTGCGCGTCTCTTCGGTCGCGCTGCCAAGATGCGGCAGCAGCACGACATTCTCCATCGCCTTCAATTTCTCCGGCACATTCGGCTCCGCTTCATAGACGTCGAGGCCGGCGCCACGGATGGTGCCTTGCTCCAGGGCTGAAATCAGCGCTGCCTCGTCGACGACATCGCCGCGGGCGGTGTTGATCAGGAAGGCGCCAGGCTTCATGGCGGCGAAACGGGCAGCATTCATCAGGTGACGGTTCTCGGCGCCGCCAGGGCAATGCAACGACACGAAATCGGAGGCTGCAAGCACATCCTCGATCGTCGGCAATTGCACCGCGCCGTACCGCGTTGCTTCCATCGGATCGACCGCAGAGCGATTATAGAAGACGACCTCCATGCCGAAACCGAAATGACAGCGCTGCGCGAAAGCCTTGCCGATGCGGCCGAAACCGATGATGCCGACGGTTTTGCCGGTGACCTTCGTGCCGATCAAGTGCGTCGGCCGCCAGCCGCTCCATTCGCCGGCACGCAGCTCGCGTTCCCCTTCCCCGGCGCGGCGCGCCACGGACAGCAGCAGCAGAATGGCGATATCGGCGGTACAATCGGTCAGCACCCCCGGCGTGTTGGTGACGACGATGCCCTTGGCCTTGGCGGAAGCGACGTCGATATGATTGAAGCCCACGCCGAAATTGCCGACGATTTTTGTCCTGATGGCATCGCCTTCGAAAAGCGCGGCCGGCAGTCTATCGGAAACGGTCGGCAGCACCGCATCATAAGATAGCAGGGCCTCGCGCAACTGCCGGGCATCGAGCGCTATATCATCCGAATTGAACGTCGCTTCGAAGCGCTCGGAAAGTACGGCCTCCACCGCGGCCGGCCAGCGCCGGGTGACGAGAATACGGGGTCTGGTCATGCTGCATCTTCCTCCTGCCGAGATAGGCTCAGACTTAGAGCACGATCGCCGCAAAGGAAATGCTGTCATCACAGCTTGAATGCAAAGAAGCCCGGCCAATGACCGGGCTTCCAGATCGAACGCATCACCGGAAAGCCGGCGATGCAGATGCTTATTTTTCCATTTCGGCGTAGTTGTACTTGCCGTCGGAACCCTTCGACCACTTGTACATCACGTAGTCCGGACGGGTGATGTCGCCCTTTTCGTTGAAGCCGAGTTCGCCGATGGCGGTCTTGTACGGACCCTTTGCCTTCAGCGCGTCGGCAACGGCCATCGGGTCGTTGGAGCCGGCAGCCTTTGCGGCGTCGGCGATGACCTGCATGGCAGCATACGCATAGAGCGTGTAGCCTTCCGGCTCATAGCCCGCAGCGCGGAACTTGGCGACCAGATCCTTGGAAGCCGGGTTCTTGCGCGGATCCGGCGCGAAGGTCATCAGCGTGCCGTCAACGGCGTCGCCGGCGATCGAAGCCAGCTCGTTCGAGACGATACCGTCACCGGACATGAAGTGAGCCTTGACGCCCTGGTCGGCCATCTGGCGCATGATCAGGCCGGCTTCGGTGTGCAGACCGCCGTAGTAGACGAAGTCGACACCAGCTTGCTTCATCTTGGCGATGAGGGCCGAATAGTCCTTGTCGCCGGGGGTGATGCCTTCGTAGAGAACTTCCTTCACGCCGGCAGCGTTGAGGTTCTTCTTGGTTTCGTCGGCAAGGCCCTGGCCATAGGGGGTCTTGTCGTGAACGACGGCAACCTTGGCACCCTTGAAGTTGTCGGCGATGTACTTGCCGGCAACGGCACCCTGCTGGTCATCACGACCGCAGGTACGGAAGGTGTTCCACAGGCCACGTTCGGTGAATACCGGGTTGGTGGAAGCCGGGGTGATCTGAAGGATGCCGTTTTCGGCATAAACTTCCGAAGCCGGGATGGAAACGCCCGAGTTGAAGTGGCCGACAACGAACTTGACGCCGTCAGCGACGAACTTGTTGGCGACCGAAACGCCCTGCTTGGCGTCGGAAACGTCGTCGCCGAGTTCGAGCTTGATCTTTTCACCGTTGATGCCACCGGCAGCGTTGATGTCCGCTACGGCCTGCTCGGCACCCTTTTGGAGCTGAGAGCCGAACGCAGCATTTGCACCCGTCAGCGGGCCTGCAACGCCAACGATGATGTCAGCCTTCGCAACGCCGCTGAGCGCGATCATCGCCGACAGAGCCACGGCCGACAGAAGATACTTCTTCATATTGTTACTCCCAATTTTTTGAGCGGGTTCCGTTTGAGTTGCCCTGCGCAATACCCACCAATCATCGCGCCGGTAAGCTTGTATTTCGAAGTAGGGAGGACAGGATCCCGAAAAATGTCGAGCGGTTTTCGGATAGGATCAAGCCCACCTTGTATTCAGACTGAGCCTAGTTTCGGCGCACTGTCAATTCTTCTTCTTCCACGAAAAGGCCGAGGTCTTTTCGTAGAGCCAGTAGTAGTTGTTCACCATCTGGTAGGTGCGGCGGTAGCGATAGCTGGCCGTCGAGAAGATGAGGAGAAGGACCACGTCGAGAATATAGTTGCCGAGGTCGAATACCGGGCCGTTGAACAGCGCGTGATGCAGGAATTGCAGCCCGAGGCCGATCAGGAAAGTATAGATGACCGCCAGCGGGTAGGAGTTCCAGTTGCTCGCCACGGCGCGGCCGGCGCGCCACGCCGTCCAGAAACCCAAAAGAACGATAACCACACGAATGACGAGGCGCCCGCCGGTATCGCTTTCGAAGAAAAGTCCCTGCATATCAAATTCTCCGCAAAACGAGGCTCAATGGTGGCCGCCTTCGAGATAGGCGGAGCGCACTTCCGGATTGGCAAGCAGTTCCTTGCCGGAGCCGCTCATCGTCACCCGGCCGTTGACCATGACATAGGCGCGGTCGGAGAGCTTCAGGGCCGCAAACGCGTTCTGCTCGACCAGGAAGACGGTGAGCCCCTGGCTCTTGTTCAGAACCTTGATGGCTTCGAAAATCCCCTTGACGATCAGCGGCGCAAGGCCAAGCGAGGGCTCGTCGAGCAGAAGCAGCTTCGGGCGGGCCATCAACGCGCGGCCGATCGACAGCATCTGCTGTTCGCCGCCCGACAGCGTACCGCCGCGCTGCGACTGACGTTCCTTCAGGCGCGGAAACAGGGTGAAGATCTTCTCGACGTCCTCATTGAAATATTTGAGTTTGTCGAGGCTTGCGCCCATTTGTAGGTTCTCGTAGACCGTCATGCGCGGGAAGATGCGCCGCCCTTCGGGCGACTGCGCAATACGCAGCCGGGCGATCTCGTGGGTCGGCATATGGGTAATGTCGCGGCCATCGAAGGTCACCGAACCATTGCGGGCCTGCGGGCTGCCGCAGATCGTCATCATTAATGTCGACTTGCCGGCACCGTTGGCGCCGATCAGACTGACGATTTCGCCGCTGTTGACTTCGACATTGACGCCGGCAAGGGCGCGGATATTGCCGTAATAGGTTTCGACGCCTTCAACTTTCAGAAGCGGTTGCCCCGTCATCGCTGTTCGCCCTCTTGGAGGTGCTCGACTTCGGCAATCACCTCTTCCACTTCTTCATCTTCCACACCCAGATAGGCCGCGATCACCCTCGGATCGTTCTTGACCTCGTCCGGCGTACCATCGGCAATCTTCTGCCCGTATTCGAGCACGACGACGTGGTCGGAGATTTCCATGACCACCGACATGTCGTGTTCGATCAGAAGGATCGACGTGTCGGCATCCTTGCGGATGCTGCGCAGGAATTCGTTGAGCACCAGCGACTCGCGCGGGTTGAGACCGGCGGCCGGCTCGTCCAGGCACAGAAGCTCAGGCCCGGTGCACATGGCGCGGGCGATTTCGAGACGGCGTTGCGCGCCGTAAGGAAGATCGCCGGCCGGGTCGTCGGCGCGATCGACGAGATCCGCCTTCTCCAGCCAGAAGCGCGCCAGTTCGATGGCATTCTTGGCCTCGGCGCGATATTTGCCGATGCCGAGCAGACCAAGCACGGTAAAGCCAGACGCGCGCATGAGCTTATTGTGTTGAGCAACCAGCAGGTTTTCAAGCACGGTCAGGCCCGAGAACAGGCGGATGTTCTGGAACGTGCGCGCCACCTTGGCTTCACGCGTGATCCGGAAATCCGGCAGCCGCTCCAGGAGGAATTGCTTGCCGCTTTTCTGGTTGAGCGTGATCATGCCCATCGTCGGCTTGTAGAAACCGGTGATGCAATTGAAGACGGTGGTCTTGCCGGCGCCGTTCGGGCCGATCAGCGCAGTGATATCGCCGCGCTTGGCCTCGAAGGAGAAGTCGTTGATCGCCATCAGGCCGCCGAACTTCATCGAAAGATGATCGACTTTCAGCAGGACGTCGTCGGGGGTTGTGGTCACAGCGTTCATCAGCCGTGGCCCTCCTTTGTAAAGCTGCCGGAGACCGCTTTCCGCTCCTTGAGGAAGGCGGTCGGCTCACGAGTGCCGACGAAGCCGCGCGGTTTCACGATCATGACGACGACCATCGCCAGGCCGAAAATCAGCATGCGGTAGAGTTCCGGAGTGAAATCGGCACCGAAAATTATCTTCAGGAAGCCCATGTCGCGCAGCAATTCCGTGCCGCCGACCATGGCGATTGCGGCGATGGCGATGCCCTTCAACGAGCCCATGCCGCCGAGAACGACGATGGCGAGGATGACCGCGGACTCGAGGAAGACGAAGGATTCCGGCGAGACGAAACCCTGACGGGCTGCAAAGAACGAGCCGGCGAAGCCGCCGAACATCGCGCCGGTCGCGAATGCAGTCAGCTTGGTCGTCACCGTGTTGATGCCGAGCGAGCGGCAGGCGATTTCATCTTCGCGCAAGGCTTCCCACGCACGGCCGATCGGCATCCGGCGCAGCCGGATCGTCACATAGGCGGTCAGCATGCAGAGCGCCAGGATGACGTAGAACAGGAAGATCTTGTACCAAGCCGACGAGATCGACAGGCCGAAGGTCCGAACGAAATTGTGCGGATCCTTCATATCGAACGTATAAAGGCCGAACAGCGAGGCCTTCGTTATGTTGGAAATGCCGAAACTACCGCGGGTGACATCCGTCCAGTTGGTGATGACGATGCGGATGATTTCGCCGAAAGCCAGCGTCACGATGGCCAGATAGTCGCCGCGCAGACGCAGCACCGGGAAGCCAAGGATCATGCCCCACAACCCGGCGAAGATGCCGGACAAGGGCAGCAGGATCCAGAAGGATAGGCCGAAATGCGTCGACAGCAGCGCGTAGGAATAAGCTCCGACGGCATAGAAGGCGACATAGCCGAGGTCGAGTAGGCCGGCGAGTCCGACGACGATGTTCAGACCCCAGGCAAGCATCACGTAGATCAGGATCTGGATGCCGAAATTATCGACATAGGTCAGCGATCCCTGAGCACCGAAAATCGCCAGCGCCAATAGCGGATAGATCAGCAGGAAACCCAGCGCTATCGCGTTGAAGTTCTTCGAAATGAAGCCGGGTTCGGCTTCGACGGGCGGAGCCTTCGCCTTGGCCGCCTTCATGGCCGCCAGCCTGGGCTGCACGAACACCGTCATGACGAACCGCCCTGCGGCGGCAATCGCGACGATGGATGCCAAGAGGCCCCAGCGTTGAACGATGATGAGCTGGTTGTCGATGTTCTGATCGGTCTTAAGGCCGATATAGAGCACGAACATGCCGAATGCGATGACCGCTGTCCAAAGGGCGTCGGTAATGCCTTTCTGGACAAGGCCGGGCGCGGTCTTGCCTGGAACGAAATTTGAACTTGCCATGGCGTTATACCTTCTCGACTTCCGGCCGTCCGAGAATACCCGTCGGCTTGAAGATCAACACGTAGGCCAAGATGCCGTAGGTCGCGACATCCTTGTACGCGATAGCGAAATTGCCCGACCAGAACGACTCGATGAAACCAATCATCAGTCCGCCGAGAACGGCACCCGGCAACGAGCCGATGCCTCCGAGAACGGCAGCGGTGAACGCCTTGACACCGGGGACGAAGCCATCGGTAAAGTTGGCGACGCCATAATACATCAGGTACATCGTGCCGGCGACAGCGGCGAGCGCCGCGCCCATGATGAAGGTGACGGAAATGGTGCGGTCGACATTGATACCGAGCAGCGCCGCCATCTTGCGATCCTGCTCGGTGGCGCGCTGGGCGCGGCCAAGCGCGGTCTTGTTGACCAGATACCAGAATGCCGCGAGGAGAACGACCGTGCAGATGAAGATGATGATCTGCTTCAGCGACAGCGATACGCCACCGATATTGTAGACATCACCCACCAGCGTCGGGATCGGCTTGTTGCGCGGGCCCTGTGCGACCTGGATGAAGTTCGACAGCACGATCGACATGCCGATTGCGGTGATCAGCGGCGCCAGACGGAACGAACCGCGCAGAGGCCGGTAAGCGATACGCTCGATCACCCAATTCCACAGGCTCGTCATCAGCATGGCGACGATGAGCATCACCAGGAGCATGATCGCCACCGGCAGGCCGGCGACGAGCGATACGAGAACCAGGTAGGTGATAAGAGCGGCGAAGCCACCAAGCATAAACACGTCGCCATGGGCAAAGTTGATCATGCCGATGATGCCGTAAACCATGGTATAGCCAATGGCGATCAGGCCGTAGATAGACCCGAGAGTCAGCCCGTTAAGGAGCTGCTGGATAAAATAATCCATATGTCATTTCCCCTGGATGCGCAGTTCGTCGACCGCATCTCTTATTGGTTAGGGTTTTCCTTTGAGAGGGCCCGTAGGGGCGATTCCATACTGTTTTCGAAGGAAATGTGAAGCCAAAAAGGCAGGAAATTGACAAAATCTTTTCAAATCTTCGCGCAATGACGCAATTCGAGCCACAAAAAATAGAAAAACGGCATTCTCTGGCTCAAAAATAGCCAGACAATCCGCATACTTGGTTCGCTGAAAAAAATCTCTTCAGAAACGGGCTCCCGAAAAGCCCGTTCCCTTCCTTCCGAGCCCGACGCTTACGAGCGCATGCGCGCACCATCGGCATCAAACAAAGGTTGCGGCTGCAATGTCGCTGGCAATATGTCGCCGAGCAGTTCGATCGACCATCCCTGCGTTTCGTCGGCAATCTCTTTCGGCACATAACCGACGGCAACCGAGACACCGGAGGCATGCGCATAACCGCCCGAGGTCACCCAGCCACAGACGGCGCCGTTGTGATAGATCGGCTCATCACCAATGACATCGGCATCGTCAGCCGCGAGAATAAAGGAGCGTAGCCGCAAGGCTCCACCCTCCACCTTCTCCTTGGCCGCCGCTGATTTGCCGATGAAATCAGCCTCCTTGAAGAGCGCAACGAACCGGCCGAGCCCGGCTTCCAGCGGCCCATAGAGCGGACGGTATTCGCGCGCCCAACTGCCGTAGGACTTGTCGAGGCGCAGGGCGTTCAATGCCCTGAGGCCGAAAAGCGTAATGCCGAATTCGGCGCCGGCCTCCATCAGGAGATCGAAGAGGTAGCGCTGATATTCCGGCTTCATCCAGATCTCATAACCGAGATCGCCGGTGTAGGAGACGCGGCCGACGATGGCAGGCGCCATGCCGAGATCCATTCGGCGAATGGACATGAAGGGGAACGCGGCAGCGGAAACATCCTGATGCGTCAGCTTTTCCAGGAGCTTGCGCGCATTCGGTCCGGCGATCGAAAGTCCAAGCAGCGACAGGCCGAGCGCTTTCAGCTCCACCGATCCATCCTTCGGCAGATGGCTTTCGAACCAGCGCATATGATAGGCTTCGGCAACGCCGGAGCCGATGACGAGGAAATCCCCCTCGCCCAGTTTGGCGAGTGTGAAGTCCCCGATCAGCTTGCCGTCATGCTTCAGCATCGGCGCCAGCGTCATGCGGCCGACGGCTGGAATACGGCAGGCGAGCAGCCCGTCGAGAAAGGCTTCCGCGCCCGGTCCCCTAACCGAATATTTGGCAAAGCCGGAGGTTTCCATCAGGCCGACGCTGTCGCGCACCGCCTTCGTCTCCTTCGCCACCACATCGAAATCGTTGGAGCGCCGCCAGGAGAACTCGTCCATTTCGCCCGCGGGTGCGAACCACAGCGCCTGCTCCAGCCCGTAGGACGCGCCGAAGACGCCGCCCGCAGCCTTAAGCTTATCGTAGATCGGCGTCGTCAGCAGCGGCCGCGCCGCCGGCAATTCCTCGTTGGGATAGCGGATGGAGAAGCGCCGCGCATAGTTCTCGCGCACCTTGGCGTTGGTATACGCAAGCGTCGCGTAGTCGCCGTAACGTGAGACGTCCATGGCGAAGACGTCGAAGCCGGGGTCGCCATGGATCATCCAGTTGGCGAGCGCCAGCCCCACGCCGCCGCCCTGGCTGAAACCGGCCATGACCGCGCAAGCCGACCAGTAGTTCATCAGCCCCCGCACCGGTCCGACCAGCGGATTTCCGTCGGGCGAGAAGGTGAACGGGCCGTTGATGATCTTCTTGATGCCGGCATTGTTGAAGGCGGGGAAATGGCGGAAGCCGACTTCCAGCTCCGGCGTGATGCGCTCGATATCCTCGGCCAGCAACTCATGGCCGAAATCCCAGGGCGTCGTCACCGGCGACCAGGGGCGGCAGGCCTTTTCGTATGTGCCCATCAGCATGCCCTGCCGCTCCTGGCGCAGATAGATCTCGCCGTCGAAATCGACGCAGTGCATCAGCTCCTTGCCAGTCGCCTTGTTGAAGTCCGCGACTTCCGGCATGTCTTCGGTGATCAAGTACATGTGCTCCATGGCGAGCACCGGCAGCTCCAGCCCAACCATGCGTCCGACCTCGCGTGCCCAGAGACCGGCGGCATTGACGACATGCTCGGCAACGATCTCGCCCTGATTGGTAATCACCCGCCACGAGCCGTCCTCGCGCTGCACCAGCTCCTCGACCTTGGTGTGCAGGTAAATCTCAGCACCGTTCTTCTTTGCCGAGCGGGCATAGGCATGGGTGGTGCCATAGGGGTCGAGGTGACCTTCGACAGGATCGTAGAGTGCGCCGACGAATTGGTCGGGATCGAGGAGCGGCATCATTGCATGCGCTTCTTTCTGCGTCAGCAACGTCGCCTCCAGGCCGTTATACCGGCCCTTGGCGAGGATCGATTTCAGCCAGTCGAAGCGCTGCGGCGTTGCCGCCAGCATCAGGCCTGATGTCATGTGCAGGCCGATATCCTGGCCGGAATAGTCTTGGATCTCCTTATAGAGCTCGACCGTGTATTTCTGCAGCTTGGCAACGTTAGGGTCGCCATTGATCGTGTGCATGCCGCCGGCCGCATGCCAGGTCGAACCCGATGTCAGCTCCGAGCGCTCGAGCAGCACGACGTCCGTCCAGCCGAATTTCGTCAGGTGATAAAGCACCGAACATCCGACGACACCGCCGCCGATGACGACGACCCTGGCATGGCTTTTCATCTAAAAATCCCCTGTGTTCGGCGCGAAGTCGGCGGGAATTTTCCCAGCCGACCGGCCGTATTTGCAGGGCAGCCTAGAGACTATCCAGAAGGCCAAATAGCCCGAACTGCGAAACCGATCTGTCTGTTTGCGCCATCGCAATTGTTCGGATCGCGCCATTTCTTCCTAGCACAAACCGGAAATCGCTTTGCGCTTTTCCGGCTCATGTGCTCAATCGCCAAATCCCGCCGTCAGCGCGAATTCCCGTCCCATCTCCATCAACTCCTCGAACACGCTCCCGGCATAGGAGCGGGGAACGATGATCTCGAAATGGTCAGGACCGGTGCGGGCGAGGTTGGCGCTGACGTGGCAGATGAGCATGTTGGCCGATTGCCCTTCGGCAAATACCTGCGAATGCAAGTCGACGGCGACGCATTTTGCCAGAATGCGCCGGACACTCGGCCCCGAAAGGCGCAGCACTACACGGCCGTCGCTCTGTTCGAAGAAGGAGATGCGGCCGGCATCCAACATGGCGAGGTCACGCGCCAGGCTCTCGGCCCCCAACACTTCCGATACCAACAGCCACTCGCCCGGCCCCGCATGGCGCACGGAAATATCCGACATCGCCTTCAACGCCGCCAACGTCCAGGCTTCCTGGCTGGCATGGGCGAGCACGGAGAATATGGCGGGGCGGCCGATGACGACGAGATGGTTCGGATTGGGCTCCGCCTCGAAGCCGGAGATGTGATCTTCCAGCACGTGCCGGTTTAGATATGCGACGCTCATCGATCCCTCACCCCAGAAGTTTCTTGTTGGCGGGATCGACGAAGACCGGATTGCAGACCTCGGCAACCACTTCCTCGCCACGCAACCCATCCCAGACGATCACATGTTCACCGATCCGCTCGCGCCCGGATTTCAGGAAGGCCAATGCGATAAAATGGCCGAGAACCGGGGAGAAGCAGGCGGAAGAAACATGGCCCTGATCATTCGCCGTCGAAGGCTTGGCACCTTCCCTCAGCAGGTGCGCACCTGCCCGGATTTCCTTGGTGGCATCGACCGGCTTCAGCCCGACAAGCTGAACACGATCGGCAGCGGTCAGGCCGAAGCGGGTCGAAAGCCGCTTGCCGATGAAATCCGGCTTCTGCGTCGCCATCATCCGGCCGAGCCCGACATCATCCGGCGTAGTGCGGCCATCCAGTTCGTTATGGGTGACATGTCCTTTCTCGATGCGGAGCACATTCAGCGCCTCGACCCCGTAAGCGCAGATACCGTGCGCCTTGCCCGCCTCCATGATCGCATCCGCCACCGCCTCGCCATAGCCGGCGGGAACGGCGAGCTCATAGGCCAGTTCGCCGGAAAAGGAGATGCGGAACAGTCTGGCCTTCAGACCGCCTTTCAACATCACCTCTGCGGCGGCGAGGAATGGGAAGAACGCGTCGGAAATATCGTCCTCGACAATCTGTTCCAGAACCTCACGCGCCCTCGGACCGGCAATTGCCATCTGCGCCCATTGATCCGACGAGGAGACGAAACGGACGTCGAGCTGTGGCCATAGGGTCTGGGCGCAGAATTCCATATGCGCCATCACCTCGCCGGCCATCGCGGTCGTCGTGGTGAGGAAGAAATGATTCGGTGACAGTCGGCTCGTCGTCCCGTCGTCGAACACCATACTGTCCTCGCGCAGCATCAGCCCATAGCGTGCCTTGCCGATCGGCAGTTTCAAGAAGGCGTTCGAATAGATCCGGTTGAGAAACTCCGCCGCATCCTTGCCGAACACTTCGATCTTGCCGAGCGTCGAGACGTCGCAAAGACCGACATTGTTGCGGACGTTCAGCACCTCGCGGTCGACGCTGTCGCGCCAGGTTTTCTCGCCCGCGCGTGCAAACCAGGCCGAGCGAAACCAAAGGCCGGCTTCGACGAATGTAGCGCCATTCTTCTTCGCCCAGCCATGAAGCGGCGATTCCCGCACCGGCTGCGCATGCTTGTCGCGCGCCGTACCCGCCAGGGCGCCGAAGGAGACGGGCGTATAGAAAGGCCGGAAGGTCGTCGTGCCGACAGCAGCGGGGCTGACGCCGCGCATGCCGGCGATGAGGCCGGCGGCATTGACATTGCCAAGCTTGCCCTGATCCGTCGCCATGCCGCTCGTCGTATAGCGCTTGGCGTGCTCCGCGTGACCATAGCCTTCGCGCAGGGCCAGGCCCAGGTCTTTCGCATGGACGTCGTTCTGGAAGTCGACGAAGGCCTTGTCCTTGGCGCCCGGCACATGCCAGATGGCTGCAAAGGACGGATCGTAATCGCCTTCGACCTCCGGTATCTCCGCCTCATGTGCGGTGCGCCCCAGGCTTTCAATAATCAACCGCGCCTTTTCCGCGCCATCGGCAAGACAGCCCGAAACACTGTCGATGCCTGCAGCCGATCCGGCAATCTCCATTTCGCCGCCGACCGTCGGCGCTATGAAGCCCTGTTTTTCCTCCGACCACACAGGCTTTGCGCCGCGCTGACAGGCAAGATGAATGATCGGCGACCAACCGCCGGACATGGCAAGCGCGTCACACGCAATAACCTCGTCCAGGCCGCCACGATCGGCAATCACGCCGCTGATACGATGCCGGCCCTTCGTGGCCTGCACGGTGCCGGCGTGAATGATGCGAACGCCCGGAGGCGCAGGATCGGAAGAGGCACTGCGCGTATCGATGATGGCCGCTATCTCGACGCCTTCAGCCGCGAGATCCAGCGCCGTGCGATAGCCGGACCCGCCATTGGTGAACACCGCCACCTTCTGCCCCGCCACGACGCCATATCGATTGAGATAGCTGCGCATCGCGCCAGCCATCATGACGCCTGGCCTGTCATTGCCGCCGCATACCAGCGGTCGCTCTTCCGCACCGGTGGCGAGGATGGCGCGTTTGGCGGCGATACGCCAAAGACGCTCGACCGGCAGATCGGGCGAAGGCATCGCCACATGCTTCTGCACTTTTTCGACCGCGCCAAAGACATTGTCGTCATACCAGCCGAACACCGTGGTGCGCGGCATCAAAGTGACATTCTCGAAATTCTGGAGTTCGTCGAGCGCCGCATGCACGAAGGCATCCGCGGTGGCGCCGCCGATCGACAATCTCTCCGACAGCAGCGATCCGCCCAGGCGAAATCCTTCGTCTGCAAGAATGATGCGGAGCCCCGCGCGCGCCGCCGTTAGCGCCGCCATCAGCCCGGCCGGGCCGGAGCCGATCACCAGCAGATCACAATGCGCCCAGGCCTTCTCATAACGATCGGGATCGGCCCGCATCGCCGCTTTGCCGAGACCGGCGGCGCGGCGGATCAGCGGCTCATAGAGCTTCTCCCAAAAAGCCGCCGGCCACATGAAGGTCTTGTAGTAGAAGCCCGCGCTGAGGAAGGGCGAGAACAGACCGTTGATCGAGGCAATGTCAAATTTCAGCGACGGCCAACGGTTCTGGCTGACAGCGGTCATGCCCTGATAGAGCTCAGCGACGGTGGCGCGCGTATTCGGCTCCGTGCGTCCGTCCCTGCCGATCGTCACCAGCGCGTTTGGCTCGGCGGAGCCAGCCGTCAGGATGCCGCGCGGACGGTGATATTTGAAGCTGCGGCCGACAAGCAATTGGTCATTGGCAAGCAGGGCGGCGGCGAGCGTATCACCCTCCATCCCTTTCATATCTCTGCCATCGAACTTGAACGAAAGCGGTCGGCTGCGATTGACGAGCCCGCCGGAGGAAAGACGATAGGCCGTCATTGCGCCGCCTCCCGCGCCTTGTCCGCAGCATCGGTGACGGAGAAGACCTCATGGGTGACATTGCTGCGGTCGACGACTAGCCAGCGGCGGCAACCGGCCGCATGGTGCCAATATTCGAGAATGCGCCCGCGCTCGTTGTCGCGGATATAGACATAGCGATTCCAATCTTCATCCGGCGCGGATGGAGCCGGACGGGTGGCGGATGCAGACCCCCGAATGGTGAACTCTTCTTTCGGGCGCGTGCCGCAATGCGGGCAGGTGATCAAGCTTGCCATTGGTTTCGTGCCCTCAATGCAGATTCGGCTGCGGACCCTTGCCGCCTTCGTCGATCGCAAAACCGCGCTCGAAGCGATCGAGGCGCAGGAGGCGGCTGACCTCATGGCTTTCGCCCTTGGCGATCAGGTGCGCGAAGCAGAAGCCGGAGGCCGGCGTCGCTTTGAAGCCGCCATAGTTCCAGCCGCAGTTCAGATAGAGATTGTCGATCGGCGTGCGGTCGATGATCGGTGAGCCGTCCATGCTCATATCCATCACCCCACCCCAGCTCCGCAGCACACGGACACGCGACAGGCCTGGGATCAGCGACACCCCCTCCTCCATCGTATGTTCGACGGTGGCGAGATTGCCGCGCTGGGCATAGGAGCTGTAATAATCGAGATCGGCTCCGAAGACCAAACCGCCTTTGTCCGACTGCGATATATAGAAATGGCCGGCGCCGTAGGTGATGACGTGATCGATCACCGGCTTCAGCCCCTCCGTGACGAACGCCTGCAGCACATGGGTTTCGATCGGCAGTTCCAGATCCGCCATGCGCCCAAGGATCGAGGTATGGCCGGCCGCCGCCAGCGCCAGCTTGTTGCAGCCGATGAAGCCGCGCGTCGTTTCGACACCGGTCACGGCACCACCTTCGCGGCGAATGCCGATCACCTCGCATTGCTGGATGAGATCGACGCCGCGACTGTCGGCACCGCGCGCATAACCCCAGGCGACGGCATCGTGCCTTGCCGTGCCGCCGCGCGCCTGCAGCAGCCCGCCAAGGATCGGAAAGCGCGCATGGTCAAAATTGAGATAGGGCATCATCTTGCGGACCTGATCGCGGTTCAGCAGCTCCGCATCGACCCCGTGCATGCGCATGGCATTTCCGCGCCGGGCATAGGCGTCGCGTTGCCCATCGGAATGGAAGAGATTGATGATGCCGCGTTGGGAGACCATGGCATTGTAATTGAAATCCTGCTCCAGCCCTTCCCAAAGCCGCATCGAGAATTCGTAGAACGGCTCGTTGCCGGGGAGGAGATAATTGGAGCGGATGATAGTGGTGTTGCGGCCCACATTGCCGGAGCCGAGATAGTTCTTTTCCAGCACCGCGATATTGGTGATGCCGAACTCCTTGGCGAGATAGTAGGCCGTCGCCAGCCCATGCCCGCCACCGCCGACGATGATGACGTCATAATGCGGTTTCGGCTCCGGAGTTCGCCAGACAGGCTGCCAATGACGGTTTCCTAAAAGCGCCTGCTTCAGAACCTGATATGCCGAATAACGCATGTATAAATCCCGGTCTCTATGCGGTCACACATTCGCATAAGCAATAAAAACGACAAGTCCGGAAAGGACGGAAAACCTTCGCAAACAGAACATGTTCTTTCCCGAATGCGTAGCAAAGCGAGGCACTGTATCTCAAAGAACACGGGGGTAGCGGAGATGTTGCTGACAACGGCGCATGGATGCGAAGTCCCGTTGCGGAATAACGATCCAAGCGCTAGGCGGTGAAAACGTGATTGGCGCGGGGTCTAAACTTTACAGTGAAGGCTTCTTAATTATTGTATCTCTAAGCTCGACCACGGACGAGCTGCGGAAAGACGGCAGGCGAATGCTCGCGACATTTGAAAAAGCGGCCCTTGAGGCGGGTAAGGCCATATTGGAGGTCTACCGTGCCGGTTATGCCGTCGCTTTGAAGCAGGATATGAGTCCCGTCACGATTGCCGATGAACGCGCCGAGCACATTATTCTCGAACATCTGACGCGCGACTTTCCGGACATTCCCGCAATTGCCGAGGAATCGGTCGCTGCCGGCAAGATTCCCGACGTCCGCGGCCGCCCCTTCTTCCTGGTCGATCCGCTGGACGGCACGCGCGAATTCATCGAGCATCGCGACGAGTTCACCGTCAATATCGCCTATATTCAGAACGGCGTCCCGGTCACCGGCATCGTCTTTGCGCCGGCGCTCGGCATAGCCTTCACCGGCGAGGCCGGCAAGGCGCGCAAGCTCGCCATCACCGACCAGTTCACCGTTGCCGACCGTTCCGCAATCGCGGTGCGCGCACGCCCCGAGCATTTGCTGGCGCTTGCCAGCCGCTGCAACAGCAGCCCGAAGACGGATAGTTTCCTGGCGGAAAATGCCGTCACCGCCTGCACGTCGATCGGCTCTTCACTGAAATTCTGCCTCCTCGCCGAAGGCAAGGCCGACGTCTATCCGCGCTTCACGCGCACGATGGAATGGGACACCGCGGCCGGTGATGCAGTATTGCGCGCCGCAGGCGGCTCAACCCTTACGCTCGATGGCCGCCCGCTTTCTTACGGCAAGACCGATCAGAGCGATGACAGCGATTTCGCCAACCCCAATTTCATCTGCTGGGGCGGCGGGAAAAGCCTCGCCCACGCCTAACATCATATCAAAAGCGTAAGTTTTCACTGACGAAAACTCATGCAACAACCGGCTTTTCCGCTGCGATAACAGCGGATTGCCGGATTTTCTGCGTCGCCATCATCGCGCAAATCAGCTCGCTCCGGCTTTCCCTAAAATTATTATCAAAGTGTTACCAAGCGCTTAGGCAATTTTTAAATGTGGCAAGTTAGAGTGGCTCCCGTGGTCTTGAGTATGTGTAGAGAGTCCAATGACCGAAATGATACGTCCCCGAGTGAAGTATGTCATCGGCCCCGATGGCAGCCCGCTTACGATTGCCGACCTGCCGCCGCCGAACACGCGCCGCTGGGTTATCCGTCGTAAGGCCGAGGTTGTCGCCGCGGTACGCGGTGGTTTGCTGAGCTTGGAAGAAGCTTGCGAGCGTTATACGCTCACTGTGGAAGAATTCCTCTCCTGGCAGTCGTCCATCAATACCCATGGCCTCGCCGGCCTCCGGACGACCCGCATACAGCAGTATCGTCACTGACGGCTGCCATACAGACGCGACATTCGTTTGATCTTCAGTTCGGGCCTTTTTCCTTCCTCAACAGGATATGAAGAAGGCCCGAAATCATGGTAGAACCCGCATAGAACCAGAGGCCCGGCTGCGTAAATGCAGTCGCAAGCCCGCTGGTTTTGGCGGCGGCGATGACGATCGCCACCAGCAGCACGTCCGCCATCGACCAGCGCGCCAGTTGCGGCACGATATGCTCGAAGAAAAACCCGCGTTCGCTTTTTCTCCGCGTCCCCATCGCTTCAATTGCCAGGCTCACGGTCTTCAAGATTGGCAGCGCCACCGAGACGAGCGCCACGATAGTGGCGAGAAGATAGTTTTCCGCTCCCCAAAGAGAAGCGATGATGCCGAGCAGGGACGGCGTGTCGCTGAAGAAATAAAGCTTTTCGAAACGAACCAGCGGCAATACGAGGCCAAAGGCCAGCAGGAACGGGACAGTGACCAGAAGCACGGCTTGCAGATTGCGCATCGGTGCCGGAAACCTCCCAAATGGCTGCATCACCCTTATCACAGCCGCATAGCGCAGAAGATCGGAAATCCAAACCGTTTTTCGAACGGTGGACGCTGTCCGCGAGCGCTGCTTGCCACCGGCGACAGGTTTGTTAGCATCGATCTGAGACAAGAGACGTTAACCGACGTCGATCCAAAAATATTTGAAATCCGAGGACAATCATGGACATCCGCAACGAAGACAACGCATCGGGTGGACGCTACGCTGCAACGATCGAAGGCCATGAGGCCGAGATGACCTTTTCCCGCGCCTCTCCCAAGCTGATCATCATCGATCATACCGCCGTCCCGGATGCACTTCGCGGCAAGGGCGTCGGCCAGGCGCTCGCCCTTCATGCCGTCGAAGAGGCCCGCAATGGCGGCTGGAAGATCATTCCACTTTGCCCATTTTTCAAAGCGCAAGCCCAGCGTCATGAGGAATGGCGCGATGTGGTGAATATGTAGCCCCACCGCGCTGGAGATAATCGAGCATCTTCATTTGAAAACACCAAAAGCCGTGCATGGCCGGCCACCCACCATGGCCAGTCATGCACGGCTTTCGAGCCGCTTCCGCCGCTTCTCGCATAATCCCGAACATCGGTCCGATGCGAAGATCAAGAAATGGCGACGGAATAGTTAATTAGGCGCGTGCCCTCACCGGCCCCGAACCGTCGCGCTCTTCCAGCGCTGCGGCCTTGGCATATTCGGCCTGCATTTCTTCCAGCGATGTTTCCAGCGCCTCTTCCTGCACCTGCAATTCCCGGATCGACACCTGCAAGTTGTCCGCGCGCTGCCGTGCGGCTTTGGCAAAGGTCGGGTAGGCAAAGTGGTTCGGATCGGAAATGCCGGACTTTTTCTCTTCCAGCACGATCTGGCTCTCCAGATCCTTTGTCATACGGTCGAATTCCGCCATCATCATCTGCAGTTGCTGCAGTTGACGGCGTTTTTCGTTCACCTGAAACTCCTTCAGGCGCGTTAGGCTCTCACGTGACTTCATACGCATTACTCCCGTGATGCGAGACCCCGGCTCTCGATATTTTGACCCGCCGCACCGCTTTGAAACGGCTTGGTTAAAAAAATTTCCAGCGATCTTAATAAAAACCTACCGCTGGTAACCTTTCGTTTACGGGCATCGTTAATGATAGGGACGATCATTTAAGGGTCAGTAAATGTCGCGCTCAGAATTCGAGATGTTGACATTGGCGAGTCGAATGAATCACTTGGCGTGTCTTCTTAATGCAACACTTTAGGAAAGATATTTGCTGATTGTCATTGGAAAACAGTGCAATGGAAAAATTATTTAATAAATTCGATACGTCTTGCCAGAGTGAATCAGAATTTGTTAACCATTCCGTGGCAGCTTCCAAATCAGGCAGTGATTTGATCGGTATCGCGTAAGGGGGCTGACGACCTTTCGGCGGCGGTAAAGGGGATAATTATGCGGGTTCTACTTATTGAAGACGATAGCGCGACAGCGCAGAGCATCGAACTGATGCTCAAATCCGAAAGTTTCAACGTTTACACCACCGATCTCGGTGAAGAAGGCGTCGATCTCGGCAAGCTCTACGACTACGACATCATTCTTCTCGATCTTAACCTTCCCGACATGTCCGGCTACGAAGTGCTTCGCACGCTGCGACTGTCCAAGGTCAAGACACCGATCCTCATCCTCTCCGGCATGGCCGGCATTGAAGACAAGGTTCGCGGTCTCGGCTTCGGTGCCGACGACTACATGACCAAGCCTTTCCACAAGGACGAGCTGGTCGCCCGCATCCACGCCATCGTCCGCCGTTCCAAGGGCCACGCCCAGTCGGTGATCATGACTGGCGAACTGATCGTCAATCTCGACGCCAAGACCGTCGAAGTCGGCGGCCAGCGCGTGCACCTGACCGGCAAGGAATACCAGATGCTGGAGCTGCTTTCGCTCCGCAAGGGCACCACGCTCACCAAGGAAATGTTCCTTAACCACCTCTATGGCGGCATGGACGAGCCGGAACTGAAGATCATTGACGTCTTCATCTGCAAGCTGCGCAAGAAGCTCGCCAACGCCGCCGGCGGCGCCAACTATATCGAAACCGTCTGGGGCCGTGGCTATGTGCTGCGCGAGCCCGACAGCAGCGATTTCGCCGAAAGCGCCTAAGACGCCCTCCCCGATCACCGCCGATACATAAAATCCCGCCTCTTCAGGCGGGATTTTTTGTGTTGCATTTTCAAACATCAAAAACAAAGGCCGCCCAAACAGGCGGCCCAGACGCATTCAACAGTCTATGGGATAAAGATCAGGCTGCGATGGCTCGATTACCGAAAACCGCCGTCAGTATCTTGCGATCGAAAGGCTTCAGCAGGAAATCGGTGGCGCCGGCGCGTTTACCGGCCATCAGCTTGCGCAAATCCGCCTCGACGACGCAGTAATAGATCTTGACCTCTTTGCCGTTCGGCATGGCGCGGATACTGGCGATGAGATCGAGAGCGCCTTCCATGCCGGCGTCGACGATCAGGTAGTCCGGGAGTTCAGCCTGGCACCGCGTCAGCGCTTCACGGGCATCGGCGGCTTCACTGACGAGAAAATCGAGTTCGGAGAGAATCCGCTTGCCGACCTTACGCACGACATCCGACGCGTCCGTAATCATGAATCGCTGCATCACCAACTCCTTCGCGCCCGGTCGCCATCTGTCTGGCGCCATCATCAAATTGGGACGATAGGCGCACGAGGCTAAGGAATCGTTACCGTTGTGTTCATAATTGTGCCGACAACCAAAAGAATGCGCAGGAACGACGATACACCTAAAGATAATCCCGCCGCCGGACGTCCGGTGGCGGGATTATCGGTATAAATCGTGCGACCGGCGTTTATTCGCTGCGCATGGAAGCGCTGAAAGTAAGCTCCTCCGGCGTGGCGTTGTAGGAGAGTTCCATGCCGCTCTCGTCCGCCAGAAGCACGGTGTAGTAGGGCTGGATGGAATGGGCATCGACCGCTTCTTCCAATGCACCCGAGCAAATCTCCGCGAATTTCGGCGGCACGCGCATCATCCGGCCCTTGGCAATAATCGTGAACTTGGCGTCGAGATCTGGATTTTCCAGCGTCACCTCGATATTGCCGCCGCGCGGAATCGAGCCGTAAGCGACCAGGAAGAGATTGAGCAGCAGCTTCACGCGGTTCTTGGCAACAATGGCGCGCGGGCCGATCCAACTGACCTCTGTCTTCTTTTCGGCAGCGGCGAAATCCTTGGCGGCACGCTCGGCTTCGCCCGTATCGATCGAGGCGCCGACCGAGCCGGACGCACCGAAGGCGAGGCGTGCGAATTTGAGGCGAACAGACGCGTTGAGAGCGCTGGTGCGGATCAACTCCATCGCATCGGCATCGGCACCGCCCTCATCGAGCAGCTCCAGACCGTTATTGATCGCACCGACCGGAGAGATCACATCATGGCAAACGCGGCTGCATAGCAGCGCGGCCAGATCCGGTCCGGTCAAGGTGAGGTTCGGATTCTTCGACATTCATTGTCTCCTGAATGCTGACAAGGCGGAACGCAGTATGATTCTACGTTGCCACGGCAAGATTGCCCGAGGATTGCCGCAGGCGGGCGTACCGCACGCCATAAAGACACCATATTTGGTAAACCGATTGTTAAGATGATCGCCGCAAAATGCATTCATCACCACCAGACCCTTTCGCGCACGATTCGCGATGCCGAACATGGGCGGAACGGTCTGGACTGAGGGGCGAGGTGTACTTGGCGCGTTCGTGCGAATGCGCGGCGCATCCGTTCCCGATTGCACCGACCATGATGAACGGATGAATGTCATGCGCTATCAACTCCTGAAGAGAATGCCCAGCCTCGGCTCGAGAACGGTCGGCCTCGGCTTGATCTTAGCCATCGTTGCGTTCGTAAGCTTCGCGCTGCCGGTTCGTCAGGCGGCGGCTGCGGCCAACAACCAATATTCGATGCAGGAAATCGTCGACGCCGGCCATTCCTTCTTCGGCTCGACCAGCGGCGGCCTCGCAAAGGTAGTCGAGCGGGCCTTTCAGCAATACGGCCTGCCGAACGGCTATATCCTCGGGCAGGAAGGCTCCGGCGCCTTCATCGCAGGGCTGACCTATGGCGAAGGCCAGCTCAACACCAAGAACGCCGGCGAGCACCCGCTCTATTGGCAGGGCCCGTCGCTTGGCCTCGACTACGGCGGCCAGGGCACCCGCGTCATGATGCTGGTCTATGACCTGCCGAACATCAACAGCGTCTACACCCGCTTTGGCGGCGTCAGCGGGCAGGCCTTCGTTGTCGCCGGCGTCGGAATGACCGTGCTGAAGAACAACGACATCGTGCTGGTGCCGATCCGCACCGGCCTCGGCGCTCGTCTCGGCGTCAACCTCGGCTACCTCAAGGTCACGCCGAACCCGACCTGGAATCCCTTCTGATCTTTTGGCGATATTCCCCCATATTTCGCCGCCTGGCCCGCGCAGTTCGCGGGCCTTTTCTTGTCGCGAACTCCCGATACGCCGGTAAACCATATCCGATTTAAATGCTTGCCCGCGCGCCGGCCTCATGCTTAATCATTTGCTTAATCACTTTATTGAGATTGAAAACACCTCTTAGATGCTGGCTGCGCCGTGATTGAATTCGCTCTACTGTTTGGATTGGGCTTTCTGACCGCCGCCTTTCTGGTCTTCCTTATCGCGCCCGCAGTGCACCGCCGCATCGTCTGGTTCACGGAAAAGCGGCTGAAAGCGACCATGCCGCTGAGCCCGCAAGAAGTACGCGCGCAGAAGGACATGGCGCGCGCCCTTTTCGCGGCCGAAAACGCCAGGACCGAGCAGGCGCTGACGCAGGAGCGCGATAAGAGCGTCGCCCTGCAGATTCACAACGGCAAGCTCCAGCAGGAGGCCGGCCGCTTCGCCTCTGAAAACAGCGAATTGCGAACCCGGATCGACGATCTCGAAGTCGAAGCCGGTGAACTGCGCTCTCGCCTGCGCCGCGAGGAAAGCTATATCAGCCAGCTCAAATCCGGTATTCATACGGCTGAACAAGTCGGCGCGGAGAAGGATGCCGATATCGACGGCTTGCGCAAGCGGATGACGAAAATGGCCGCCGACGCGGACAATCTGAAGATCGATCTGGCAACTCGCGAGACCGAGATCGAGAGCCTGAAGTTTCGCATCAAAACGCTGCGGGACGAGCGCGACACGCTGCGCCAGGATCTGAACCTTGCAAGTCTCCGCGCTAAGGATGCAGAATTACGCCTGGGTCAGGAAAGCGACAAAGCCCAGCACCTCGAGGAGCGGCTGGATCGCGAGATCGCGGGCAATGCCGACAAGGAAACCGCTATCGAACGCCACGTTCAGGACGTGGCCCGCTTGAAGGAAAAACTGGAAACGGCCCATGCCGAGGCGGAGGAAGCCGGCCGCGCGCTGCAGGCCGCGGGTCTTGCCCCTCAAGCCAAGCCGATGAACGGCTCGAAGCCCTCGACCAAACCGAGGATCGTGGATATTGCCGATCATGATACCAACGCAGCAGAACCGGAGCGCAACGTGGAAGACGATATCGCTCAAATGACGGAGGAAGTGCGCAACCGTGCTGCGGCCCTTTCCGACCGCCTGCTCAAATCGCGCTCGCCCTCGCATGATCAGGCCATGCGGGAAGAGATCGCCAACATCGCCGCCAACATGGTGGCAATGACCGCCCTCAAAGAGGGCGAAAAATCGCCGATCTTCGATCTCCTGCCGAAGGAGACGAGCGCCGCCGAGCAAGGCGCGCGTATCAGCCTTGCCGACCGCGCCGCGGCCCTGCTGCCCAAGCAGCAATAAGTGCTCTCTACAAAGACGGAAATTTCAGACGCGTTTAGTCAACGACGCCATGGCGAAGAGTGCGATGCCGCTCGCCGTTGCCACGTTCAGGCTGTCGAGGCTCGGCGCCTGCGGTATCCGCAGGCTGCCAAAGGTCGACAGAATTTTCTGCGGCAACCCCGCCCCTTCGGTGCCGACCACCAGCGCCATCCTATCGGCCGGCGGAACGGCGCGGATATCGGTGTTGCCGCGCGGAGAAAGGCTCCAGATGGCAAAGCCGCGCTCCGCCAGCGCGGTCAGCAGATCGACATCGCTCAATTGACGGCAATAGGGCACCGTCAGCGCCGAGCCGACCGAGACGCGCAGCGCCTTGCGATACAACGGATCGCAGCAAGTTTCGTCGAGCAGCACCGCATCTGCCCCGAAGGCGGCAGCATTGCGGAACATTGAACCGACATTATCGTGATTGGAAATGCCGCAGCCCACAAGGACGAGCGCCCGCTCCGGCAAGCGGTCTAAAAAGGCGCCGATATCCGGCTCCGCCCTGCGCCGGCCGAGCGCCAGCACGCCGCGATGCAGATGGAAACCGACAATGCCGTCCAGCACCGAAGCCTCCGCAACATAGACTGGCACGTCAGGCGGAAAGGCGGCGATGATTTCTTCCAATCCCGCGGCGCGGTTGCGCAACAGCAGCACTTTTTCGCCGACGAAGTCTCCTTGAGCCGCATGCGCCTCGGCAAGAAGCCGCAGCACCACCGTGCCCTCGGCAATGAAGCGGTTCTCGCGGCCCACGAGATCACGCTCGCGGATATTACGGAATTCGGCGATGCGCGGATCGTCGGGATGGGTGATCTCGATCAACCGGTCGCCCGTCATCGCGAAACCGTCAGTTGGAAAGCGATATGGTCGCGACGATGCGGCCGATACCGTAGTCGAAAACAACGGCCTGGCGCTGGCCGCTGGCGAGCGTGCCATAAAACAGCACCTGGTTTCCGGAGAGTGCCGTGGACAGCACGGTAAAGCCCTGCGGCAGCGCTGCGCTCACCGCAACGGGTGCGTCGGCGGGAATATTCGAGGCGGCTTGACCCGCTGCCTTCGGTGCAGGCCGCATCGTCTTGTAGACAACGGCGCCGAACACCGCCATAAGGCTCACCACCATGATGGCGACCGAGACGATCTGCAGGCGAACCATCTTGCGTCGGACATTTTCCAGGGCCGGATCGAGGGGCTTTTCCTCTTGATCGTCTGGCTCGAGATTCGTCATCGATGCGTCCTATTTCCTAGAGAGCGCCCAGTGCGCCGGAGAATGCGTTTGAGCGACCCCTTTAAAGAAGCCGCGGGCATTAGAAAAGTCCTAACCGCCGATGAAACAGCCGAAGGCCGCCTCGATGCATGGCTGACTGCGCAGGTCGGCGAGGAATTTTCCCGCAGCCGCATCCAGGCCTTGATCAAGGATAGCGCCGTCCTGCTCAACGGGACCCCGGTTACCGATGCCAAACGCAAGGTGCGCCCTGGCGATACCTACGAGATCACCCTGCCCGAGCCCGAAGACCCGACGCCACTCGGCGAAGACATTCCGCTTGATGTGCTTTACGAGGATGACGACGTCATTGTCATCTCCAAGCCCGCCGGCCTCGTCGTTCACCCCGCCGCCGGCAACTGGACGGGCACGCTGGTCAACGCGCTGATCCATCATTGCGGCGAAAGTCTCTCTGGTATTGGCGGTGTGCGCCGGCCGGGCATCGTCCATCGGCTGGACAAGGACACCACCGGCGTCATGGTCGTCGCCAAGAACGATATCGCCCACCGCCACCTGTCCCTGCAATTCGCCGACCACGGCCGCACGCGGTCGCTGGAACGCGCCTATCAGGCGATCGTCTGGGGCCGCCCCCGGCAACTGATCGGCACCATCGACGCGCCGCTTGGCCGCTCCACCGGCGACCGTACCCGCCGCGCTGTCAAGCGCCCGAACAATCAGGATGCCGACGAGGCGATCACGCATTATGAAGTGATTGAACGTTTTCACGAGGCTCCGGACGCCACCGCCCTCGCCTCCTTGGTCGACTGCCACCTCGAAACCGGCCGCACCCACCAGATCCGCGTTCACATGGCCCATATCGGCCATCCCCTGCTCGGCGACGCCGTCTATGGCGGCGGCTTCAAGACCAAGGCCAACCTGCTGCCGGATGCCGCCAAGCAGGTCGTCAATCGCTTCCCCCGTCAGGCGCTCCACGCCTATCTCCTGCAATTCGAACACCCTCGCACCGGCGAAGTCATGCACTTCGAAGCGCCGCTGCCGGATGATATGGAAGAACTGGTGGCAGTGTTGCGTGCTTGAGAAGCGCCTCCGAATTGCTTGAAGGGGCCAACAGCAGATTGGTGATTGGCCCCTGCCCAGTAATCAGTCCGAAGCTTTAGTCTTCGGGTGAGACCTTCGCAGAATCGCCGACGGCGATTTCTCTCAGTCCCCGGCGCAGAGTTGCGACGTTTGCGGCCCCGTTCAATTGCTCGAATTCTTGCTGAGCCCTCTCCCAGAGAGGCTCGGCCCTCTTGTGCAGGAGGCGACCCTCCTTGGTGAGTTCAACGACACGAACCCTTCCGTCTGCGGGAGACGGCTTGATGGTAACAAACCCATCTCGCTCCAGGAATCCGACCATCTTTCCCATCGCCGTCCGCTCGATATCGAGCCGTTCGGCGAGAACGTTGACCGTGGCGCCGCCAGCCTCCCCGAGAGCCGCCAGAATCAGAAACTGCGTGATGCGCAGCCCGACCGGCTCAAGATGATCATCATAAAACCGCGTGATCTGTCGGCTCGCCTTTCTCATGGCGGAGCAGTTGCACTGATCGATTCCGAGTGGTTGGTTGGCCGACAGCATTCTATGTTCCTTTCGAATCCCATTCCTAACCAAAGCGCCGCAGGCGCGAAGCCGAAGAATCTCCGCGCTCCACAGCAACTTCTGCCACCGCCGAAGTTAGAATACCCCTTCCGGCGGAGTGATATAGCCGGGCACGTCGGCCGCAAGCGTGCTCTTCAGTAACGCAGTGCCCTGATCGGCCATGATCTCGCTCTTGCCAGCGGCGAGCGCGTCATAGGTTTGGCGCACCACGTCCCCTGGGCTCGCCTTCGGCACATCGATGCCGTTGGTCAGATCGGTATCCACGAATCCGACATGCAAGCCAAGGACCTCGATGCCGCTATCGCGAAGATGGAAGCGAAGCTGGTTCGTATAGCTCCATGCCGCCGCCTTGGAAGCGGCATAAGATGTCAGATAGGGCCGTGGAAGCCAGACGATGTCGGACAGCACGTTGATGATGGCGGCATGGGGCTTGGCTGAAAGGATCTGCTCGAAGGCCTGCGAGACGCGCACCACACCATAATAGTTGGTATCGAAAAGACGTTGCGACTGCGCTTCGACATCGTCTGCCAGAGGCCCGTCGATCAGGGCGGCGATCCCCGCATTGTTGATCAATAGCGTGGTATCCGCTGCCAGTTCTGCCGCTGCAGCAATCGATGCCTTATCCGTGACATCGATCCTGACCGGAACGATGCCCGGCTCATCGAAGCCGCTCGTGTTGCGCATGCCTGCATAGACCTTCGATGCTCCGCGGCGGAGCGCCTCGCGTGCAAATGCCAGGCCCAGACCGCGATTGGCACCGGTGATGAAGACTGTGTTGTTGGCGACGTCCATAACGAATTTCCTTTCTGGGGCAGCACCTCGGGGCAAACGATCTCTGTCGCTGGCCCGGCGGTCGGTTGGGTTCAAAGAAAAAGCTCTTCGGGCAACTGCCCGGAGAGCGCCCCGCGCAAATGGGCGCCGAGCGACAGAACAGCGCCGAGCGGACTCATCCGCACGCTGACCCGCGGTACCGAACCGTCGGAGGCGCGATCGACGACCACGACGGCGGTCAGCTTCTCTCCGTTCGTCAGAACGGCCTCATATTCAAGGAAGAGCCGGGAGCCGACGGTCTGAAGGAACGTCGGCGTCTGTGATGCATAGAAAGTTCCGACGGCGTTCACGGCGAGCCTGATTTCGTCGCGTCCGATGACGGAACCTCGCAACACGGAGCTGGTAAGCTCCGCGTCGGCGGTCAGATCGTCCAGAAAGGGATGACGTTCTTCTTGAGCATGTGACATTGTAAAATCCCCGATTTGTCTTCGCGGCATTCACGCGAAGGCGGCGCGATTGTTGGAGACGAACTGCTGGACCGAGAGCGCCGGCGTTCCGGTAATCGCCTCGACCAAATCGTTAGTGCCCGAGAAGATGCCGTCACGATAGTTCTGGGCGACTTCGACGAGGTGCTGCACAAGGAACGGCGGGAACTTGTAGAAATTTTCTATCCTATCCTTGAACGCCTCTATCGAGGACGGCGCATATTCGATCTTCGCGCCAAGCACGTCGCTCACGACGGCAGCGATTTCTGTGTAGTCCATCTCGACTGGACCGTGGAGCGGATAGATCTTGCCTTCGTGGCCCTTCGGATTAGCCAGGACATGGGCGATCACCCGGCCCTGATCATCGGAGGCGATAGGCGCATGCCGCCCGTTCTCGAAGGGGAACGAGATCTTCTTCGTCGCCCAGATTTCCTTTGCGAAATGGGGATAAGCGAGCCAGTCCGCAAAAAACGTAGGGCGAAGATGCGTCGTCGAAACGCCTGACCAGTCGAAGACCCGCTCCGAGATCCAATGGTCCTGCGCCGCATGGCTTACCGCCTCTCGGCGCGCCGAAATCTGCGACATGTTGACGATCGCGCTAACACCCGCTTCCTTTGCAGCCTGTGCGAAATAGGTCGCAGCGCCAAGGATGCCTGGTGCGATCGGGTGAAGAAAATACGCCGACCGGATGCCTTCCATGGCCGCCCGAATGTGATCGATGTCGGTGAAATCTCCAACGGCTATATCGACACCGCGCTGCCTCAGCGCCGCTGCCCGCTCGTCGTACGAGCGCATATAGGCACGCACGCTCTTGCCTATCTTCAAGAGTTCGCCGATGGCGGCGCCTCCAGTCCGTCCCGTCGCACCGGTTACAAGTATCTCAGCTTCGCTCATGATCGCTTCTCTGTCGTTAAATGAGAGCATATGCTCTTAATTAGGTCGATATAGGAGCATATGCTCTTATATTCAAGTATTTTTATTCGTATGCATGGCTCGCCCTGATGGATCGAAAGAAAAGACTGCTACCGAGCTCCACAAATGCGCGACTGGACGCGGGCCCCTTCGCCGCCTATAATTGGGGGGAGCCGATCTCCGGCGTGCGTCACGCAGTTATCCAAAACGCGAAGCGTTTTGATGCTGAAGTCGCCAAATCTCACAGGACCGGAGTATTCGGGAAGATAGTCTCAGAGACAAACGTTACGGCGGGCATAGCTGTCGCGCCGGGGTAACTCTTGCGTGACTACGTTCTTGAATCACTGTTTTGCCGTACTTATCTACACATTGGTTTAGTGCGGGGTCTTCACGACCTGCACGCCTTGGTCTGCTTCGCAAAGGGCGCGCAATACGTCTCCAGAAGGGGCCAGATCTCGAATAGGAGGGTGCATTCATGACCCGTAATACCTTGCCGTCCATTACCGCCGGTGAAGCCGGCCTCAACCGCTATCTCGACGAGATTCGCAAGTTCCCGATGTTGGAGCCGCAGGAAGAGTACATGCTCGCCAAGCGCTACGCGGAACATGCCGACCGTCAGGCTGCCCATAAGCTCGTCACCAGCCATCTGCGCCTCGTGGCGAAGATTGCCATGGGCTATCGCGGTTATGGCCTGCCGATCGGCGAAGTGGTGTCGGAAGGCAATGTCGGCCTGATGCAGGCCGTCAAGAAGTTTGACCCGGAACGTGGCTTCCGCCTGGCAACCTATGCCATGTGGTGGATCAAGGCCTCGATCCAGGAATATATTCTGCGCTCGTGGTCGCTGGTGAAGATGGGCACGACCGCCAATCAGAAGCGTCTGTTCTTCAATCTGCGTCGCCTGAAGGGCCGCATCCAGGCCATCGATGACGGCGACCTGAAGCCGGAGCATGTCGCCGAGATCGCCACCAAGCTGAACGTCTCCGAGGAAGAGGTCGTTTCGATGAACCGCCGCCTCTCGGGCGACGCCTCGCTGAACGCGCCGATCAAGGCCGCCGAGGGCGATTCGGGTCAGTGGCAGGACTGGCTGGTGGACGATCATGACAGCCAGGAAGACGTGCTGATCGAGCAGGACGAACTTGATACGCGCCGCCGCATGTTGGCTCGCGCCATGAGCGTCTTGAACGATCGCGAGCGCCGCATCTTCGAGGCTCGCCGCCTTGCGGAAGAGCCGGTGACGCTGGAGGACCTCTCGGCCGAGTTCGATATCAGCCGCGAACGCGTCCGCCAGATCGAAGTCCGCGCCTTCGAGAAGGTGCAGGAAGCCGTGCAGAAGGATGCGCTGGAACGCGCCAAGGCTCTGCGGGTGGTCGAAGCCACCGCTTAACGCTTCCGATTTCAGACATTACAGTACGAATTCAAACAAAAGGCGGACCGTAAGGCCCGCCTTTTTTGATTCCAATGATTTGAGACCGCTTATTGGCCGCTCGAAGCGACACCGCCAAGCGCCTGCCACTCGGTAATCGCCTTGTTGAAGGCGTCGGTGCCGGCCGGCCCCTTCTCCATGGTCAGCAATGCACGACGGCCATTGCGGTAGACCACGGGAATGTCCATCCAGTTGCGGGTTTTCAGGAGATCGAGATTGGTCTTACGCGCATCCGGAAAATCGTTGAGCGCGACCATGTAGACGTCGTCGGTAACCTTGGCCGGTACGGCGATCAGGGCGTCGCCGCGATCCTGTTCGGTCGACTTGAGCGCGATCCGCTGCACGTTGTCGATGGCGCCGCCTTCGAAATTCGGCGGAACCTGGAAGGCAAGCTCTACGAGATGGCTTGCCGGCAACGAGGCATCGGTATTGCGCGACACGGTGATCGTCGCCGTCAGGCCGCGCTCGGGCACGTTGATGAGGCCCTGGACGGAAGGCTCCGGCCGGCCATCTTCACCTTTGCCCTCCTGCAGAGACCACGTGACGGTGCCTTCGAAAGCCGTGGGCGATGTCTGGCCGAGACGCTCCTCATAGAGGAACACCTTCTGCCCATCCGTGGCCGGCGCCGTCTGCTGTTGATTAGCTTGTGGCTGCTGCTGAGCGGCAGGCGATTGCTGGGTGGGAGCGGAGGATTGCTGATCGGCTGAAGGCTGCGTCGTGGTCGGCGCGGTCGCGGCGGGCGCCTGCGCGCCATTCGCATTGTTGGCGGGCGGCGTTGCCGCTCTTGCCGGGGCAGCGGAGGCTACATTCTGCTCGGCCACGGACTTGCCTTCAGCGACACCCGGCTGAGCGCCCGCTGCCGGACCTTGATCCTCTTCCGTGCCATTCGCCAACAAGCGCTGCGTGAACTTGCTGTTGACCGTGTTGGCGTCGTTGTCGAGCGAGGCGACATTGGTGTTGCCCGCTGCCGGCGGCTGCGTGGCGGCATTATTGTTTTGCGCCGGAGCGGTCGCGCCCGGTGTCGAAGCGGCAGGCGCATTTGTGGCTGGAGCGGCCGTATTGTTGTTCTTGGCCGTCTCGGTAGCCGGAGTGGTCGCAGTCTTCGGTGCCGAGCTGATGAGGTCGGCGACCATCTTGTTGAGCGCTTCACGGTTCAGCCAGGCGGCATAGCCACCGCCGGCGACGATCGCGAGGCCAACGAGGGCCACGATAATACTGGTCACGCTGAAGCGGCGGCGCTTCGGCTCCATACGGAAGCTCTTGCCCTGCAGCTTCGCCGCCATGGCCCGGTTGAGATCCGGCGGAATGGAAGAGCCGCCGCCGCGGTCCCCCTCGGCGATTTTGTCAAAGCCGGCAAGCTCCTTGAGCTCGCGCCAGCCATCCTCGCCAGCATCGTTCTTCGGCGCTGACTTGGACGGAGAATGCACATCGGCGAAGAGATCGACATCGTCAAAGGCATTATCCGGCATTTGCTGCCGGGCGGGCTGTGCCGGCTTGGCGGCTGGCGCCGGCACCGACTGCAGCTCTTCGAAAACATCCGCATCCCAGGCAAAAGCCTTGTCGCTCGCCGGCGCTTTCGTCGGGGCGGGCGGCTCCACGGGATGGCCGAAGACGGCAGGCGCAAAGGCGGCGGCGGGCATGACGGGTACCGCCACCGGCTCGGATTCGGCCCGCTTCGCAGGCGCATCCACCTCGGCCCAAATTTCCTCGACTTGGCTCATAACATCATCGGCAGGCGCCTGATGAGCAGTATGCGTCTGCGGAGCGGCATGCGCGGGCTCGGCGGCAACGGCCGGCACCTCCTCCGCATAGTGCTCCGGCGCTTCCTCATGCACCTGCTCTTGGACCGGCTCCGCATAGGCCTCGACGTGGTGAACAGCCGCGGGCGCCTGCTCCTGCGGCGCCTCGGCCCATTCCTCTACCGGCTCATGGTGCTCAGCGGACTGATGCTGAGCATGCGCGGGCTCCTCATAGACAGGCTCTTCATAAGCCGGCTCTTCATGGGTCGGCTCTTCATGGGTCGGCTCTTCGTGCACCGGCTCGTGAGCGGCGGGCTCCTCGTGCGCAGCGACCTCCGGATGGGCCGGCTCCGGTTCCTCGACATGGTGTTCTTGCGCAACATGATGCTCTTCAGCAGGCTCCTGCTGCGGCTCCTCCTGCACCAAAGGCGTTTCCGCGACTGGCTCTTCAGCCAGCGGCAGCGCCTCGGCATGCTCGGCTTCCACCTCGACGATCGCGGCTTCCAGCTTGTCGAGCTGACGGCGCAGCATCTCCTCCGGCGGGCGCGGCTTCATGCTCTCAAGCTGCCGCTGAACGGCACCACGAGCCCGCTCGTAAACCTTGACCCGCATCTCGGGAGTATTATCGGCCAAGCCGTCCACGGCCCGTCGAATGACTGCTACAAAATCCGCCATCAGTACTTTCTCATGATGCCCGGCACGTGGCCGAACCGGGATTCGTCATTGATCCGCGACATTAGCCCTCAAACGGATCGGTCACAAGTATAGTGTCTTCGCGCTCCGGGCTGGTCGAAAGCAGCGCCACCGGAGCGCCGATTAGCTCCTCCACCTGCCGGACATATTTGATCGCCTGTGCCGGCAAATCGGCCCATTTGCGGGCGCCGACGGTCGATTCCTTCCAGCCTTCGAGCGTGATGTAGATCGGCTCGACGCGGGCTTGCGCCGCCTGGCTGGCCGGCAGATAGTCGATCTCCTTGCCATCCAGTTTGTAGCCGACGCAGATCTTCAGTTCGTCGAGACCGTCGAGCACGTCAAGCTTGGTCAAGGCAATGCCGGTAATGCCGGAAGTCTTCACCGTCTGGCGAACCAGCACGGCATCGAACCAGCCGCAGCGGCGCGGACGGCCGGTGTTGACGCCAACCTCTCGGCCAACCGTCGACAGGTGTTTGCCGATCTCGTCATGCAGTTCACACGGGAACGGCCCTTCGCCGACGCGCGTCGTATAGGCCTTGGTGATGCCGAGCACATAGCCGAGCGCCGTCGGGCCGAGGCCGGAACCGGCTGCTGCCTGGCCCGCGACCGTGTTGGACGACGTCACGAACGGATAGGTGCCGTGGTCATTATCCAACAAAGCGCCCTGCGCACCCTCGAAAAGGATACGGGCGCCAGCCTTGCGCTGCTCGTCGAGCAACCGCCAGACCTGATCAATATAGGGAAGAATATGCTCTGCAACAGAGGTGAGTTCGTTGTGCAAAGCATCGAACGAGATTTCATCGAGGCCCATGCCGCGGCGGAGCGCATTGTGATGCGTCAGCAGCCGATCGATCTTGCCCGGCAGCGTATCCGGTTCGGCAAGATCGATGACGCGGATCGCACGGCGGCCGACCTTGTCTTCATAGGCCGGGCCGATGCCGCGACGGGTCGTGCCGATCTTCGTGCCGCTGTTGGAAGCGGCATCTTCGCGCAGAGCGTCGAGATCGCGGTGCAGCGACAGAATCAGCGGGGCGTTCTCGGCAATACGCAGAACGTCGGGCGTAACCGCGATGCCCTGGGCGCGCAGCTTTTCGACTTCAGCGACGAAATGATGGGGATCAACGACGACGCCGTTGCCGATGACGCTGAGCTTGCCGCGCACGAGGCCCGAAGGCAGCAGCGCAAGCTTGTAGCTGACACCGTCGACAACAAGCGTATGACCGGCATTATGACCGCCCTGAAAGCGTACAATCACATCTGCGCGTTCCGAAAGCCAGTCGACAATCTTGCCCTTGCCTTCGTCACCCCATTGCGAGCCGATCACTACAACGTTCGTCATTTATCCATTCCCGCTTCCTGCGCACAGCGGTGCGCCTTGCTCAAACCCGCGCATCTATAAAACTTTGTTTTTGGGAAAGCGACCCTGTTGTCTCAGGAGATTCGGCTTTTTACGTGACGAATCAGCGCGCCTAACAGGATTTTTCCCGTCGGCGCATATCCACATGCGAAATATTGGAGCTGGGTAAGCGAAGAAAATCGCTCGCCCACCCTACGCGAGAGGACATGGAACTAGCCAAGCTCAAGCGTGGTGACGGCAAAGACGCGGTCGAGTGGCATTTTGGGCGGTTCGCCACGATACATTCGCGCCGTTTCGAACACCGGCGACAGTCCGGCCGCTTCGGCAAGCCTGATCGCGTCGATGTTGTCCGTAGGCACGTCCATATATACAGGCCGGCCCTTGGCCTCCGGCAGCAACTTGGCCAGCAAGGCCGATGCCACATCGGAACTGTTTGCAAACAGCGGACCGACCTTGTACCCCTCGAAACAGCGCCGGATCGTGCCGTAGCCGCGAATCTTGCTGCCGCTGCCGACCATGACGGATTTTCGTTTTTCCGGCGCGCCGCACCAGGCCGTGAGGAAGGAGTAGCGCAGCCCTGGAAAGATGGCGGCATCATATCGCAGCAAGCCTTCGAGCTTGTCCTGCGTGACCGGAACGACGTCCACCTTTGCTTCGCCTATATCAGGCATTCTCGGGACACCGCCATAGGCCATTTCAAAGCCGCTGCTGCGGTAGTTTTCCTGCTGCGCAACGACGCCGTCGAGACCGATGGTACGATTGCCCGCAAACGCCATGCCCTTCTTCCACAGCGCCTTGCCATAACCCTTGCCGCGAAATTCGGGGTGGACGATGTAGAGGCCGAGAAAGGCGAAGCTTTCGCCATAACGCACGACGGAAATACAGCCGACCGGCACTTCGCCGATCGCGCCTATAAAGAAGCCGGAAGGATCCGCCTCCCAAAATGCCAGGGCATCATCGACACCGGGATTCCATCCCTCCTGCCGCGCCCATTCGAGAGCGAGCTCCAATTCCCCAGCCCGCATTGTACGCACGGCAAAATTTGACTTCATGCACCAGCCCTGAACCGCCCCTTATGCATCATCCCCGCCGGAACGATTGCACCCAATTCATCATGCTGCAACGCGATAGCAATCACAAGCGATAAGCGATGCTATGCCTAATGGGTTAAATTCTTGGTGGCATTGGCGCGTAGGCGGCTGGATCGACCGATTGCGGCCGGCCTTCGAGCGACAGTTTCGCGATCCGCGCCGGCGTCTCGCTGATCACCTTGCCGTGCCGAACAACAAAAAGCCTCGCCGCACGCAATCGCACCGCTTCGATCGGATCGCGCGCCTGCAGCACGACGAGATCGCCGTTGCAGCCGACCTCCAGCCCGTAACCGTCGAGCCCCATCACTTTGGCCGGATTGACGGTGACCGCGTCGAAACAGAACCGCATCGCTTCGCGCGACGTCAATTGACCGACATGCAGTCCCATATGGGCGACATCCAGCATGTCGGCGCCGCCGAGCGAATACCATGGGTCCATGCAGCAATCCTGACCGAAGGCGATATTGATGCCGAATTCGCGCATCTCCTTGACCCGGGTCAGTCCGCGCCGCTTCGGATAGGTATCGTGCCGGCCCTGAAGCACGATGTTGATCAACGGATTGGGGATCGCGTGCACGCCCGCCTCAGCAATCAGCGGCAGGAGCTTGGAGACATAATAATTGTCCATCGAATGCATCGACGTCAGATGCGAGCCGGCCACCCTGCCCTGAAGGCCGAGCCTCACCGTCTCGGCGACCAGCGTCTCGATGTGGCGCGACAGCGGATCGTCGGTCTCGTCGCAATGCATGTCGACCATCAAACCGCGCTTTTCGGCGATCTCGCAGAGCGCACGCACCGAATGCGCGCCCTCGTCCATCGTCCGCTCGAAATGCGGGATACCGCCAACAATATCGACACCGAGATCCAGCGCGCGTTCCAGGTTCTGCGCCGCCGTCGGCGAGCGGTAATAGCCGTCCTGCGGAAAGGCGACGAGCTGCAGATCGAGATAAGGTGCGACTTTTCTCTTCACATCCAGCAGCGCTTCGACGGCAAGCAACCGGTCGTCGCAGATATCGACGTGGGTCCGCACGGCGAGCAACCCTTGCGACACGGCAAGATCGCAATAACGCAATGCCCGCTCTGCCACCGCCTCATGCGTCAGCAGCGGCTTCAACTCCCCCCAGAGCCCGATACCTTCGAGCAGCGTCCCCGATGTATTCAGCCGCGGCAGGCCAAGCGACAGCGTCGCATCCATGTGAAAATGGCAGTCGATGAACGGCGGCGAAACCAGTTGCCCATCGGCATCGATCACGCGCTCCGCCTCCCCTTCCATGCCCGGCTGAACAGCCACGATCTTGCCGCCGGCAATGGCGATATCCTGCCCCTCGCGGCCATCGGGAAGGCTGGCATTGCGGACGATGAGATCGAGCACCATGGGAGTTGCCTTTGGATTGGAAGGTCTATGCGGAATGTCTAGCACGACGCGGTGGGCAGGCAAGCCGCTCGTCCGGTGCGCCGGCGGGGTACCCGTCTTTATGACACTTCTGTCTCAACCGCCTGGATAAGCACCGCAACGTATAGGAGTCACCGACGATCCTGTGTATATAAGCGCAGATGGCCGCCAAAGACGGGCGTGCGTTCCGACGCTGAGTCCTGCGCTAGCAAAAGGATTGAAGTTTCATGCACATCACGATGATCGGTTCCGGTTATGTGGGTTTGGTGTCCGGCGTCTGCTTTGCCGATTTCGGTCATGACGTGATTTGTGTCGACAAGGACGCCGGCAAGATCGAGGCGTTGCGCAAGGGTGAAATCCCGATCTTCGAACCCGGCCTTGAACAATTGGTTGCCGACAATGTCCGCGCCGGTCGCCTCTCCTTTTCGACCGAGGTTGAAAGCAGCGTTGCCGCAAGTGACGTCGTCTTTATCGCCGTCGGCACGCCGTCGCGTCGCGGTGACGGCCACGCCGATCTCTCCTACGTCTATGCCGCCGCCCGCGAAATCGCCCAGCACGTCAAGGGCTTTACCGTCATCGTCACCAAATCGACCGTGCCCGTCGGCACCGGCGACGAAGTCGAGCGAATCGTGCGTGAGACCAATCCGGATGCCGATGTCGCAGTCGTCTCCAATCCAGAATTCCTGCGCGAAGGCGCTGCCATCGAAGACTTCAAGCGTCCCGACCGCATCGTCATCGGCCTCAACGACGAGCGCGCCCGCGGCGTCATGACCGAAGTCTATCGGCCGCTCTACCTCAACCAGGCGCCGCTGCTCTTTACCTCCCGCCGCACGTCGGAGCTGATCAAATACGCCGCCAATGCCTTCCTTGCGATGAAGATCACTTTCATCAACGAGATGGCCGATCTCTGCGAGAAGGTCGGCGCCAATGTGCAGGAAGTCTCGCGCGGTATCGGTCTCGACGGCCGCATCGGCTCGAAATTCCTGCATGCCGGCCCCGGCTATGGCGGCTCCTGCTTCCCGAAGGACACGCTGGCGCTCGCCAAAACCGCACAGGATTACGACAGCCCCGTGCGCCTGATCGAGACGACGGTTTCGATCAACGACAACCGCAAGCGCGCCATGGGCCGCAAGGTGATCGCGGCCATGGGCGGCGATATCAGGGGCAAGACCATTGCCGTCCTCGGCCTGACCTTCAAGCCGAATACCGACGACATGCGCGACAGCCCTTCGATCTCGATCATCCAGGCGCTGCAGGATGCCGGTGCCTCGGTAGCGGGCTACGATCCGGAGGGTATGGATAATGCTCGCCAGTTGATCGAAAACATCACCTATGCAGACGATGCCTATAGCGCCGCACGCGGCGCCGACGCGCTCGTTATCATCACGGAATGGAACCAGTTCCGCGCACTCGATTTCGGCCGGCTCAAATCCGTTATGAATGCCCCGGTTCTCGTCGACCTCAGAAACATCTATCGCCATGACGAGGTCACAAAGCACGGCTTTGCCTATACAAGCGTCGGCAGACCCTCCAGCGACGACACACTTTAGAGCGTTTACGCATTCCGAACGGAAAACCGCTACGCACTTTTCCTGGAAATGCTTTAAGCAAAGGCCGATCAATGCGTTATCTCATCACCGGCACCGCCGGCTTCATCGGATTCCATCTTGCCAAGCGCCTGCTCGACGAAGGTCATTTCGTCGTCGGCTTCGACGGCATGACGCCCTATTACGACGTCAAGCTCAAGGAGAAGCGCACCGCGATTCTCGCCCGCTCCAATGGCTTCAAGGCGGTCACGGGCATGCTGGAAGACAAGGCGGCGCTGGATCACGCGGCGGAACTGGCGGAACCTGACGTCATCGTCCATCTCGCCGCCCAGGCAGGCGTGCGTTACAGCCTGGAAAATCCGCGATCCTACGTGGATTCCAACGTCACCGGTTCGTTCAATGTGTTGGAGCTGGCGAAAAGCCTGCAGCCGAAACACCTGCTGCTTGCCTCCACCTCCTCGGTCTACGGCGCCAACGAGAAGATCCCCTTTGCGGAAAGCGACAAGGCCGACGAGCAGATGACGATCTACGCGGCGACGAAGAAGAGCATGGAGCTGATGGCGCATAGCTATGCCCACCTCTTCCGCATTCCGACGACCGCCTTCCGTTTCTTCACCGTCTACGGTCCCTGGGGCCGTCCCGATATGGCATTGTTCAAGTTCGTCGATGCCATCAGGAACGACCGGCCTATCGAGATCTACGGCGAAGGCAAGATGAGCCGCGATTTCACCTATATTGACGATCTCGTCGAAGGCATTGTCCGCCTTATCGGCGTCGTACCCTTAGAGGAAAACCGCGTCGTTTCCGAAACGGTCACCGATACGCTGTCGAAACACGCGCCCTTCCGCGTCGTCAATATCGGTGGCGGCCAGCCGGTCGGGCTGATGACCTTTGTTGAGACCATCGAAGCGATGCTCGGCAAGAAGGCGATCCGGCACATGCTGCCGATGCAGCCCGGCGACGTGCACAATACCTATGCCGTGCCGGACCTGCTGGTGGCGCTGACCGGCTTCAAGCCGCAGATCGAAGTCGAAGAAGGCGTGCGCCGTTTCGTCGAATGGTATCAGGAAAACTATTGAGCCGATGCCGCCAAAGGCGGCTCCTTGCCGGAAATCGATACTGCGGCATCAGATTGGCACTTGCCACGACTGCTTGATTTTCTGCATCGGAATTTCGGTCTTGATGTTTCTGACCCCCTTGATGCGGCCAAGATGCTCCATCTGGAACCGTCTGTATCCCTCCAAATCCGATGCTACGACCCGAAGGAGGAAATCGCAGTCGCCCGCCATGAGGTGGCACTCGACCACCTGCGGAAGCTTTTCGGCCGCCTCATAGAAAGCTGTCGTTGTCTCTTCGTCCTGACTTGAAAGCCATATTCGCACAAAAACCGTAAAGCCCATATCGAGCTTTGCGGGGTCCAGGATGGCGACATATTGCTTGATGATACCGGCCTCTTCCAACAATTTGACTCGCCTTAGACATGGAGACGGAGACAGTCCCACCTTTGCAGCCAACTCGGTGTTCTGGATTTTCCCATCCTGCTGCAGGACGCGGAGTATCGCGCGATCTAAGGAATCAAGTTTCATTGGAGTTTTCCGCCGGGAAGTACACAATATTTGGCATAGCATGCCAATTTTTGAAGATTTCAGCCGCAAAACGCAACCAAAATCGCAGACGACTGCGCTATTATCTCACTCCTATGTCGCGCAAGGTGTTGGCAATTTAAGACGAGAAGAGGTTGTGCAGGTGACGGACTGCGTTTCAGGTGATGTCAGCGTCCGGTCGCAGGCACGCTCGGAAGGATGGCGAGGCCTCAAGGATTCGATACCGGTGATGTTGGGCTTCGTGCCTTTTGCACTGGTGCTCGGGGCAAGGGCGACCGCTAAAGGATTCAGTCTCGGGGAAGTGCCCTTGATGACGGGGCTGAACTTCGGTGGCGGATCGGAGTTCGCGGCTGTCGAGCTTTGGACGTCTCCTCCGCACGTTCTCCTCATTGTCGCCATCACGTTTCTGGTCAACAGCCGCCACCTCCTGATGGGCGCGGCGCTAGCTCCCTTTATTCTGCATCTGTCGAAGAAAAAGGCGTTCATGGCGCTGTTCTTCATGTGTGATGAAAGCTGGGCAATAGGTCTCGCCGACGCAAAGAAGTCGAATACGACCTTGAGTCTCGGTTATTTCTTCGGCGTCGCTCTCGGCCTCTATTTCAGTTGGGTCATCTTCACGACGATAGGAGCATTCGTCGGACCTGTTCTTGGCGATGTCACACGATATGGCTTTGACATGGCATTCCCCGCGGTATTTTTCGTAATGCTGGCCGGAATGTGGAAAGGCGCAAAGGCGGCACTTCCCTGGCTGGTCAGTTTGCTCGTCGCAGCAACCACATACCTGGTGTTTCCTGGGGCTTGGTATGTTCCCGCCGGGGCTGTCTCCGGTGTATTCTCTGCATTCCTGCTGGCACGGACCGATGTTTGATCCTTCATTTGTTATTGCCATCATCTGCATGGCGGCGGCCACCTATCTGACGCGTATCGGAGGATACGTCTTCTTGCGCAACCGCACGCTAAGTCCCCGTTTGCGGACTGTAATGGAGAACGCCCCGGGTTGCGTATTGATCACGGTCATCGCGCCAGGCTTCGCCACCGGACGGCCAGCCGATCTCATCACCCTCGCGCTCACCATGTTGGCGGCGACCCGACTACCGGTGCTTCCCACGGTGCTGATCGCAATCGCTTCGGCTGGTATTCTGCGCCACATTCTGGCGTGAATCCCCACTCTCCAGGTAGGCTGGAAAAATGACAGAAATCGTGGAAGCAGAGTACTGGATAGAGAGCCCCGCCGGGCGCCTCTATGCCAAATCATGGGCGCCGCGCGATCTGAATTCCAAATCTCCGATCATCCTGTTTCACGACTCTCTCGGATGCGTCGCACTCTGGAAAGATTTCCCGCAGTTGTTGGCTCGTTCTCTCGGCCGACGTGTGATCGCCTATGATCGATTGGGCTTTGGTCGTTCCGATGCTCGTACGGACATTTTGGAGCGAGACTTCATTGCCCAGGAAGCGGAACACTTCGTTCCCCTCCTGTGCGAGCAATTGGCGGTTGGGGAATTTATCGCCTGTGGGCATAGCGTGGGTGGCGGCATGGCGGTGGAAACGGGGGCCAGGTTTGCCGGCTGCAATGCCGTGATTACCATCGCCGCCCAGGCTTTCGTGGAAGATAGAACCGTGCAGGGTATTAGGACCTCGCAACAGGAATTTGCGTCGGTCGACAATATTGCCCGGCTCGCCAAATATCACGGTGAGAAAGCTGATTGGGTGCTGCGCGCGTGGATCGAAACCTGGTTGGCTCCGGAATTCGCCGAATGGAACCTCGATGCCGCACTTGAGAAACTGGGTTGTCCGGTGATTGCCATTCACGGCGACCGGGATGAATATGGTTCACTTGCCCATCCACGTCGGATCGCGGCTGGGCGCGGATCATTCCATATTTTGCCGGACACCGGACATTCGCCGCATCGTGAACATCCCGCCCTGGTCATCAAGGTAATCGAAGACCTCTTGCTGATCCGGCCTATCCGGCCGGATGATAGGCCCGGTCGAAATAAATGAGCCCCTGCCCTCCGTCGCGCAGACGGATGGCATCGACTTCGCACATCAGAATATCGTGCGTGCCGCCATTGGCGCGGTGCACGATGCGGCAGTCGAACGAGACGAGCGCATCCTCCAATGCCGGCGAGCCGGTCGATAGTTCCGACCATGCGGCGGCGGCAAAACGCTCCGCTACCGGCGTCTTGCCGCCGAAGAGACGCGACAGGTCCTGATGCCCCTCGGAAAGCACATTGACGCAAAGCACGCCGTTTTGCGTGACAGCAGGATGAACCGAAGCGGTGCGATTGAGGCAGACAAGCAGCGTCGGCGGACTGTCGGAGACGCTGCAGACGGCGGTCGCGGCAAAACCGGCAAGTCCCGCCGGCCCATCGGTCGTCACGATGCTGACGGCCGCCGCCATCCGCGCCATGGCGTTGCGGAACTCGGATTTGACCACATCGGGATCGGCGACGGGTACCGCCTTCTCGATCGCCACGGATGTCTTCATGTTCATTCCCATCATCCCCACCGTTTGTGCCGGACCCTGGCAAACTTAGTGGGTCGAGACCTCTGTCTCAAGCAACGATGTTGCTCGCAAACCGTACCTAAGGAGCAATAAGTTCTCTATAAAATCTATATACAAAAAGAAAAACAATTTCCTCCCTGCGTTTCGCGCCTCTCTCCTCCTACCGCACGCCAAGTTCGCCACGCACAGCGGCCAACATCGTAGGTGCACACAAAAAGGCAGCGGCACGCCCGCAAATTGATGCTTTCCCCCGCTATCGTCCTTGCCTTATCCGTTACGGAAGAGAAGCGCATGAGAGGAAATGGCGATGGCGAAGCCCTTCTACTGGAACGAACTGACGACCTACGATTTCGCCGGTCTTTCGCCCGACACCACCATTGCCGTTCTGCCGATCGCCTCGACCGAGCAGCACGGCCCGCATCTGCCGATCGCCACAGACGTGGCTATTGCCAACGGCATGCTGGCCGAACTGAAGGCGCAGCGTCCTGACGATCTCGACTTCCTGGTGTTGCCGACCCAGGAAATCGGCAAGGCCAACGAACATATCTACGGCCCCGGCACGCTCTCACTCGGCGCGGAACTGCTGATCCCCGTCTGGACGGCGATCGGCGCCAAGGTTGCCGAAGCCGGCCTCCGCAAGATGGTTATCGTCAATTCCCATGGCGGCAATCTCGATATCATGGGCATCGTTGCGCGCGAATTGCGCGTACGCCACCAGATGGCGGTCGTTGCCACGCAATGGACGCGCTTCGGCACGCCGGACGGCATGATCAGCGACCATGAACAGCGCTATGGCATCCATGGCGGCGACGTAGAGACCTCGCTGATGCTGCATTTCCGCCCCGAACTGGTCCGCATGGACAAGGCCGAGAATTTCGTCTCCAAGGCGGAATGGATGAAGGAGCAGTCCAACTATCTGCAGCCGCTGCCGCCGCATTCGCTCGCCTGGATCGCCCACGATCTCAATCCGAACGGCGTCGTGGGCAATGCCGCCAACGGCACGGCGGAAAAGGGCTCCCTCATCTGCCGTCATCAGGTGCAGGGCTTCATTGAATTGCTGCGCGATCTCCGGGACTATCCCCTGTCGAACCTCTATTCGAAATAGGCGTCCGGCCGGCGGCGTTCCGGCACCGCCAGAATATGTCCCTTGGCCTGCAGTTCCTCCACCAAGCCGGCCAGTTCGGCGAGCAGATATTCCACGAACAGGCTGGTCGCTGCATCGAGCGGCGCCCGCGTGCGGGCAAAGAGCTTCATTGGCTGATGCCGCGAATGCGGCTCGGCGATCGGCCGGAACACCAGTTCGCCGCGCCGGCATTCGGCGATGACGTCGAGCGGGTTCAACAGCGTCAGCCCTGCCCCGCATTTGACCAATTGCTTCAGCATCTCCGACGCGTTGCTTTCCAGCACCGGCTCGACCTGCACCGATAGCCGCGCCAGCGTCAGATTGATGATCTCGCGCAGGCTGGTGCCCGGCTGCGCCAGCAGCAGCCGCTCTTCCACGACATCGGCGAGATTGATCGGCCCAGATCCGATCAGCGGATGCCCCGGCGGCAGCACGACGCCGATCGGAATGTCGAAATTGCCGAGCGAACGGATGCCGGGTGTCGCCGGGATGTTGAAACCCAGGCCGATATCGACTTCGCCTGACAGCACCGGCGCCATGGTCGTGGAACCGGCATCATTGCGCAATTGGATGAAGACGCGTGGATGTTCCGACAGGAAACGCGCGATGATCTCCGGCAAAGGTCCGGAGGCGAGCCCGACCGTCGTGACGATCCTGACCTTGCCGGCCTGCTGCATCTTGAGACTGCGGATGCGCCCCTCCAGCCGGTCGTAGTTCTTCAGCACCTCGCGGATATGCTCGATGCAGAGCTCGCCTGCCGCCGTCAGCCTGAGCCCGCGCGGCAACCGTTCGAACAGCGGCGCTCCCATCTCTTCTTCCAGCGCCAGGATCTGCCTGTTGATCGCCGAGGATGCCACATTGAGCCTCGCCGCCGCCTTGCGGATCGAACCGCAGCGGGCGATCTCGTTGATATAAAGAAGTCGCCTCGAGTGCAGCATTCGCATCCCCATTGCATAAATTTTGCCCAGGCCGCACAATTTAGGCACGGGCGCAGGCTGAGATGCCTAAAAGGCATCAATGCGCACGAATTTTGATGCTTTTCAAAGCGCAACGCAATCGCTCAAATGCGGAAAATGGGCGTCGCTGGTGGCGTCCCATGGCAGATAAGGGGAACAACCGGCCATGTCCAATGCATTGAAGACCAAAGCATTTCTCGCCGTCATGGGCTTGGTGGCCGCCGTCGCCGCTGCTCAGCCGGCAAACGCCCTCGACAAAGTGACCTATGGAACCAACTGGCTGGCCGAGGCGGAACATGGCGGCTTCTATCAGGCGATCGCCGACGGAACCTACAAAAAATACGGCCTGGATGTTGAAATCGTCCAGGGTGGCCCGAACGCTGCCAACCAGGCGCTGCTGATTTCCGGCAAGATCGACTTCTATATGGGCAGCCCGCAGCAGGAAATCGATGCGGTCAAACAAGGCATCCCGATTGTCGACGTTGCCGCCATCTTCCAGAAGGACCCGCAGGTGCTGATCGCCCATCCGGACGCCGGCGTCGACAAATTCGAGGACCTCGCCAAGCTGCCGACGATCTTCCTCGGCAAGGACGGTTACGTCACGTTCTTCGAATGGATGAAAGCGAATTTCCCGGGCTTCAAGGACGAGCAATACAAGCCTTACAATTTCAGCCCGGCGCCGTTCCTGGCCGACAAGCAATCGGCGCAGCAAGGCTATTTGACCTCGGAACCCTATGAAATCCAGAAGCAGACCGGCTGGGAACCGAAGGTCTTCCTCCTCGCTGACAACGGCTATTCGCCCTATTCGACGATGATCACCACGCAGACATCGCTCGTTCAAAAGAACCCCGACCTCGTGCAGCGTTTCGTCAGCGCCTCGATCGAAGGCTGGTACAACTATCTCTACGGCGACAACAAAGCGGCCAACGATCTGATCAAGAAAGACAATCCCGATATGACGGATGGCCAGATCGCCTATTCCATCGCCAAGATGAAGGAATACGGCATCGTCGAATCCGGCGACGCGCTGGACAAGGGCATCGGCTGCATCACCGACGCGCACTATAAGAAATTCTTCGACGAAATGGTGCAGATCAAGGTGTTTACCGCCGATACGGACTACAAGAAAGCTTTTGACCCGCAATTCGCCTGCAAGGGCGTCGGGATGACGCTGAAGAAGTGACGGCAAGCAGAGCAGCCCCTCTCCCCGCTTGCGGGGAGAGGGTTAGGGTGAGGGGCAATTCTTGCTCCAAAGCCGATTGCTGACATCGACAGAGAGCCGAACTATGAGCATACCCAATGCAACCGCTGTCTCCTCGACAGAAGCGCATAAGCGGCCGCTGGTCGTCATGGAGCAGGTCTCCAAAGTCTTTTCCAACGGCACGCTGGCGCTCTCCGGCATGTCGATGAACGTTCAAAGCGGCGAGTTCATCAGCCTGCTCGGCCCCTCCGGCTGCGGCAAGTCGACGGCGCTGCGCATCATCGCCGGTCTCGGCGGCACTTCCAGCGGCACGATCGACTGGCCGAGTTCACGCATCAACTCCAAGGGCTTGCCGGAGGGCGATATCGGTTTCGTCTTCCAGGAGCCGACACTGCTGCCCTGGAAGACGGTCTTCGGCAATGTCCACCTGCCATTGAAACTGCGCGGCGTTTCCAAAGTGGCCGCCTACGACCAGATCATGGGAACACTGGCGACCGTCGGCCTGCAGGATTTCGCCGACGCCTATCCGCGCGAATTGTCCGGCGGCATGAAGATGCGTGTCTCCATTGCCCGCGCGCTGGTCACCAAGCCGAAGCTGCTGCTGATGGACGAGCCCTTTGCGGCCCTCGACGAGATCACTCGCCAAAAGCTCAACGACGATGTGCTGCGGCTGTGGAAGTCCACCGGTATCACGGTGATCTTCGTCACCCATTCCGTCTACGAGTCCGCCTATCTCTCAAACCGCATCGTCGTGATGAAGGCGCGCCCTGGCCGTGTCCACGCCGACTTTCCACTGGATACCCGCAGCGAACGCGACATTCTCTACCGGTCTTCCGAGGAATACCGACAGGTTTGTGAAAAAGTGTCTCGCTCCCTGATCGAGGCCATTGGTTGGCTGGAGGCCCATTGATGAGCGACAGCACCAGCCTGCCCGCCAACCTCTCCGCAGAGACGACCGAAAAGCCGGCGGAATCGGCCGTGCGCGCGGGAATTACCGAGCGACTCCTCGGAATTTTCGTACCGCTGCTGACCGTCTTCGTCTTGGTCGTCCTCTGGCAGCTTCTCGTCGTCGGCGCCAGCATTCCGCAATATATTCTGCCAAGCCCTCTCGCCGTCGCGAAAGCGCTGGTGTCCGATTGGGGCATCCTCTCGCCGGCGCTCTGGGTAACGACCGAGATCACCTTCATCTCGCTGGCGCTGGCGCTGATCGGCGGCGTCGGCATTGCGATCTTCCTCGTGCAATCGCGCTGGATCGAACTCGCCTTCTATCCGCTGGCCGTCATCCTACAGGTAACGCCGATCGTGGCGATCGCGCCGCTGATCCTGATCTATGCGCCGACCCGCGAAGCCGCGCTGCTGATCTGCGGCTTCCTCGTCGCCTTCTTTCCAATCCTCTCCAACATGGTGCAGGGACTGAAGAGCGTCGACCATAACCTCCTGAATCTCTTCGATCTCTATGGCGCCTCGCGCTGGCAGACGCTGTGGCATCTGAAGCTACCGGCAGCCCAGCCCTATTTCATGACGGGCCTCAGGATTGGCGGCGGCCTGTCGCTGATCGCCTCCGTGGTCGCGGAATTCGCCGCAGGCTCCGGCGGTCCCAATTCCGGCCTCGCCTTCCGCCTGCTCGAAGCGCAATATCGTCAGAACATGCCGCGCCTGTTCGCCGCCCTGCTGCTGCTCTCGGCACTCGGCGTCGCCATCTTCGCCCTCACCTCGTTCATCTCATGGCTGAGCCTGCATCGCTGGCACGAAAGCAGCCTCAAGCGGGAAAACTGATGTCCTATTCCTTCATGTCCCCGCCGAACGCCGCGCGCTTCGTGCTGAGCAACGCCACCGTCCCCGCCGTGACGCTCGTCGGGTTTACCGGTCAGGCAAGCGAAGGTCTTGTCAAGGCCGACATCGTCGTTGCGGACGGCCTCATCAAGGATATCCTGCCGGCGGACAGCGCGCCGGCAGAATTCGCCAAGGCCGACGTGAGGGACGGCATGGTCTGGCCGACCTTCGCCGATATGCATACCCATATCGACAAGGGCCATATTTGGGAGCGCCGCGCCAATCCGGACGGCAGTTTCGTGGGCGCTCTCGACGCCGTGCGCGCCGACCGCGAAGCCAACTGGTCGGCTGCCGATGTCAGGAAGCGCATGGAATTTTCGCTGCGCTCGGCCTATGCCCACGGCACCAGCTTGATCCGCACGCATCTCGACTCGCTGGCGCCGCAGCACCGCATTTCCTTCGAGGTGTTCTCGGAGGTGCGCGAGGCCTGGAAAGACAAGATCGCGCTGCAGGCCGTCGCCCTTTTCCCACTCGATGCCATGGCGGAGGACGCGTTCTTCGCCGATCTCCTGATGGTCATCCGCGATGCCGGCGGCCTCATCGGCGGCGTCACGCAGATGACCCCCGATATCGATCGTCAGCTTGACAAGCTGATCCGAGCCGCGATGGACAACGGCCTCGATATCGACCTGCATGTCGATGAAACAGAAGACAAGCAGGTGCTGACGCTGAAGGCGATTGCCGAGGCCGTACTGCGCAACGGCTTCACCGGCAAGGTCACCGCCGGCCATTGCTGCTCGCTTTCCCGCCAGGATGAGGATGTTGCCGCCGCCACTATCGACCTTGTCGCCAAAGCCGGGATCTCCGTCGTTTCCTTGCCGATGTGCAACATGTATTTGCAGGACCGCCATGCGGGCCGGACGCCCCGCTGGCGCGGAGTCACCCTATTCCATGAGCTGGCAGCCGCCGGCGTGCCAACCGCCGTTGCCTCCGACAACACACGCGATCCCTTCTACGCCTACGGCGACCTCGACCCCGTCGAAGTCTTCCGCGAGGCAGTCCGCATCCTGCATCTCGATCATCCGCTGGATACGGCTGCCCGCGTCGTCACCACCTCGCCTGCCGATATTCTCGGCCGCCCCGATATTGGCCGTATCGTCGTGGGCGGCCCTGCCGATCTCGTCCTCTTCAGCGCCAGACGCTGGAGCGAATTCCTCTCCCGTCCGCAGTCCGACCGCGTCGTCCTTCGCAAAGGCAAAGTGATCGACCGCAGCCTGCCGGATTACCGCGAACTAGATACCGTTATTGGAGCCTGACATGCCGGATTATCAGCTCATCAAGAAAGAACTCGAAGGCATCGCCGTCGAAGACAATCCGGCGCTGGTGCGCCAGAAGAGCCGCGATTTCTACTGGTATTCGCCAATCCTGAAGGCACAGCTCGACAATGTCATCGCCGACCTCGTTGTCACACCGAAGACCGAGGAAGAGGTTATCCGAACGCTGAAGGTGGCCTATGCCCATGATGTGCCGGTCACCCCGCGCGGCGCCGGCACTGGCAATTACGGCCAGGCCATGCCGCTCTCCGGCGGCATCGTGCTGAACCTTGCGGCCATGAACAAGGTCAAGGAAATCCACCCCGGCCGCGTCATCTGCGAGCCGGGCATCGTCATTGCCGAGCTCGACCGCCAGACCAAAGCGCATTCCGGCCAGGAGCTGCGCTTCCACCCCTCCACCGCGCAGACGGCGACCATCGGCGGCTTCATCGCCGGCGGCTCCGGCGGCGTCGGCTCGATCACCTGGGGTGGCTTGCGCGATATCGGCAATATCCTGCGACTACGCGTCGTCACCATGGAATCCGAGCCGCGCGTCCTCGACCTCACCGGCTGGGACCTGACCAAGGTCAGCCACGCCTACGGCACCAACGGCATCATCACCGAGATCGAAATGCCGCTCGCCCCGGCCTATGACTGGGTGGACGTGCTGGTCGGCTACGACGATTTCATGGATGCCGTGCGCTTCTCGGACGCGCTCGCCAAATGCAACGGCATCCTGGTCAAGGAGATCGCGCCGATTGCGGCACCCATCCCTTACGAATATTTCGCCCGCCACAAGCCCTATATCCGCCAGGGCCAATCGATCGTGGCGCTGATGATCGCGCCGCATTCCATGGACCCGTTCCTGGCCTTCGCTAGCCAGCAGAAGGGCGAGATCACCTTCCGCTCCGACAAAGTCGAGAGCATGAAGGGCATTCCGCATGCCTATGAACTCGCCTGGAACCACACGACGTTGCGCGCCATCAAGATCGACCCGACCATAACCTATCTACAGGTACAGTATCCCAGCCCGGATCACGTCGCCAAGGTCCAGAAGATGGTCGAGATCTTCGGCGACGAAGTGCCGGGCCATCTCGAATTCATCAAGTTCGACGGCCAGATCCAGTGCTCCGGCCTGCCGCTGGTGCGCTACACGTCGGAGGCGCGGCTGGAAGAGATCATCCGCATCCATCAGGATCACGGCTGCCCGATCTTCAATCCGCATCGCTACACGCTGGAAGAAGGCGGCATGAAGCAGACGGATACCGTCCAGCTCGCCTTCAAGAAGGAGACCGATCCGAAAGGCCTGCTGAACCCCGGCAAGATGATCGCCTGGGACAATCCCGACTTCGATTTCACGGCCGGCCAGAACTATCTCTTCCCCGGTCTTGCGGCGCTGATGGAGGCCTCATGAGGGTTCTCGTCCTCCATTCGCATCCGGTCGAGGAAAGCTACGGCGCAGCCCTACATCGGCAGACGATCGAGAGCCTGAAAGCGGCCGGCCATGAGGTCGACGACTGCAATCTCTACGCAGAGGGCTTCGACCCCGTAATGTCGCGCCACGATAGGATGATCTATCACGACTATCCGGAGAACACCGAGGCCGTGAAACCCTATGTCGATCGCCTGCAATGGGCAGAAGCGCTTGTCATCGTCACGCCGGTCTGGAACTTCGGCTTTCCGGCGATCCTAAAAGGCTATTTCGACCGCGTCTGGCTGCCGGGTGTCACGTTTGAGCTGGTGAATGGCAAGGTGACCTCGAAACTGCGGCATATCCGCAAGCTCGGAGCTGTGATGACCTACGGCGCCGATCCCTTCCGCGCCTTCATCGTCGGCAACCCGCCGAAGAAGATTATCAAGCGCATGCTCCGCGCCATGATCAAACCTTTCGCTCCGGTAGTCTTCCTCGCCCATTACGACATGAACCGCTCCACCGACGAGACGAGAAAGCGGTTTCTGGAAAGGGTGAAACGGGAAATGGAGCGGTTCTGACCGGCGCAGTCGACAGAGCCACGCTTCGCAGCGAAGACACCACTCACATCACCTTCGCCGCGGTCACCTCGACCTCCACCAGAAACTCCGGCCGCGTAAACCCGTTGACGATGATCAGCGTCGAGGCCGGCTTCGGATCAAGCGTGTAGCGGTCGCGCACGGCCATATAGGCTGGGAAATCCTCGCGTTTGGTGACGAAGCCGGAAATGCGGATGACGTCGGCGAAGCTCATGCCCGCCTCCTCGAGGATCGCCTTGATCGCCTCGAAGCAGAGTTCCGCCTGGCTGGTGATGTCTGGTGGAATGCTGTCGTCGAGGGCAATTCCGAGTTGGCCGGAGGTGACCAGCAGGCTTGCGCCCGGCGGTACGAGCAGCCCGTGATTATAGTTGCCGAAGGGGCCGCGAACGGAGGGCGGGTTGAATGTTTTCTTCATCGGCATCGGTTCCCTATGGTCACGCCGATTTCAGCATTTCACCGTCAGCCGGGCAAGCCGCTTAGAGCATGTCGCGCAAAAGTGTGCAGCGGCTGCGATAACGACACGCGCTTTAGAGCGCTTGCGCCGGCTCTACCGCCCGGTTTCGCCGCACTTCCAGCAGGATATGTCCGAAGAGCGCGGCAAGCACGATCGGGCCGCCGATCAGCGTCGCCTGCGACGGCCGCTCGGCGAGGAACATCCAGACCCACAGCGGCGTCAGCGGCACTTCGAGCGATGTCAGCAGGCTGGCATCGGCTGCCGGTATCAACCGCGAACCGAAGGTATAAAGGCTAAGACCCATCGCGTTCTGGACGATGCCGAAGGCGATGATCAGGCCGAGATCATGTCCCGACACCATCGTCGGCGACGCGAACCAGAAGGTGATGAAGGAGCAGAGCCAGGCAGACAAGGCCATCGCCGGCAGCATTGGCACGTCCCGGTGCTGGCGCATGACGACGGCGAGACCGGCAACTGTGAACGTCATGACGCCGGCCAGGACCTTGCCGAGCCAACCACCGCTGCCAACCGCCTCACCGGAGAGCATGACGATCACGCCGAGGAGTGCCACGGCGCTGGCGACGAGCGTCGCCATGCTTGGACGCTCCTTGATGAAGACATAGGCGACGCCGGCGGTAACGAAGGGCACCGTCGCATAGATGACCATCGCATCGGCGACGGAGGTGTAATAGATCGAGCCGATGCCGCTGATCATGGAGGCGGTGGAAAACACCGTTGCTGCCAGCGACGGCCAACGCATGGAGCGAAGAATGCGCCAGGCCCTGCCGCGCTCGATATAGAAAAACAGCGTAAAGACGCCGAGGCCGGAGACGATGCCCCGACAGAAGAGGATGGTCATCAGATCGGCGTGAATCAAGCGCACGAACAGACCGGACGTCGACCAGGCCAGCGCCGAAAACGCCACATAGATCACACCCAGCCGATATTGCTGCTGCTCCGCCAGCGTCACGACGAATCCTCCCCCAACCTTTTAGGCTTCGACTATTAGCGAGCGCTGGGAGAGCCTACAAGCGAAGCCAGCGGCGCATGATGTCGTTGGTGCAAGAAGTTGCAGAACCGCCACGCCTGCCCAGCCCAAACCAGCTTCCCAGTCTTGCAGATATTCCGGATGCGTTTAGGGTACCAAATATTCGGCAGAGGGAGAATCAATGCAGCTACTGCTGGCAGGCCTGTTTGCATGCGGCTGCGTGAGCTTGGTCGACGGCCCGCTATGGCCGCGTGCCGAAAGCTACATCGATACGGCGATGGTATGCAGTCAAAGCGCCGATCCAGGCAATTGCCGGCACACGCGGGATACGTGGAAGACCGAATATGACGCCGCGACCACCGGACAATATCAGGACCAGCGAAATGTCGCGTTCTGCCTGAGCACAGGCTGTGACAATGCCATCCAGCCCGATAAGGTGCTCGGCTGCGCCTGGCGCATCGTCATCATGAATTCGAGACACGCGGAACTGGACAACACCGACACCGTGAATCTCAAGCAGTTCTGCGGGCCCGCTTATGTCGATCACGCCGGACGGCAAGCAGCCGAAGCTCAGGCGCAGACAATGCTGGAACTCATCGGAAAAGGACTGGGCGCGTAGCGGCCGATAGTCGCCACGCGCCCGATTTCCTTCACATTTCAGCATATGGCGCGAAGAAACCTCGGATCGCCTCGATCTCGTTCTGGCGGATATCATGGCCGCCTAGATGCCAATCGAGTGTCACCACGGCCTTCTGCCGCGTGAAATAATCCGCCAGCGCTTTGGTCACCGGCGCCGGCGAGATCGGGTCGCGTTCACCGGCGGTGATCAACACCCGGCGGCCGTCGAGCCTGGCATTGTCGCGCGGCTGGAACGGAATGAGCGGATGCATCAGCACGGCGGCGTCGAAGAGATCGCCATGCTCGATCAGCACATTGGCGAGAATATTCGCGCCATTGGAGAAACCGAGGCCAAGCACCTGCGAAGCGCCGTGGTCGACCGCCAGGCTTTTGACATAGGCCGCCATCTTTTCCGTTGCGCGGGCAAGGTCCGCCATGTCGTAGACGCCCTCGCCCGTGCGCCGGAAAAAGCGCGCCGCACCATGTTCCGAAACATCGCCACGCGGCGAGACGATGGTCGCTTCCGGCAGCAGGCGGCTGCCGAAATCGAAGAACTGGTTCTCGTCACCGCCCGTACCGTGGAAGGTGAATAGAATAGGTTTGCCAGGTGCACCGGGCTTTACCCGGTGCACATAAGTCGTATCCGTCATGATTCCCCCCGCATTAAGCATCCAACGGTTCGAGATGCTGCTCGAGCAGCGCCCGCAGATGAGCGTGCTGTTCCGGCAGCTTCAGTGCCTCGCCAAGATGGGCCGTATCTTCGTCACGATTGAAACCAGGTTCGTTCGTGGCGACCTCGAATAGCACGCCGCCTGGCGTGCGAAAATAGATCGCCCAGAAGTAGTCACGATCGATGACGGGCGTCACCTGATATCCCGTGTCCAACAGCGCCTTACGCACTTCGAGCTGCTTTGCGCGGTTTTCGACGGCAAAGGCGACGTGGTGGACCGAACCCGCGCCGGGAAGCGCGCGGCCGATGTTCGGCATGGTTTCAAGATCGACAAAATCGGCACCATTGCCGCCGGGAATGGCGAGCCGCTTGACGCCTTCATGCGTGTCGACCACTTCATAGCCCATATATTTCAACAGCTCAGCCGTGGCGCCCTCGTCCCGCAGCCGCATGGCGACGGAATGAAAGCCCCTGATGGCATGCTCGGCATCGACGCCGCCATGCGTCCAGGGCTCACGACGATCGTCCTTGACCTCGACGAGCGCGAAACCGTCGCCATCCGGGCCGGCGAAATGGAGGCGCTTCTGGCCGAAGGACTCATCGGCCTTCAGAGCCTCGACGCCCTGCTTGCCAAGCCGGTCCGTCCAATAGCCGATCGCGCCTTCCGGAACGGAGAAAACGGTATTGCCGACTTCGCCGGTGCCCGGACGGCCGCGAGCCATCTTCGGGAACGGGAAATAGGTCATGATCGTACCGGGCGTGCCGATCTCGTCACCGTAATACAGGTGATAGACATCGGGTGCGTCGAAATTGACCGTCTTCTTGACGCGGCGCAGGCCGAGCGTATCCGTGAAGAACTTGTTGTTGGTTCGGGCATCTTCCGCCATCGAGGTAACGTGGTGAAGACCCTTGATCTGATTGAGCATCTCTAACCCCTTGTCTCGCCCGCAACGGCAGGCGTTTCTCATGAGCAGAAGATGGTCCCAGAGGCCGCTTTTCGATAGCCCCCAATAGCCAAACGGATTGTCTCCGATTGTTGAACGATAAATTGCGATCGTTCAATGAAGCCGCTTTGCTCAATGTCCAGCCTGTAGCCTATTGCCTAAGGCGAGCACGCATACTAACTTAATCTAGACAGTCTAGCCAGGAGATCGGTCGATGGATTGGCCATTGCAAGACGCCAAGAATCAATTCTCGAAAGTCGTGCAGAAGGCACGCAGCGAAGGTCCGCAAACTGTGACACTGCGCGGCGAGCGCGCGGTCGTTGTTCTCTCCGCGGAAGACTATGACGCCTTGCGCGCGGGAAAGCCGAGCCTAGTGGACGATCTGCTATCGGGGCCAGCCTGGGATGATGAGCTGGCCGACGCGGTGACAACGCGAGACAAGACCCCAAGCCGGGATGTCGCCTTCTGATGTATCTGATCGATACCAATATCATTTCTGAAGCGCGTCGCGGCACTATCGAAGCGATATCCTGGCTGCGCACAGCCGACCCATCGACCGTCTATCTCAGCGTCATCACACTCGGCGAAGTCATGCGCGGGATCGCCCTTAAGCGAAGGACCGATCCACGCGCCGCCGCACATCTGGAAGAATGGCTGCGCAAGCTTCGCCACGATCACAGCGGCCGCATCCTGCCCATCACGGACCAAATCGCCGTCGAATGGGGCCGCATCGCCGCGCTACGTCCTCGCGGCGATGCCGACGGGCTGATCGCGGCCACTGCAATCGTCCATGATCTGATTGTCGTTACGCGCAATGTCAGCGATTTTGACGATACCGGCGTGTCGGTGATCAATCCTTGGGATCAGGCATCTTACTGACGGCCCGGATCACTCGGCAGGGACCAGTCGATCGGATCCTTGCCATGTTCGGCAAGATAGGCATTCGCCTTGGAGAAATGCTGGCAGCCGAGGAAGCCGTTATGGGCCGAAAGCGGCGATGGATGCGCGGCTTTCAGCACGAGATGCCGCTCTGTATCGACGAAGGCAGCCTTCTTCTGCGCATAGGAGCCCCAAAGCATGAAGACCACGCCGTCGCATTCGTCGTTGACGCGGCGGATGACGGCATCGGTGAAGCGCTCCCAGCCCTTGCCCTGATGTGAGGCGGCTTGGGATTCCTCGACCGTGAGCACGCTGTTGAGCAGAAGCACGCCCTGCTTCGCCCAGCTTTCGAGAAAGCCATGACGCGCCGGCGGGATGCCGAGATCGGTCTCCAGTTCCTTGTAGATATTGACCAGCGACGGCGGGATACGTACGCCGGGGCGAACGCTGAAGCAAAGCCCATGCGCCTGGCCGATGCCATGATAGGGGTCCTGCCCAAGGATCACGACCTGCACTTCATCGAGCGGTGTCAGGTCTAAGGCTCGAAAATATTCGCTGCCCCGCGGAAAGATCACCTTGCCGCGCTGTTTCTCTTCGACGAGAAAGGATTTGAGCTGCTGCATATAGGGGCTGACAAATTCCTGCGACAGCGCCTCTTTCCAGCTTTCCTCCAGCTTGATGCCCGCTTCCGCCATCGTCCCTTGCCTCCATCCTTTGTCAGCATGTCGATTGAGGATGAAAGGGACGGCGTGTCAAGGAAAGGACTTCCATTACGGCAGGCAGATCACAGCTTTCCGGCGGTGGACGTCGCCAGAGACGGCGATTGCATTCTCTCCCCCGTCGAGATCAGCAAGGCTTCGCGTTCGGCCTCAGGCATGGCACGTACTCGTCGCCTCACCGTGAGGCGGATCGCAGCAAATCCGGCCAGCATCAGCACCACTTTGCTGCCGATACCGAAGGCCGGCATGACGACCGCCCATATGGATAGATCAAAGGCGATGGCAACGAACACATTGAGCGCAGCGGACAGGAACATCAGGCCAGCCCAGGCAAAGCCCACATAAATAGCGACATCGGGCGCGACTGTGCGGGCGATAGCCGGCAGATACCGATTCATCCAGCCCGGCTTAAGCATCACCACGCCGACAATCGAGTAGATAATGCTCGGCTTGAATAGCGCGAAACGCGGATCGCCCGTCAGCAGCGTTGCCGCGCCTGCAGCAATGACCAGAAGGAGGCTCAGCCACTCCATGGTATCGATTGGCTTCCGTCGGAGGTATTGAATCCCGATTTGGACAAGGCCAAACGCTATCGCCGAGCAAGCCGAAAGGGCCGCATTATGCGTGAGGGAAAGCAGAACGACGAAAAATAGGCTGGAGGCCAAATCGGCGAGCAGCAGCCTGACCGCATCGAAAAAGCTTTTCACCGCACTTCGGCCCTTGTCGCGACTTCTGTAAGGGTCATAAAGCCACCAGCTATCGCCATCAAGAGATGGCACTCAATCTTTCCGTAATCACCCCTTAACCCGCGCCATCTGCGGATCATAGAGCGGCTCCAATGAGACCTGGCAAGGCACACGGCGTTGGGCAACGTCCAGCTCATATCGGCCGCCAAGCACGAAATCCTCGGTCACGCCATCGGGATCGCGGATATAGCCGTAGCCGATCGGCTTGCCGATCGTGTGGCCATAGCCGCCGCTCGACAACCAACCGACACGTTGGCCGTCACGATAGATCGTTTCGCGGCCAAGCAGCACGATTTCCGGATCATCAGGCACGAAGCAGGCAAACAGCTTCTTCACCCCAGAAACCAACTGCCGCTCGATGGCCTCCCGGCCGCGGAAGGCGATATTCTTTTTCATCTTCACCGCCCAGCTCAACCCGGCCTCGACCGGTGTGTGGTCGGGGCCGATGTCGGAGCCCCAGGCGCGATAGCCCTTTTCCAGCCGGCAACTTTCGATCGCGCGGTAGCCGGCATTGACGAGCCCATGGTTGCGACCGGCGGCCATCAGCGTATCGTAGACCGTGGCCGCATATTCCACCGGCACATGCAGCTCGTAGCCAAGCTCGCCGACATAGGTCATGCGCAGCGCTCGCACCGGGCAGCCGGCAATGCCGATGGTCTTCACCCGCAGGAAAGGAAACGCGGCGTTCGAAACATCGTTCGAGGTGACGGATTCCAGCACTCTGCGCGAATGCGGTCCCATCAACGACAGCACGGAATAGGCAGAGGTGACATCCACCAGTTCGGCATGCATGTCGGCCGGAATATTCCGGGCGATCCAGTCGAAATCATGCGTGGCAAAGCCTGTGCCTGTCGTGATGTAGAATTCGTTCTCGGCGACGCGCGCCACGGTGACATCGCATTCGATGCCGCCCCTGTCATTCAGCATCTGCGTATAGGTCAGGGCGCCGACCGGCTTGGCGACGTCGTTGGAGGCGATCCACGAGATCGCCGCTTCGGCGTCTCGTCCCTTCAGCACGAATTTTGCAAAAGACGTCTGATCGAAGATCACGGCTGCCTCGCGCACCGCTCGGTGCTCGCGACCGACCGCATCGAACCAGTTCTGGCGGCCATAGGTATAGATATCCTTCGGCTCCTCGCCGGCAAAAAGATCGGCGAACCAGTTTGGACGCTCCCAGCCGAGCTTTTCGCCGAAACAGGCGCCTTGCGCCTTCAGCCGGTCGTAAAGCGGCGACTTGCGGCAGGGGCGGCCGCTTGAATGCTCTTCGAACGGCCAGGCCATGGTGTAATGTTTGCCATAAGCCTCGAGCGTGCGGGTGCGCACCCAATCCGTGTCGAAATGCGGGCGGCCGAAGCGTCTGATGTCGACGGGCCAGAGATCGTAGGGCGGCTCGCCCTTCGCCACCCACTCGGCGAGCGCCATGCCGGCCCCGCCGGCCGACGCGATGCCGAAGGCGTTGAAGCCGGCGCCGACGAAAAAGTTCCGGAGTTCCGGCGCCTCGCCGAGGATGAAATTGCCGTCGGGCGTAAAGCTCTCAGGCCCGTTCAGAAGCTGCTTGATGCCCGCCGTCTGCAGCGCCGGCACACGCATCAGGGCCTGCTCCATGATCTGCTCGAAGTGATTGAAGTTGCTGTCGAGCAGCGTGTAGTGAAACTCCTTGGGAATGCCGTCGACCGCCCAGGGGATCGGATTGGGTTCATAACCGCCCATCACCAACCCGCCGACCTCTTCCTTGTAATAGGTCAACCTGTCGGGATCGCGCAGCGTCGGCAGGTTGGAGGGGACCCCGAAGGATTCGGTGATGAGATACTGGTGCTCGACGGAGACGAGCGGCACGTTGACACCGAAGCGCGCCGCAAAGCTCCGTGTCCACTGCCCGGCGCAGACCACGACACGCTCACATTCGATGCGGCCCTTGTCGGTGATAACGGCACGAATCCTGCCCTTGTCGATCTCCAGATCGAGAACTTCGGTATCCTCGAAAATCGAAACGCCGGCCATGCGGGCGCCCTTCGCCAGCGCCTGGGTGATATCGGAGGGATTGGCCTGCCCGTCGGTCGGCAGATAGGCGGCACCGACGAGATCGTCTGTATCCATCAGCGGCCAGAGATCGAAGGCCTCCTTAGGCGTCAGCAGATGCATCTGCAGCCCGAAGGATTGCGCCGTCGTTGCCTGCCGCTTCACCTCCGTCCAGCGTTCCTCATTGCAGGCGAGGCGCAGGCCGCCGTTCATCTTCCAGCCGGTAGCAAGCCCGGTCTCGGCCTCCAGCCTCCTGTAAAGATCGACGGAATAGCCGAGCATCTGCGTGATATTGGCGCTGGTCCGCAATTGTCCGACAAGACCGGCCGCATGGAACGTAGTTCCCGAGGTCAGCTTCTTTCGCTCCAGCAAGACCGTGTCTGTCAAGCCGAGCTTGGCAAGGTGATAGGCTGTTGAACAGCCGACGATCCCTCCGCCGATGACGACCGCCTTTGCTGTATGTGGCAGTTCCCTCATCGCATCACCTCAAGAATTCCGGAATGATTGATAGGCACGTTGAAATCGCGCCAGATTTTCGCTCGTATAGGCTGAATAATCGAAATCGATATGGGAATGGATTTCGGAAACCATGCTCCACATCGTCTCGCGCAACAGCGAAGCGCATTTCATCGCCTGGTAGCGCCGACACAGATCCTCGCTCACCGGCGCCTCGAAATAGGCCTCCAACATCGCCGTTTCCTGGCGTTCGGAGAATTCATTGTTGGAGGCAAGCCCCCCGAGATCGAAGAGCGGCGTGTTGAATCCCGCATAATCCCAATCGATCAGCCAGAGCCTTGTCCCATCGTCGAGAAAATTGCCGGCCAGCAGATCATTGTGGCCGAAAGCGATGTCAAAAGGCCCAGCAGCCTGCTCCAATCGCTCGGCAATTTCGAGGAAGGAAGGCAGCAATGCTTCATGCCGGCTGCCGCCTTCTTTGAGAACGGCGGCATAGTCGCGCACGACATGAAAAACCCAGAAGATCATCGCGGCGCCACGAAAATGTTTCGCGACATTCTGGTGGCAGGAACGGACAAGCGGTACAATGCGCTCCAGCATCAAAGGGCCGCGAATATCCTCCGCTGCAAGCGGTTTTCCATCGATGTAGTCCAGCACAAGGATGCCTGGTTCATGGTGAATGACAGCAGGCGACAACCCCGCCGCATGCGCGGCCTTGCTCGCGGCCAGTTCGTTGGCGCGGCTGATATGGTGCACCGGAATGTCCGTCCCGAGCCGGACGACGAAACGTCGGCCGCTATCGGTGACCAGATAATTACGATTGGTGATGCCGCCCACGAGCGGAGCGATCTCGATCGATCCGCGCCAGATACCAAGAGCCTGGATCTTGTCTTCGGGCGTGACGACCATCCCTCCTCCAGCGCAATAATCGCGCGTCTTTTAGATGCAAAAGGTTCCTCACAAAAGGAGAACTGTCAAGAACTACCCACAAAATGAAACGCCCATTTGGTTTTTTGTTGGATTATGCGGGGAATAAGGTCTAATCCGTATTGGGCTATGGATATTTGCAACAGAAAGCTTCACCGTAAGTGAGATTTGACTTAAAAATTCAATCTCGAGGTGATTGGAACGAGATGACTTGCGTTTGAGTCGTTATCCCGCTCTAGATGTTTGATCAGGTATGGTCTTATCCGCAAGCCGCTTCGCACGTTTTGGGACCATGCCTTAGATAGGATCGATACCATGTCGGACATCTCGCAGGTGCCGCTTCATTCGAACCATCGGGAACGCGAGATCCTGGAGGAGCTTCGGCTCGCCGGCGGCGCAAGCCGCATTCAGTTTCTCGCCGAGCGGCTGGCGGTTTCGGAGGAGACCATCCGCCGCAATATCCGCAGCCTGGAGGCCAATGGTCTCGTCACCAAGGTTCATGGCGGTGTCCATATCAAGGACTCCATCATCGAGCAGCCGCTGCATTTCCGGATGAACGAGAATGCCGAGGCCAAACGCATGATCGCGGCCCGCGTCGCGGCAATGATCCAGAACGGCGATACGCTCTTCCTCGACATAGGTTCCACGACGGCCTTCATCGCCGTTGCGCTGCAGAAGCATCAAAACCTGTTCATCGTCACCAATGCCGTCTCGGTCGCCCATGCGCTTGCGACCCGCAACGGCAATCGCGTTTTCTTTGCCGGCGGCGAACTGCGCAGCCACGACGGCGGCGCCTTTGGCATGGAAGCGACCAACTTCCTGCGCCGCTTCAATGTTCGCCATGCCATATTGTCCGTGGGCGCCGTCAACGCCGTCTCCGGCTTCATGCTGCATGATCTGGAGGAGGCGGAATATTCCCGCGAAGCAGCGCGACGGGCCGAAAACCGCATCATCGTCGCCGACAGCGCCAAATTTGGGCGCAGCGCCCCAATCGTCATTGATGATCCCGGCATCTATGACATGATGGTCACCGACGAGCTGCCGCCTCCCGATATCCGTGCCATGCTCGACCGCAACGAGATCGACCTCGTCGTCGCCAGCCAGCGCCGGATGGAGCAGTTCTGACGAGAGCGGTTCAGCCTTCGCGATTCCCAATGGAAAAGCGCTTCCACTATTCGTGTTATTGCTTCAGCTCCGGCACATGGCCTCCAGGGTCAGCGCCGCCTTGCTGGCATGGCGCTCTTTGTGGCGCAGCAGACGGAAGCTGCGGACCGGCAGGTCGAAGGCCGCGCGCACCAGCAATCCCTGCTGTAGATAAGCCATGGCCGCCGCGCTGGAAATCGCCGCCGCGCTCTGCCCGGAGCAGACCGCCGACAGCACGGCCTCGTTCGACGGCAGCACCAGCGCCACACTGAGATCATGCGGTGAAGTGCCGAGCTTGATGATGGCGTTTTCAAATTCGGACCGCGTACCCGAACCTTCCTCCCGCATCACCCACGATGTACCGGTGTCAAGGTCGGCAACAGTCAGCCTCCGGCCATCGGCCCAGCGATGACTTGGCGGCACGACGATGACAAGCGCATCCTGCGCCACGACTTTCATCGACAGAACCGGCGCATCCACCTCCCCTTCGACAAAACCTAATTCAGCAGTGCCTTCGATGACCGCCTCGGTGACCGTACGCGTGTTGCCGATGGTCAAATCGAGCTCGATGCCGGGATAGTCGCGGTGAAAGCGCATCAGCACGGGCGGCAGCCAATAGCTAGCGATGGTCTGGCTGGCGCGCAGGCTGAGCCGGCCGCGCTGCAGTCCGCCGAGTTCGGAAAGCATGAGCTCTGCCGAACGCACGCGGGCCAGCGTCGCCTTCGCTTCGCCGAGAAAGGTCCGGCCGGTTTCCGTAAGCTCGATCCGCCGGCCGACACGATGAAACAGCTCGACGCCGTAATAGGCTTCGAGGTTCTTGATGGCCGCACTGACGGCAGACGGCGTCAGATGAATAGCCTCTGCCGCATGGGTCAGATGCTCCCGCTCGGCGACGGCGACGAAGATAGCGAGTTGCTCGAAAGTCATAGGAAATCATTCTAATTTATCGAATGAAACATAGGATAATATTCGATGGATGTCGACGTCAGGAGGTGAGACTTTCTCGTCATAGCAAAGTCTCTTTATCCGAATGGCGGTTCTGCATGCCCCTTTTCCACCGAGCCAATATGATCCTCCCGGGCCTTGCCCTGACGAGTACCGTCGCCCTTCTCGCCTATGCCGGCGAGCGCATCGAGATCGGTATTCTCGGCGGCAGATGGATCGAGAGCCTGGTGCTCGCCATTGCGCTCGGTATCGTCGTCTGCACCGTAAAGCCACTGAAACCCACCTTGCGCCCCGGGATCGATTTCAGCGCCAAGATCCTGCTGGAAATCGCCATTGTCCTGCTCGGCGCCTCGATCAGCCTCTCGGCGATCAGCGGCGCCGGTGTCTGGTTGATCGCCGGCATCGCCATCGTCGTCGTGCTGTCGATCGTAGCGACCTATGCGATCGGCCGGCTGCTTGGCCTGCCGCCGAAACTGGCGACGCTGATTGCCTGCGGCAACTCCATCTGCGGCAACTCGGCCATCGTTGCCGTTGCCCCGGTCATCGAGGCCGGCTCTGAAGAGATCGCCGCCGCCCTCGCCTTTACTGCCGTGCTCGGCATCGCCGCCGTCTTCCTGCTGCCGCTTCTCTATTTCCACGCCGGCATGAGCGTGCCGCAATATGGCGTGCTGGCGGGATTGACCGTCTATGCCGTGCCCCAGGTGCTTGCCGCCACCGCACCTGTCAGCATGCTTGCTGTGCAGACCGGCACCCTGGTCAAGCTGGTGCGCGTATTGATGCTCGGGCCCGTCATCTTCCTGCTCGGGATCATCACCAAGACCGAAACGGCGGGGATGGACGGCCGCACGGGCCACCGCCACTCGCTGGTTCCCTGGTTCATCTGCGGCTTTCTGGGACTGATGGCCCTACGCTCTTTCGGCCTGATCCCGGACGCACTGGTCGCGCCGATGGCCCTGACCTCCAACATCCTGACGGTGATTGCGATGGCCGCACTTGGCCTGTCGGTGAACATCCGCTCCGTTGCGCATGCCGGCGGCCGGGTGATTACGGCTGCTACGCTGTCGCTACTGACGCTCGGCGTCGTCAGCTATGGGCTGATTGCCGCCCTGCAAATCCAGTAGGCCCGGCATCGCCTTGGGAATTGCCCGAAGCCGGGTGCTGATCTGGCCTCTGTACCGATGTCAACAGCACCGCGATCTCGTTGCCCGGCGAGGGATAACCGATCGCATACCCCTGAAGTCCGTCACAACCGGCGCGCGCCAGGAGCCGCGCATGGTCCTCGGTTTCGACACCCTCGGCGATGACTTCGACGCTGAGCGCCCTCGCAATTTCCACGATCGAGCCAACAAGGCGGCGCTGTTCGTCCGAGACGGTAATTGCGGTCACCAACTGCCGGTCGATCTTCAGCCGCTTCGGTTTCAGCTTCACGAGGCCAATCAGTGAAGCATGGCCAGAGCCGAAATCGTCGATCTCGATCTCGATGCCCATCTGTTTGATCGCGTCGATATTGGCGAGCGTTTTGTCGTCGGGATCGTCGAGGAAGATCGTTTCGATCAGCTCGAAGGTGATGGTGTGAGGCGGTATGTTCAGAGCCCGCAGCCGTTCGATCAGGTTTGGATCGGCCAGGCGGCTCCCCGAGATGTTAACGGCAATGCGCGGCGGCGTCAGGCTCTGCATGGCCCAGTTGGCGCGGTCGAACAATACGCGGTTCAGGATGGCCGCATCGATCTCGGCCGTCAGCCCATATTCCTCGGCCACTTTGAGGAAACCTGCCGGCGCCAGCAGCCCCTTCTCCGGGTGCCACCATCGGGCCAGAGCTTCCAGCCCCACGATCCGTCGGCTGCGCGCGTCCACCTGGATTTGATAGAAGGGCACGATTTCGTGCCGTATCAGCGCCAGTCGCAATTCCTCTGCCAATTGCCGTTCGGCCTGCAGATCGGATTGCAGTTTCGGCGTGAAGAATTCGACGCGGTTTCGGCCGAATTTCTTTGCCTGATAGAGGGCGATGTCGGATTCCGCCAGTAGATTGCCGGCCTCGCCAACGACGCTCCAGGCTGCGCCTATCGAGGCGCCCACCGGCAGCATCTCATGATGGAAGCGGATGTCGCGCCGCAGCCGCCATAAAATATCCTCGGCAATGGTTTTGAGGTCGTCGGCACCATCGATGTCGACCAGCACCACGACGAATTCATCGCCGCCAATGCGGGCGACCATGTCTTTAGCCGTAATCGACCCGGAAATCCGTACCGCCGCATTCTGCAGCGTCACGTCACCGGCTGCGTGCCCCCATTTGTCATTGATCTGCTTGAAGCAGTCGAGATCGATGTGGAGGACGGCCAGCGTCTTGACCGCCGGATCGGCGCGCAGCTCCGCCAAGCGGCGATCGAAGTAGCGACGGTTGGGGAGGCCGGTAAGATAGTCGTGGTCGGCGGCATGTTCGATGCGGGCGCGGCTCTGCTCCAGCGCGATTGCGCGGGCTTCCGCGACCGCCTTCTGATTGGTAAGCTCGCGGTTAAGCAGGACATCGGCCGTGACATCCCACTCCGCGCCGATGAAGGACGGCTCGCCGTCAGGCCCCTCATAGAAATGGGCGCGCGAGCGCAGATAACGTATCTCTCCTTCGGGCAGGATGATGCGAAATTGCGAGTTGTAGAAACCCTTTTCCGCAGTGGCTGCCTCGAACTCGGCGATTGCCCGCTCGACATCGTCGGGATGAAGAGCGTTCAGCCAGACCGCCGAGGACACTTTGCGATCGGTGGCGCCGGTCTGGTAGAGCTTGTGCATCTGCAGATCCCAGAGGATTTCCTCCTGGTTCAGGCTATGCTCCCAGACGCCGATTTGAGACGTCTCCAGTGCCAATTCCAACCTCCTCAAGAGGTCTTGGAACTCCTGTTCGGATCGCCCTGACACCGTCTCTTCCACCGAGTTCGAACCCCTCCTGATATATGGAAAGTTTGCAAGATTTCGGCGGCATCTTTGCACCAGTGCCTTTAGCGATATTTAATAGGCCCTCAATAGTTGCGGGCTTTTGCCCGCAACTCCCGTCGCAATCCATTTGTGGTTAATGATTGTGGCGCGGCGGATTGGCCGCGAGGTCACGGAAATCGGCAGCGCCATCGAGCACCGCGCCATCGGAAAGTTGCGTGACCGAACGGCGATAGATGCGCTGCCACGGCGTCGCGTCCGGCGGAACCGCCGGAATGCCGTCACCCTTGCGCCGCTCGATTTCCGCCTCGTCGACAAGCATGTCACAGCGGCCCTGATTGAAATCAATGCGAATGGTGTCGCCAGTCCTGAGCCATGCCAGGCCACCGCCAGCGGCACTTTCCGGTGAGGCGTTGAGGATCGACGGGCTGTCGGCGGTCCCAGATTGGCGGCCGTCACCGATCGTCGGCAGGCTGCGGATGCCCCGCTTCAGCAACGCATCCGGCGGCTGCATGTTGACCACCTCGGCAGAGCCCGGCCAACCGATCGGCCCTGCCCCGCGAATGACGAGGATCGTATTCTCATCGATACCGAGATCCGCATCGTTGATGCGCTTGTGATAGTCCTCTGATCCGTCGAACACTACCGCCCTGCCTTCGAATACGCCCTTCCTGCCCGGCTCCTGCAGATAGCGGCTGCGGAAATCCTCCGAAACGACGCTCATCTTCATGATAGCAAAATCGAAGAGATTGCCCTTCAGCACCAGGAATCCCGCCCGCTCCTTCAGTGGCTCAGCGAAAGGACGGATAACCTCGCGGTCCGTCGCTTCCCTCCCCTTCAGGTTCTCCGCCATGGTCTTACCGGTGACGGTCGGACAGTCGCCATCGAGCTTGCCCGCCTGCAGCAGCTCCCACATGATCGCCGGCACGCCGCCGGCGCGATGAAAACGCTCGCCCAGGTAGGCGCCTGCGGGCTGCACATTGGCCAGCAGCGGAATGTCGAAGCCGTGCACCTGCCAGTCCTCGGGATGAAGCTCGACGCCCGCATGCTTCGCCATGGCCGCAAGATGCGGTTGCGCATTGGTCGAACCGCCGATGGCAGAATTCACGCGGATGGCATTGAGGAAGGCCTGACGCGTCAGCACGTCCGAAGGCTTGATGTCGGCGAGAACCAGCTCGACCGCACGCCTTCCGGTGCGGTAAGCCATCTGGCCGCGCTCGCGGTAGGCGCCGGGAATGGCGGCACAGCCGGTCAGCGACATCCCAAGCGCTTCCGCCATGGCATTCATGGTCGAAGCAGTTCCCATGGTATTGCAATGGCCGATCGAGGGCGCCGAGGCGAGCGACGCCTCCATGAATTCCTCTTCGTCGATCTCGCCCGCCGCCAGCTTGCGGCGCGACCGCCAGATCACCGTGCCGGAGCCCGCAAGCTCGCCCTCATGCCAGCCGTCGAGCATGGGGCCGCCGGACAGGACGATAGCCGGAATATTGACGGTCGAAGCCGCCATCAGCGCCGATGGCGTGGTCTTGTCGCAACCGGTCGTCAGCACAACGCCATCGAGCGGATAGCCATAAAGCACCTCGACAAGGCCGAGATAGGCAAGATTGCGGTCAAGCGCCGCGGTCGGGCGCTTGCAATTCTCGAAGATCGGATGGGTCGGGAATTCGATCGGAATGCCGCCGGCATCGCGAATGCCGTCGCGGACACGCTTGGCGAGATCGAGGTGATGACGGTTGCAAGGCGTCAAGTCGCTACCGCTCTGGGCGATGCCGATGATCGGCTTGCCGGAGCGTAGCTCCTCGGGCGTGATGCCATAATTCATGAAGCGCTCGAGATAGAGCGCGGTCATGTCGATATGATCCGGATTGTCGAACCAGTCCTGCGAACGCAGGCGGCGTTTGGAGATACCCTTGTCGGTCATGTCTTCCTCAAGTCTTTCCTCGAGCATTCTTGTCTTCGAGATACTGCAGCAAGCCGCTGTGATCGCTTTCACCGCCGCCCTGCTCCACGAATTCGGCAAACTCCGCCCTGACGGCTTCGGTCAACGGCAGATGCAGCGACAGGCTTTGAGCGGCGGCGAGAACGGCATCGAGGTCTTTCAGTTGGTTGCGCGACGTGCCGCCGGGTATGAAATTACGCTCGATCATGCGCTGGCCGTGCAGCTCCAGAATCCGGCTTTCGGCAAAGCCGCCGCGAATGGCGGTGCGAAACGCCTCGGGCGAACCGCCGCCGGCTTCGACCAGCAGCATGGCTTCCGCAATCGCGCCGATGGTGACCGCAACGATCTGCTGGTTCCCGAGCTTGGCAAGCTGGCCGGCGCCGCTGGGTCCCACACGGGTGACGCGGCCGAGCGGGGCCAGCACATCGCGGACGCTATCGATGACGTCGGCGTCACCGCCCGCCATGATCGCCAGCGTCCCGGCGGCCGCGCCGACCACGCCGCCGGAGACCGGGGCGTCGATATGATGAACGCCACGCTCAGCCAACTTTTCGGCATTCTCGCGGGCGAGCGGCGGCGGGATGGAGCTATTGTCGACCACGACGGCACCGGGCTCCAATGCTTCAGCGACACCGCTTCCGAACAGGACCTCACTGACCGCGCCGGCATTGGTCAGCATGGTGAACAAGACAGTGGCGCCCTTGGCCGCCTCCACCGCCGTCGCGGCGACTGTCGCACCATCGGCCGCCAATGCGTCCGCCTTGCTTCGGTCACGGTTCCAGACGGTGACGGCAAAACCGGCAGCGAGCAGCCGTCGCGCCATCGGGGCTCCCATCAATCCGGTCCCGAGAAAAGCTATCTTCCGATCGGTCATGCAAGGCGTCCTTCACTTTGCCTGACTGTTTGATAGACCCATGGCATCCGCATGCAAACGAAATTGGCAGGCCGGAACTAAATCTTCGAAAAACAAATTGGCCGAAATGGAAAATATCGAACCGACGTGAAATAAAAAAAGGGGCGAGACCTTGCGGTCTCGCCCACGACATATCGGGCACTGGGGGTACTGTCCGACACGATATTCCTATTCGGCGGCGATCGGGAGAACCTCTGCCGAATGGTTGTTGTCGTTATGGTGATGCTGCTTCAGCGGACGGTTGCCCGTCAGCCTGCGGATCAGCACGTAAAACACCGGCGTCATGAAGATGCCGAAGAACGTGACGCCGATCATGCCTGAGAACACCGCAACCCCCATAGCAGCGCGCATCTCGGCGCCGGCGCCCGTCGAGGTGACCAACGGCACGACACCCATGATGAAGGCCATGGAGGTCATCAGGATCGGGCGCAGACGCAGACGGCTGGCTTCGACAGCGGCCTGAACCGGGGTGCGGCCCTCGAATTCCAGCTCGCGGGCGAATTCCACGATCAGGATCGCGTTCTTCGCCGACAAGCCCACCAACACCATCAAGCCGATCTGCGTGAAGATGTTATTGTCGCCCCCGATCAGCCAGACACCCGTCAACGCGGCGAGCACACCCATCGGCACGATCATGACGATCGCGAGCGGCAGGCTGACGCTTTCATACTGGGCTGCCAGCACGAGATAAACGAGCAACAGAGCCAGCGGGAAGATGATGACGCCCGAGCTGCCGGCCAGGATCTGCTGGTAGGTCAGGTCCGTCCATTCGAAGCCAATGCCCTTGGGCAGCGTTTCGTTGGCGATGCGCTCCACGGCAGCCTGGGCCTGGCCTGACGAGAAGCCCGGCGCCGGACCGCCGTTGATATCGGCGGCAAGGAAGCCGTTGTAACGCGTCGTCCGCTCCGGACCGGTGCTGGCCTCGACCTTCAACAGCGCCGACAGCGGGATCATCTGGCCCGATGCCGAACGAACCTTCAACTGGCCGATATCGCTTGCGTGAGCGCGGAACTTGGCGTCCGCCTGGACGCGCACGCTATAAGTACGGCCGAAAGCATTGAAGTCGTTGACATAGAGCGAACCCAGATAGATCTGCAGCGTGTCGAAGACATCGGTCACCGAGACACCCAGTTGCTCAGCCTTGGCGCGATCGAGATCGGCAAAGAGCTGCGGCACGTTGATCTGGTAGCTGGAGAACAGCCCGGTAAGTTCCGGCGCCTGATAGGCCTTGGCGAGGAACGCCTTGTTGGCCTCATCGAGCGCCTGGTAGCCGAGACCCGCTCGATCCTCGATCTGCATCTTGAAACCGCCGGTCGTGCCGAGGCCCTGGACGGGCGGCGGCGGGAACATGGCGATGAAGGCATCCTGGATCGCGCCGAACTTCTGGTTCAACTGCATGGCGATGGCGCCGCCTGACAGGTTCGGCGTCGTGCGCTCCTCAAACGCTTTCAAGGTCACGAAGACGATGCCGGCGTTGGACGAGTTGGTGAAGCCGTTGATCGACAGGCCCGGGAAGGCGATCGCATGTTCGACGCCCGGCTGCTGCATGGCGATGTCGCTCATCCGGTGAATGACGTCATCCGTGCGGTCGAGGGTGGCACCGTCAGGCAACTGCGCAAAGCCGATGAGGTACTGCTTGTCCTGCTGTGGCACGAAGCCGCCGGGAACGGCCTGGAACAGATAGTAGGTCGCGCCGATCAGCGCGATATAGACCACCATCACCAGGCTCTTCAGCGACAGGATGCCGCCGACGCCCTTGCCGTAGGCATTCGATCCGCGGTGGAACACCTTATTGAAGCCGCGGAAGAACCAGCCGAACAACACATCCATCACGCGCGTCAGCAGATCCTTCGGCGCATGATGATCCTTCAACAGCATGGCCGCCAACGCCGGAGACAGCGTCAGCGAGTTGAAGGCGGAAATCACGGTCGAGATGGCGATCGTCAGCGCGAACTGGCGATAGAACTGGCCCGACAGACCGGAGATGAAGGCGAGCGGCACGAAGACGGCGACCAGCACCAAGGCAATCGCAATGATCGGGCCGGAGACTTCCTTCATGGCACGATAGGTCGCATCGCGTGGACTGAGGCCGTTTTCGATATTTCGCTCGACGTTTTCGACGACCACGATGGCGTCGTCCACGACAATACCGATCGCCAGCACCAACCCGAAGAGGCTGAGCGCGTTGATCGAAAAGCCGAAGACATACATCACCGCGAAAGTGCCGATGATCGAGACAGGAACGGCGATCAACGGAATGATCGACGCGCGCCAGGTCTGCAGGAACAGGATGACGACGACCACGACGAGCGCGATGGCTTCGAGCAGCGTATGAACGACCTTGTCGATCGAAGCGCGTACGAACTGTGTGGTATCGTAGACGATCTCATACTTGACGCCATCGGGCATCGCCGTCTGCAGCTCGTTCATGGTCTTGATGACCTCGTCCGAGATGGTGATGGCGTTCGAACCCGGAGCCTGGAAGACCGGCACGGCAACTGCGGGCTTGCCGTCGAGCAGCGAGCGCAGCGAATAATCCGATGCACCGAGCTCGACGCGAGCGACGTCGCGCAGACGCGTAATTTCACCGTTGGTGCCGCTCTTGACGATGATGTTGCCGAATTCTTCCGGCGTCGTCAGGCGGCCCTGGGCGTTGACGGAGAGCTGGACGTCGAGACCGGGAACGCTGGGCGAAGCACCGATGATGCCGGCTGCGGCCTGGACGTTCTGCTGGCGGATGGCGGTGGCGATGTCGCTCGCAGCCAGACCACGTTCGGCGGCCTTTTGCGGATCGACCCAGACGCGCATCGAATAGTCGCCCGAACCGAACACCTGAACCTGACCGACGCCTTCGATACGGGCAAGCCGGTCCTTGATGTTCAGCGTGGCGTAGTTACGCAGATAAGTGATGTCATAGCGATTGTCCGGTGAGATGAGGTTGACCACCATCATCAAATCCGGCGAACTTTTGACAGTAGTGATGCCGAGGTCGCGAACGTCCTGCGGCAATCGTGGCTCGGCCTGCGAGACGCGGTTTTGCACCAGTTGCTGCGCCTTGTCCGGATCGGTGCCGAGCTTGAAGGTGACGGTCAGCGTCAGAAGACCGTCCGATGTCGCCTGGCTGTTCATATAGAGCATGCCGTCGACGCCGTTGATCTGCTCTTCCAATGGCGTTGCCACGGTTTCGGCAATGACCTTCGGGTTGGCGCCCGGATATTGCGCGGTGACGACGATCGACGGCGGCACGACTTCCGGATATTCCGAAATCGGCAGCAGCTTCATGCCGATCAGGCCGGCGACCAGAATAAGGACCGACAGAACTCCGGCAAACACCGGACGGTCGACGAAAAATCTTGAGATGTTCATGGCAGAACCCTCTCCAGGGGTAAACGCAAGGACACGAAGTCCAGGCCCGTCGGCGATATGCCGCGAGCATTTCAAAATCAGGGCATTGCATGATCGCCGGGAGACTCGGCCTCCCGGCGAAATCGATTACTGAGCGGCGGCGACTTTTTCTTCCGGCTTCGGATCGACCACGGCGCCCGGGCGAACCCGTTGCAGGCCGTTGACGATGACCCGATCACCGGCATTCAGCCCAGATTCGACGATGCGCTGGCCATCGGCCGTGTCGCCGAGGCTGATCTGGCGATAGACCACCTTGTTGTCGCCATCGACCACGAAGACGAACTTCTTGTCCTGATCGGTGCCGATCGCCCGCTCGCTGACGACCAGCTTGCTCTCGGCCTTCGGCTGGCCCATGCGCACGCGCACGAACTGACCCGGGATGAGACGCCCGCCGGGATTGTCGAAGACAGCGCGTACGGTGACAGTGCCGCTTGCCGCATCGACTTCATTGTCGATCAGTTGCAGCTTGCCGTTGATCGGCGTGCCGCTGTCATTGGCGGTGCCGATCTGCACGGGGATCTGTTCGACCGGCGGAACCGCGCCATTCGTCGTCGGGAGTTGAGCAAGCGCCTGGGTAACAGTCTGTTCGCTCGCATTGAAGCTGGCGTAGATCGGATCGACAGAGACGAGCGTCGTCAGCGCCGGCGAAGCGGAGCCGGCAGCAACGAGGTTGCCGACGGTCACTTCGATCTTACCGACGCGACCGGCGATCGGGGCGCGAACCTCGGTATAGTCGAGGTTCAACTGCGCAGTCTGCAGCGCGGCTTGCGCCGCCTTCAGATTGGCATCGGCCTCGGCGTAGTTGCTGGCGCGCGTGTCCATGTCGCTCTGCGAAATCGTCTTGTTATCGGAGAGCTTCTGGCCACGGTCGACTTCGACCTTGGCGAGATCCAGCTTGGCCTTGGCTGCGCCAACTTCCGCCTGCGCCTGGGCGACGGCCGCCTCATAGGGTGCCTGGTCGATCGTCACCAGCAGGTCGCCCTGCTTGACCAGCGCGCCTTCGCGGAAGTGCACCGACTCGATGGCGCCGGCCACACGCGGACGGACTTCCACACGGTCGATAGCTTCGAGCCGGCCGGAAAACTCCTGCCAGGTCGTGATGTCGCGTGCCTCGACGGCGGCGACGGTGACGGGGATCGCAGGCTTTGCAGCCGGGGCGGCCGTCTCGGTCGCCTGAGCGCCGCGGGGCAAATCCAGATAGAACGCCGCGCCTGCAACGGCCGCAGCAATACCCATGCCAGCGCCCCATAGGGCCCAGCGCTTACCGTTGGACTTCATGTTAGTCTCTCCTGTTGATCCCGGCTTGGGGCACGGGATCGAAAATGCCTATCGGCTCGACATCATCAGACTTAGCCGATCAAGTCTGCACATCCTCGACAAACTGCCTGAAACTACAGCAAACATCCTGCTGCCATGACGGCTTATCCTTAGACTGCCCGCCATAGATGGTGGGCCAGCCCGTCCCGGCGGGAAGGACTTGCTGGCGAACACGGACGCCGGCCCCTTTCAGGCGGCTGCCGTATTCCATGCCCTCGTCGCGGAGCGGGTCGTCCTCGGCCGTGAGCACCAATGCCGGCGCGAGGCCCGAAAGCCGCGAACAGTATCGAGGCGCCGCATAGGGGTGACAGACGCCGCCCAGAAAACCCAGGTAACGGTTCCAACCCTCAGTCCAACGCTCGCGCATGCCGCTTTCCTCCGCCTGGAGGAAAGATTTCGATCCCATGAAGGGATCAAGCAGCGGCGATATCAACACCTGTCCGTCCAGCGAACCGGGCATCTGGTCGCGCGCCTTTAAAGCCACTCCCGCTGCAACATTGCCACCCGATTCTTCACCGGCGACAAAGAGCAGCGATTTTTTCGCCCCGCCCAGCGCAAGCATGTTCCGCTTATTGCCGAGATAGGCGAGAATCCCGTAGGCGCACTCCAGCACCTGCGGAAAGGCATTTTGATTGCCGCTGGTGTAATCGGCAGCAACCACGATCGCACCGGCTTCAGCAAGACTTGCAGCCACCGGTCGGTCAATCGCATGCTCGGTATCGATAAAGGCGCCACCATGCAGGTAAAGCACGATGGGTGCCGCCTTCTTCATACCTTCGCCGTTGTAGATCCGCGCTGCGACCGGCCCGGTGGGCACGTTTTCCAGCATCACATCTTTCCACGGCGCGCTCATGGACCCATATCCTCATCTGTTCGATTGAACATGATTTTTCCGAAAACCGTGTCACACGTTCCAGGATCACGTTCTGAGTTACGCGGCCCAAGCGCCCCATGCCGCGTTGCAACAATCACATCCACAACATATTGTTATTCCGTTCTGAGAATAAGTGGCCTATATTCGATCAGACTATTCACCAGAACAAACAATCGACCTTTTTCGTTTTTGGTCGAAGGGCGCCTTAAGATGGACCAGCTATCAGCGATGCGGGCTTTCGCACGCGTGGTGGAGACGGGCAATTTCACCCGCGCCGCCACGACCCTCTCTATGCCGAAGGCGACGGTAACGACGCTCATCCAGTCGCTCGAGGCGCATTTGCACACCAAGTTGCTGAACCGCACGACTCGCCGCGTGATGGTGACGACAGACGGAGCACTCTATTACGAGCGCGCCATTCAGATCCTCTCCGAAATCGAGGAGCTGGATGGCAGCATCAGCAATTCGCAAAGCCTGCCGAGCGGCCGCCTGCGCGTCGAAATGGCGGGGGCTTTCGCTGACAACATCGTCATGCCGGCGCTTTGCGATTTTCATCAGCGCTATCCGGACATCCGCATCGACCTCGGCGTCGGCGACCGGCTGGTGGATTATCTGGCGGAGAATGTGGACTGTGCCCTGCGTGCAGGCATGCCGAGCGATCAGTCGCTGATTGCCCGGCGCGTCGGAGAGATACATCTCATCACCTGTGCTGCTCCTCGCTACATCGCAAAATTCGGCATGCCCGAACGGCCGGAAGAGCTGGAAAGCAACCACTATGCCGTCAGCTATTTCCGTGCACAGACCGGTCGAACGGTTCCGTTCGAATTCCAACGCGGCAATGAATCGCTGGAGATCAGCCCGCGCTACATCCTCTCGGTCAATGATAGCCGCAGCTACATCAACGCCGCACTGACCGGTCTCGGCATCGCCCAGGCGCCGGCCTTCATGGTTCGTGACGCGCTCGCCAAGGGCGATCTCATCCCCATCCTCCCCGGCTGGACCCACGCCCCTGTGCCGTTGCACATCGTCTATCCTCCGAACCGGCATCTCAGCAACAAGGTGCGCGTGTTCGTCGACTGGCTGGCAAAACTGCTGGTGACGTCGAAGGTTGGAGCGGTTTAACGACCTTCTCCCCGGCGGGGAGAAGGTGATGCTGGTGCTATCAGCTCCAGGAGGCTCCTGCCGGATGCCGGACCGTCGCGTTCAGCCGGTTCCAAACATTGTCCACGGCAACCGAGATGATCAAAGCGGATAGCGCTTTTTCGTCATAATATTTGGCTGCTTCATTCCAGACTTCATCGCTCACCGCGTCCGGCCGGTCGGCAAGCCGGGTCATCGCTTCGCCAAGCGCAAGGGCGGCACGTTCGGCATCGGTGAAATAGGGCATTTCGCGCCAAGCAGAAACGCCGACGATGCGCTCGATCTTTTCGCCTTCCTTCTGCAGCTTACGGAAACCCATGTCGGTGCAGACGCTGCAACCATTGATCTGGCTGACACGCAGATGCACGAGATCCATGGTGTTCTCAGACACGCCGCGATCCTTGATCGAGGCGCTGACCGCCAAGAGAGCTTGCAGGGTTTCAGGCAGGATGACGGCGGGGTTCTTCATGCGGGCTTGCATCATTCTCTCCTTGAGGTGTTTTCAGGTGAACCCAACATGGGCCTGATCTTGACGACACGGCTCCATGTCGATCCTTTGTCACGTCGGCTGGGTTTCGTTCGTCATGGGCATGACGGAGCACACACAAGGAATGTGACCGATGGACGAAAAAAAGTGGCAGGCAGAAAAATTCGAGGCCAACCGGCCGCATTTGCGTGCGGTCGCCTACCGCATGCTCGGCTCGCGGGCAGAGGCGGAGGACGCGGTGCAGGAGGCTTGGCTGCGACTCAGCCGTGCAGATATTTCTGACGTCGAAAATCTCAGCGGCTGGCTGACGACGGTGACCGCCCGCATCTGTCTCGACTGGCTGCGCTCCCGTAAATCCCGGCGTGAAGAGCCGCTGACCATCCGCGTCCCCGAACCGGTCGTCAGCCATGAAGCCGGTACAGGGAGCGACCCGGAGCAGGACGCGCTGCTCGCCGATTCTGTCGGCCTGGCACTGCTGGTGGTACTGGAAAAGCTGACCCCAGCCGAGCGGCTGGCCTTTGTGCTGCACGACATGTTCGACATGCCCTTCGACGACATCGCCCCGATCGTTGGTCGCACGACGATCGCAACACGCCAGCTCGCCAGTCGCGCCCGCCGTCGGGTGCAGGGAGCGCCGGTCGCTGCGGAAGCAGATCTCAGCCGCCAGCGCCATGTGGTCGACGCCTTCCTGACGGCCTCGCGCAGCGGCGACCTGAATGCACTTCTTGCCGCTCTCGATCCCGACGTCATCTTCCGCGCCGATGCCGTGGCAACGAAAATGGGCTCGCTGGCGGAAATCCGTGGTCGGACGGCGGTGGCCGAAACCTTCCGCGGCCGAGCCCAAGGGGCCCTGCCCGCCGTCATCGATGGCGCCGTTGGCGCCGTCGTCGTCCTCGGCGGAAAATTGCGCATCGCGCTTCGTTTTGCCGTTGACGATGGCGGCCGTATTGTCAGCATCGAGGCGATGGCCGATCCCGAGCAACTGCGTAATCTTGATGTGCTGGTCATCGATCGGTGACGGTGTCAGCGCATCTGCGTCGGGCTCGTCCCCGTCAGCCGGCGGAACATCGCGATGAAAGCGGAGGCGTTGCCGTAACCCAGTTGCGCCGCAATCCGCTGTACCGGCTGGCCGGCTTCGATCATCGCCAGCGCCGCAACCAGCTTCAGCCGCTGGCGCCACTCGTTGAAGGAAATGCCGAGTTGATCGTGGCAGCGACGGGAAAGCGTCCGCTCGGTCGTTTTCATCCGATGCGCCCATTCCGCCAGGGAATGGCGGTCGCCAGGATCGGCCTGCAGTGCGCTCAGAACCGGTCCGAGCAACGCGTCGTCTGATAGCGGCAAATAGCTCTCGCTGCGCGGCGCCAGGCGTATCTGATCGACCAGCACCTCGGCCAGCCGCAGGTCCTCCTCGCTCTTCGGCACGGTGATGTCACGAGTGGCGAAGTCGGCAAGGATTGCCTTCAGAAGCGGGCTGAGGCCAAGCGTTGCCGGTGCCGCCGGAAGATTGGCGCAGAGCGAGCGCTCGACATAAACGGTGACATAGCGAACATCGTACTGGTTCCATGCCTCATGCAGCACATCAGGCGGAATCCAGATGGCATAATGCGGCGGCGACAGATAGCGCACGCCCTGAATATCGAAATCGACGACGCCGGCGAGCGCATAATTCAGCTCGCCCCAGGTCTGGCGTTTGGCGGGAAAGATCGTGCCGCCCTTGTAATTCTCCGTCCGGAAGGAGACCGGCTGCGGCGGGTCTCCCTGGATACGTGGTTCGCGCGCACTCATGTCCGTAATCCGCTACCGATGTCTGAAACTCGCTATATACCAGTAATCAGACAGAGCATAAAAGTGGCTTCACCATAATCTCGACCGATCCGGCCAGGCCGACCATCCGACAGGAGGACCGCCATGAGCAGCAGCACGACCCCTCCGGCCAATAGCACGACCTCCATCATGACGAGCGCCGCGCTCGCGCCGCTTTGCACCGTCCTCATCTGGTCCGGCAATACCATCGTCACCAAGGCAGCATCCGGCGTCATCTCGCCCGGCTCGATCTCCTTCTATCGCTGGCTGTTGGCCTTTCTCGTTCTCCTGCCCTTCGTTGGCCGGGCCGCGTGGCAGAACCGTACCGTCCTCAAGCAATATTGGCTGAAGCTCGCCACCCTTGGCGCACTCGGGATGGTCATCTATCAGAGCCTTGCCTATGAGGCCGCCAAGACCACCTCGGCGGTCAACATGGGCGTCATGCTGGCACTGATGCCGCTGCTGTCGACGCTGCTTGCCAGTGCACTCGCCGGCGAAAAGCTGACGGCTGCCAACCTCGCAGGCGGAGCCATCTCACTGATCGGCTTGATTTATCTGACATCCCAGGGGCATCCGGCGACCCTACTGAGTGGCGGCTTCCATATCGGCGACGGCCTCATGATCGTTGCTGTACTGTCAAATTCGCTCTATGGCGTGATGTTGAAACGCTGGGCGATGCCAATTTCCATGTGGCAGCAATTATTCTGGCAGATCGGCTTTTCGACCATTCTGTTGATTCCGGTTTTCCTGATGGGCGACATCTCGCCGATCAACTCGGCCAATCTGCCGCTGGTCCTCTATGCGGCCATTCCGACATCGCTGGTCGCACCGCTCTGCTGGATGATCGGCATCCAGAAACTTGGAGCCGCCCGCACCTCACTGCTCATCAATCTCCTGCCGATCATCGTGGCGGTCCTCGCCTGGGCGATCCTGCACGAGCAGCTATACGCCTATCATGCTATTGGCGGCGCGCTCGCTCTCATCGGCGTCGGACTTGGCCTCCGGCAGGCGAAGATCGCCAAGGGCGAGACAGAGCCGGGCGCGGATCAGGCTGCTTGGGAGACGGAAGAAGTCTGACGGTCCGGTCGTCGCGTCGAAACTCTTTCCATCCGGCCCGCCTTCGTTCTACCATGACTGCTACGACTGGAGTCGCCCGAGCAAGAAGGAAACGAGTGTGCGCATAGCCTTGGAACCGGTGTCTTCGAGAACGACCATCCAGGAGGGCGTTTATCAACAGTTGCGCAACGCGCTGATGGCCGGCAATTTCGATCCCGGCCAGACGCTGACCATCGCCTCGCTGGCCGAAACATTCGGCACCAGCAACATGCCCGTGCGCGAAGCCTTGCGGAGGCTTGCGGCGGAAAATGCGCTGGAGGTCGCGCCGAATGGCTCTGCCCGTATACCAATCGTGACGCTTGCCCGCCTCGATGATCTCTGCCGCGCCCGCATCGCCGTCGAAGGACTGGCCGCCGAGCTTGGCATTCCCAGGTTGACGACCACCGACATTGAGACATTGGAGCGCATCGCCGCCGAACAGCACGCCATCGGCCGCAGCAGCAATGTCTACGAACTCATGGCGAGGAACCAGCAGTTCCATTTCACCATCTACCGCGCCTCCGGTTCGGAGGTGCTGCTGCTACTGATCGAAACCCTGTGGCTGCGTTTCGGCCCCTACATGCGAATGTTGTCGACCTCCGTCGAGCCGCTGATGCGCAGCGGCGAGATCGATCCCGCAGGTCCGCATTTCCCGATCATCGAAGCGCTAAAGGCCGGCGATTTCGCCCGCGCCCGGGATGGCGTCGTCTCTGATATCCGTCGCACCCATGAGATCCTGCGCGATTATTGCCCTGCGACGGAAGATGAACCCCACGCCAAGAGACCGGCCTCAGTGCTGCGGCGGTGAACCGTCCGATATAGGGCGAGGAATTTAGTTGAACCCTCAAATATTTTGTGATCAAATGATCATAACGACATTTTCAATCCCTTTCTGTGAGCGAGATCCTCATGAGCGCTTCCCCTTCGCCATCGAAATTTTCCGGCCATAACAGCTTTCCGGTCGATGAAATCCGCGCCATGTTTCCGGCTATTCAGAAGGCCGGCGATTTCGTGTTTCTCGACAATGCCGGTGGCTCGCAAGTGCCGCAGACGGTGGTCGATGCGGTGGCCAATCATCTGATCGACTACAATGTCCAGCGCATGGCGAAATACCAGCACAGCCAGGGCGTTGACCGCAATCTGGATGAGGCGCGCGAGAGCGTTGCCATGTTGATCAACGCCTATCGTCCCGAAGAAATCTCCTTCGGCCAAAATGCCACGTCATTCATCCGCCTGGTAAGCCTCGGCATCGCCAAGCTGCTCGGCGAGCGCAACGAGATCGTCATTACCGATATGGACCATGACGCCAACATCGCCACCTGGCTGGCGCTGGAGGCCGATGGCGCCAAAATCGTCTGGTGGCGCATGCGCGAAGACGGCACGCTGCACACCGAAGACCTGAAGCCGCTGCTGAACGACAAGACCCGCCTCGTCGCCTGCACCGTGACTGCCCACTCCATCGGCACGATCGTCGATGTCGCCACAGTGGGCAAGCTGACGCATGCGGCCGGCGCCGAAGTCTTCCTCGATTGCGTCCACTATGGCCCGCATGGCCTGATGGACGTGCAAGCCTGGAATTGCGACTATCTCGTCTGCTCGGGCTACAAGAATTTCTCGCCGCACATGGGCTTCCTCTGGGGCCGCTACGACGCGCTGGTCAAGCTGCCGACCTTCAAGGAAGATTTCATACCGGACGTGCCGCCCTACAAAATCGAGGTCGGCACCTTCACCTATGAAAACGTCGCCGGCATGAATGCCGCCGTCAAATATCTCGAAGCCCTCGGCCTCCGCTTCCTGCCGGCGGGCCAACACACCCGCCGCGAGGCGCTCGCCGCTGCCATGGGTGCCATCCGCGAATACGAGCTGATGCTTTCGCGCGAGATGATCGCCGTTCTGAAGCGTCACGGCGCCGTCATCTATGGTATTTCCGACGACGCCCGCCTCGAACAGCGCGTGCCGACCATCTGCTTCAACATGCCGGGGATCACGCCGCAGGAATTCGCTGCGGACATGGGCGAAGCGGGTATCGGGCTGCGCGACGGCCATATGTTTGCCCCGCGCCTGATGAAACGCCTCGGCCTCTCCATGGAAACCGGTGCCATCCGCGTATCTCTCGTGCATTACAATAAGGTCGAGGAAATCGCCCGGTTCGAGAAAGTGCTTACAGAGGTCATGGCGCGGTACAAATAGTCGCTTCGCAGAGATTTGATTTGAGGCTATCCCTCTTCGCAGAGATCGTTGGAGAGGCAGAAAAACCATGGGCAATTTCCGCAAGAACTGCATCGAGAAAAACCTGCTCATCGGCACCTTCGCCGCCATTCCGCATCCCGTCGCCATCGAGGTTACGGCAGCGGCCGGCGTCGATTTCCTCTGCATCGATTGGGAACATTCGCAGATCGGCCGCGAGCGCATCGAGGACCTGATCCGCGCCGCCGATGTCCATCGTGTTCCCGCCATGGTCCGCGTGCCCGGCCATACGCCGGAGTCTATCGCCTCGGCGCTGGATGCAGGCGCGGCGGGCGTTCTCGTGCCGCGCGTGTCAACGGCGGCGCAGGCAAAAGCTGCCGTGCTGGCGACCCGGTATCCGCCGATCGGCGAACGCGGCGTTGGTCCCGGTCGGGCGGCCGCTTACGGCTATCGCATTCCGGATTATCTCGCCAAGGCCAATGCCGAACTCGTGCTTGCCGTTCAGGTGGAGACGGCGGAAGGGCTCGCCAATATTGCGGAGATCGCCGCCGTCGATGGCGTCGACGTCATCTTCATCGGCCCCGGCGACCTCTCCGTCTCGATCGATGCCATGGGTCCTGCAGGGAAAGACAAGCTCAACGCCGCGATCGAAACCATCACGAAAACCGCGCTCGCCGCCGACCGCACGGTCGGCATCTTCCGACCGTCTCCAGACGATATCGGCGCCTGGCTTTCCGCCGGCATTAGCTTCTTCCTACTCGCCAGCGACACCATGTTTCTGGGCGCTGGCATTGCTGATGGGGTTGCCCAGGCACGTCAACAGGGCGCGGCCAAATCATAGAAGTGCCAAGGGCTCTAGAGACCGGCTGCTCGTGAAAAATTATCGCGGAAAGCAGCAAGGTCGGGCGCGCTGACATCCGAAACCGCCCAGAAGACCAGCCCGCCGCCGGACCATTCGGTGAGGTTATAGCCATCATGCATCGTCGCGCTCTGCGCGACCTTTGCGCCCGGCCAGACGAAGAGATTGATGACATGGCCGTGGCGGCGGTAGACGAGCGCCGCTACGACCCGGCCATTGATATAATCCACCCGGCCGCCGATCAGCGGAAAACCGTCCGCGGCAAGATCGACCACCGGCGGCGAGAAATCGATCTTGCCGTTGAACCACGGCTTGACCGTATGCTGGTCGGATGTCTGCACGTCGACCAAATGGTTGGCGAGCATCGAACGCACATGACTGGCGAGCAATTCATTTTGGATAGGCGCATTCACCTGCGGATTGCCAAGCACAAGCATGAGGGTGGCGGCTAGGGCAGCCAGCGACGGTATGAAGCTCCATTGTCCAAACAACTGCAGGCCGCGCCACCACACATTTTCGCGGCGTGTCCCCGGAGCCTGCACCTGGCGCCGGGATTCCTCAAGAGAAATGGCCGTCATAATACGTGCGCGAACCTCATCGGGCGCTTTCCATTTGACACCATCCCGGCCGACGACCCGCTTCATGTCTTTGAGCCCTTCCAAGGCGGCGGTGCATTGCGGGCATGTCGCAAGATGCTGTTCGAATTGTATCGTGTGAACCGCATCGAGTTCATCATCCACGTAGCAATGAAGGATCGATTCCCATTCGGGGCAGCTTTCCGGGGTTTTCTCGCTCATCATGCGGCCCCGCCTTTCTCGCCCAATTGCCATGCCTCGCAGAATTCACGCCTCGCCCTGGCAAGCCGCGACATCACGGTTCCAATCGGCACGTCGGTTATATCGGCGATCTGGCGATAAGACAGATTTTCCAGCTCCCGAAGCACCAGCACTTCCCGCGACAGGTCTGCAAGAGAGTTGATGACTTGCCGGACCCGCTGCGACTCCGACTTGCGGATCAAGGCGGCCTCGGGCGAGTCCTCCTCAGAGGCAACGTCGTGGGCACCGCCGTGTGGCAGATCTTCGTCCCCCACATCGTTTGCCGCCATCGGCGTCTCGAAACGCGCCTGGCGCCGGCCTTCGCTCAGCCAGACGTAGTAACAGTTCCGGACGATGGCAAACATCCAGGCCCGAGGCTCGCCGCCCCGGTAGCTCTCGAAATTGCGATAGGCACGCAGGAACGCTTCCTGCACGATGTCCTGCGCCGCATCGGCATCCCGGCTGAGAAAGCGTGCGAAATTATAGGCGGCATCCAGATGCGGAACGATCGTATTCTGAAACCGTAACATCAGATCGCGCGATGCCGGCGAAAGGCTCCCGACATTCTCGCGGTGCATCGATTGCAGCATCGGACCAACCGCATCGATGGCGACGGCTGGGCGCAATTTCGCGAATGACACCAGGGATTGGCCGACAAAGGCGGCAACGGCACGCATCCGGGTCAATACAGAAACGAAACCCGACGGGGGCCGGTCGCCGAATGCGAAGAAGGCAAAATGGATATCCGTCGTCATGATCCCTGCATTGCTCCAGCGTCGGTTTCGGTCGGGCTAGTCCCTGATGCGAATATTGCTCTTCACTCTCCAGATCGTTTCGGGCGGCATTTTATTCTCGCCGCTCGCAAATATTTTTCGTCGGCGACAATGCCCTGCAGCAGCCTGCCCCACTCTGCACCCGCCTATTCCGCCGCACCAGCAGAATTAGATAAATCATATCAAAACCTTATCAGAAAGATGCCATTAGCCGAGAATAATCCGCCAAGACCGGCGATCTCCTTCGACAGCGGAGGCATTGATTGACCCTTGTCCTCCGCTTCGCGTGGCGATGCCACTCAAAGAGGAGACAAGACAATGTTCAACATGACGCGCCGCACTGTTTTGAGCTCGGCCGCGGCAGCAGCCGCTTTCGGCCTGTCGGCGAAGCTGGAATTCATCCCGTCGCTGGCCAAGGCCGCAACACCGCTTGAACCGGAGGTCGGTTTCTATCGCTACAAGGTCGGGGATGTCGAAGTCACCGCCATTTATGACGGCATATGGCGCAAGCCTCATGATCCCGCCTTCATCAAGAACGCCTCGGTCGAGGATACCAAGCAAGCACTGGCCGCCGCCGGCCAAACGACAGAATTCATGCCTATCCCACTCACAGTCGTCGTCCTGAAGATCGGCGACCGGCTGGTCATGATGGATGCGGGCTCCGGCGTCGGCCAATGGCAGGCCAATGCGACCCATCTGCCCGCCAACATGGCCGCGGCCGGTATCGACTACAAGAACATCGATACGGTGATCATCTCGCATTTCCATCCCGATCATGTCTGGGGCCTGATGGAAAAAGGCACGAATGAACCGGTTTTCGCCCACGCCGAACTCGTTACCAATGCCGACGAATTCAATTGGTGGACTGCGCCCGACCGTGTCGACAAGCTAGCCCCGGGCCGCAAGGACGCCGGAAAACGCATCGGCGCCGTCTTTCCGAAATGGAACAACTGGAAATTGGTCGGCGATGGCGCAGAAGTGGCTCCCGGCGTCCACCTCGTCGCCGCACCCGGCCATACGCCCGGCCATTCCACCTTCCTTGTCGCCTCGGGCAAGGAACAGCTACTCGTCTCCGCCGACGTCATGTACGTGCCGGCGCTGCTCGCTCCCCACCCGGAATGGGAGGGTAGCTACGATCAGGACGGGCCGGCAGCCGTCGTCACGCGCCGCAAGCTGGTCGATCGCGTCATCGCCGACAATATCAAGATCTGCGGCTCGCATTTCCCCTTCCCGGGCTCCGGCACCTTCGTGAAGGACGGCAACGCCTACGGCTTTACCCCGACAACACAGGCCTGAACACTCAAGGAGATCTATCATGTTCAAATACGCAATTTTTGGCGCTGCCAGCCTTTGCGCCGCCACCATCCTTCCCGCGGCCATCGCGCTTCCGGCTTTCGCCGTCGACAACATGGAAACCACGGATGCACCTGACCTGACCTCCGTTCGCGCCAAGATCGACGCGAAGGACTATACCGGCGCATTGGCCGAACTCCGCGGCTTGGCCGAGGATCATCAGCAGGCGGACGTCTACAATCTTCTGGGCTTCACGCTCAGAAAGACCGGCGATTTCCAGACGTCGCTGACCTACTACACTAAGGCGCTGGAACTGCAGCCCAATCACAAGGGCGCCCGCGAATATCTCGGCGAACTCTATGTCGAGACCGGCAATATGGACAAAGCAAAAGAACAACTGGCGACGCTGAAGCAGCTTTGCCCAAGCGGCTGCGAAGAGCTCGAGGACCTGCAAAAGGCGATCGACACCAAGACTGTCAACTAACCCCGAGAAAACAGTGCCTGCGAAGCCGAACGATGCCTCGCAGGCCTATTTGGAGGTGATGAGATGGACCATTTGGAAAATGCAAATGTCATACATCCAATGGACATGACGCTGCTGGCCGGACGGCTGTTGATGGCCTGGATATTCCTACATGAGGGCATGGCGTTGGCGCTCAATTTCGACGCCGCTGTCATCGCCATGGCGAAGCTTGGTGTTTTCGAGCTGCTGGTGGTTGCCGTAATCGCGTTGCAGCTTGGCGCGGGCCTTTCGATCGCGCTCGGCTTGCTGACTCGCCTCGGCGCCTTGTCGCTCGGGCTGTTCTGCCTGTCGACAGCGCTGATGTTCCATACGGATTTCGCCAACCACAACGAAATCCTGCATTTCGAAAAGGACCTAGCCATCGCCGGCGGCATGTTCGTTCTGGTCACGACGGGTGCCGGCACACTCTCCGCGGATCGCTTCCTCGAGCGCCGCATCATGGCTTCGGATGACAAGTCCCGCAAACCGCTGCGCCGCGCGGTCGAGAGAGGCATTCTTTGAATGCCTCAGAAATATCCATCGACGTGAAATCCTTGTCGAAAACAGCCTGTCACGAGCTGTTTTCGACATTCTGACAGATTTTTTAAGCTTAAAACTTTTTCCTTGAAATACGTCTCGTTTTGGATAACCATCCCACGATGAAGGGCAAATCCGAGCGCCGTCATTCGCGACGGAACGACCCGTTGACATCAGGATTTCAGGAAAAGTTCTTTGTCTCCTCCGCCATCGCACAGCTTGTCCGAAACCGCACGCAACCGAAACGCCTTCGAAGGCATTCGCGCCCAGATCCGTGATCTGCGAACCGACAATATCGCCGTGCTTGCCAAGCGCGCTCGCGAGCTCGGCGGTGTTATTCCGCTATGGTTCGGCGAAGGCGACATGGTGACACCAGCCTTCATCCGCGACGCAGCCAAGAAGGCGCTGGACGAGGGCCAGACCTTCTACGTGCCGAACATGCGCGGCCTTCCGGCCCTGAACGAAGCCCTCTGCGACTATCAGACCCAATGGCATGGCCGCCCCATCCCGATCGAGCGCACCACCGTCGCGCCCGGCGGCATGCAGGCGCTCTACATGGCCCTGGAGCTGCTGGTCGATGTCGGCACCAATGTCGTCTATGTCGCGCCGCAATGGCCGAATATCCACAATGCCATCCATCTAATCGGCGGTGAGCCACGCCCGGTGTCGCTCGATTTCGACACAGATTGGCGGCTCGACATCGACAAGCTCTTCGCGCGCTGCGATGCCCGCACCCGCGCCATCTTTCTGTCGACGCCTGCCAATCCAACCGGATGGACGGCAACACGCGAGGAGATGCAGGCGCTGCTCGATTTCAGCCGCCGTACCGGCATCTGGATCATCTCCGATGAAGTCTATGCCCGCCTCTATTTCCACGGAGAGATCGCACCGTCGATCCTTCAGGTGGCCGACGATGGCGACCGGGTGATCGCCGTCAACAGTTTCTCCAAGGCCTGGGCGATGACCGGCTGGCGCATCGGCTGGCTTACACACCCCTCGGCCATTGCCGATCAGCTCGGCGCCATGACGCAATACGTAAACAGCGGCACCTCGGCGATGGTCCAGGCGGGCGGCGTCGCGGCGATCCGCGAGGGCGAGCCGCTGATCGCCGAAATCCGCGCCAGGATCAAAGCCGGCCTCGATCTCGCCTATGAAAAGCTGCCGCAGATACCTGGCATCATCCTGCCGGAAAAGCCGCGCGGCGGCATGTATGCTTTCTTCGCGCTTGAAGGCGAAGCCGATGCGACGGCAGTCTGCGAGCGCATTCTCGAAACAGCGCGCGTTGGCCTCGCGCCCGGCTATCACTTCGGGGAATCCGCGCGCGCATTCCTGCGCATGTGCACATTCCGGGACACCGAACAGATGCGTGTCGCACTCGATCGCATGGTCGACGCGATGAAATGACGGCCCCGCCCATAGCGGCGGACCGGCAATACCCGCGGGCAGATGGCGCCGGCGGTCATAACCAGAGGGAGACAATCAAATGAATTTTACCCGTCGTAATCTACTGGTCCTTGCGACCGTCGTCGGCATGGCCGGCGGCAGCCACTTCGCCTATGCCGCCGACGTGCTGAATGTCGGCTCCTATCCGAACAATCCGCCATTTGAATACAAGACCGACAGCGGTACCTTCGAAGGCTTCGAGGTCGATATCGTCAACGAGGCTGCCAAGCGCGCCGGCATGACGACCAACATAGCCGACTATGGCTTCCAGGCCCTGTTTGCCGCCACCAGCTCCAAGCGCATCGATGTGGCGATCTCCTCGATCACCATCACGCCGGAGCGTCTGAAATCGCAGTCCTTCACCCAGCCCTATTACGATTCCGACATGGGTATCGCCACCAAGGACGGTAGCGCGATCAAAGGGCTCGCCGATCTCAAGAGCAAGACCATCGGCGTCCTTTCCGGCTCGACCGGCGAGAAGTGGGTCAACGACAACAAGGCCGCCAACGGTTTTGCCGACGTCAAGGGTTACAACGCCCAGCAAGATATGTTCCTCGATCTCGGCGCCGGCCGCATCGATGCCGTCGTCAGCGACATTCCCGGCATGCAATATCTCTTCGTCAAGACCAAGGGCTTTGCCATCAAGGATCGCATCAAGACCGGCGAACAATACGGCCTGATGATGGCCAAGGATTCGCCGCTCGTCGCCAAGATCAACGACGCCATCACTGCGATGAAGAAGGACGGTACGCTCGAAAAGATCCACGAAAAGTGGTTTGGCAGCAAGGCGCCCGCCGGCTCCTCCACCGTCACCGAAATGCCTATCCCCAAGGCGTGATCAAAAGATCATTTTCGTTGAAATCTCTACGCCGGCCCTCTCGGCCGGCGTAATTGTGCTAGACCTTCATTCTGTTCGCCTGATGGGAGTGCCAATGTCGCTCGTCGATACTTTCTTCAATTCCGACGTCATGATTTCGGCCTTCCCCCAATTGCTGCGCGGTCTCTGGATGACGCTGGCGCTCGGCGTGGTCAGCATCCTCATCGGCGTTTCCGGCGGGCTCGTCGTCAGCCTGATCCGCCTTTATGCGCCGAAGCCCTTCCGGCTGCTGACGGTCGCCTATATCGACATCATGCGCGCCATGCCGATGCTCGTGGTGCTGATCCTGATCTACTACGCCCTGCCCTTTGTCGGCATCAGCTTCTCGGCCTGGTGGTCTGCGATCCTGGGCTTCTCGATCGTGCTGGCCGCCTATTCCGCGGAAGTCTTCCGGTCCGGCATTGAGAGCGTACCGCGCGGTCAGTTCGAAGCCGCCGCCGCTCTCGGCATTCCCTTCCTGGTAACGCTCTATAAGGTCGTGCTGCCGCAGGCGATCCGCATCGTCATTCCGCCGACCACGAGCAATTGCGTCTCGATGTTCAAGGATACGTCGCTCGCTTCGACCGTGGCTTTGCCGGAACTCTTGAAGGAGGGACAGAATGCGCAGGGCTTCTATGCTAACCCCTCGCCGCTGATCATGGCCGCGCTGATCTATATCATCCTGCTCTGGCCGATGGTGCGGCTTGTGAGTGTGCTCGAAAAGAGATTCAAGAGCGAGAAGGCGCGGTAGAGCAATTCCAGGAAAAGTGCGTAGCGGTTTTCCGTCCGGAATTGCGAAAGAACAAAGAGATAGAGCGGTTCTGCAATTCCGTGAAAAGCTGAACCGGTAGGCGGTAATAGCCATCAATCGAAGGCAGCACCGGAAAGGTGATTGTTAACGGACGCCTTCACTCCGCCAATATCCTTCCAGACTTCGGCGATTATGGCGGGATCGACATCGGCCATCATGTCCCGCAACCAGCCCTCATGGGCGGCGGCCATGGCGGTGAACAGCTCCTCGCCCTTCTTCGTCAGCCTGGCGACCGTCACGCGCCGGTCACCGTCGGGCGTCGCACGCAGAACCAGGCCATCCGTTTCCAGCCGCTCGACCAATCCCGTCACATTGCCGTTGGTGACCATCGTACGCTTGGAAAGTTCGCCAAGCCGCAGGCCCTCGCGCTCACGATAGAGCTGGGCCATCAGGTCGAATTGCGGCAAGGTCGCGCCGAACTCGTTGCGAAGGCGGCGGCGGATTTCCTGCGATATCAGCTTTGTGGTCGACAGCATGCGCAGCCAGAGCCGCAGCTCCTGCTTTTTGCCCTCTTGTGTCCCCTGGACGATGATTTCCAGATCGACGGTTTCACTTTCGGACTCAGCCATGATGTCAGCTCAAATCACCGCGTTGCAATTTCATACACGAACGGTCTACGGAGCAATATTTCAAATGTCAAAGGTTTACGCGTCAAGCTCGAAGACAGTCATTTCGCCAGCATTTTCCCCAGCATGAAGCCGGAGCCGGCGCCCGTACCCGCGCCCGGCCAGGTAGACGCGCCGCACATATAGAGCGAGCCGACAGGCGTCTTATAGCGCGAATAGCCGGCGACCGGGCGAAACAGGAAATTCTGGTCGAGGTGGTGGCTGCCGGAAAGATTATCGCCGCCGATCAGATTGGGATTTTCACGTTCGAGATCGAGGGGCGAAAACACCGACCGGCCCAATATCTTCGTCCGCAAACCCGGCGCATAGCGCTCGATGATGTCGAGCACACGCTCGGCATAGGCGTCTTTCACCTCGTCCCAACTTCCTCCATTGATCTCACCAGCCGCATCGCGACTGAACTCCGCCGGCAGAACACGAACCTGTATCCAGAGCACATGCTGTCCATCCGGCGCACGCGACGGGTCGATCGCCGTCGGCTGGCCCACCACCAATGCCGGCTCGACCGGCAAAAGCCCGCCCATTGCCTCGGCATAGACACGCGACATCATCTCCAGATCCGGCGCAATGTGGATATAGGCGAATGTCTTGAGCTCCTTGCCGGCCGTCCAATCCGGCAGACCAGAGAGCGCCAGATGGATCATCATCGTACCGGGTCCGGCGCGGAAGCGGGCAAGCCTGCGGTCGAACTCCTGGCGCGAAGCATCCTGATCGAGAAGCTTTCCGAACAGGATCTGCGGATGGACATTGGCGATGACAGCGCGCTTGGCTTCATAACGGCGCCCATCGGCAAGCACGACACCAGTCGCCTTGCCGCCGCTGGTGACGATCTTGTCGACGCGCGTGCCTAACATCAGCTCGCCACCTTTGGCCTTGAGCACGCCGACCATCGCCTTCACGATCGTATCTGCACCCCCTTTGCCGATCACCATGCCGAATGCCTGGTTGGCCATCGATTCAAGATAGGGAAAAAGCGCGCCGCCGGCGACATCGGGAGCGAAATCGAGATGCAGCCCCCAGGCGGCCATCATCGTCTTGAGCTTGGCATTCTGGAATCGCGCATCGAGAAAATCGCGTGGCGAGGCAAACAGCATCCGCGCGGTGTCATAGAGCCAGCCGGCCCCCTTTGCCCGCCACGCCTTCCAGACGACTCCTGCCGCAGCCACCGACGGCATCGGTGCACCGAGCAGGCCGAAAATATGGGGCGCATCCGAACCAAATTCCGACAGCATGGCCCGCCAGGCAGCAGCATCCTGCGGCGAAATATCGGCGATCGCACCCGTGGTCTTTTCCAGATCGGTGCTGACACCGAGATAGGTGCCGTCGCGGAAGACGCTGGCAAAACAATCGACCGCCGGCACAAAGCCGAGGCCCTCGGCGATCAATTCGTTCTTGTACTGCGCGAAAAAGGCGGAGCCGGCGAACATCGAGAGATTCATGGCGCAAAGGTCATGCCGAAAGCCCGGCAGCGTCACCTCGCGGGTTTTCACGGCACCGCCCGGCTCGGCATTGCCCTCGATGACGGCAACCTTCCAGCCTTTCGCCGCCAGATGCACCGCCGCCGCCAAGCCATTATGACCGGCGCCTACAATGATCGCATCATAGCTCATTGATTTGATCCCTCTTATGTCGTGATTATTATTGGCATATGCATACATTTTGAGCTTTAAGCTTCAAGTACCGGCGACGGAAAATTGCCGTGAACAACCACAACCAAATGTCGTTTCCGCAGGAAAATAGCGCATAAATAGCCTTTATTTTCCGGCGATTGCGTGCGTTGCAGGTGACGGCCCACCTGTGCCGTTTTTGGTCCTTGAACCACCGGCGGAATGCTTGCAATATCATATATTGTAACATAGGCTCGCCATCATCCAGCCGCCGCTGGACGGGCCCTTTGCGATGTGAGGAACGCGGCCGCGCTCTCGGCGGCAACGGCTTTCGAGCTTGGTCCTGAACCGAAGGCTCCAGCAGGGTTTTCGGAACAAGACCATACCAAACCACGGGGAACCCAACATGACCACCAATACTCTTGCCAGCTTAGCCACGGCCCTTGTTTCGGGCTCTATCAAGGTCGTCGATCTGACCGCGCCGCTCGGCCCCGAAACCCCGGTGCTTTACCTGCCGCCGCAGTTCGGCAAGAACACGCCGTCGGTCAAAGTACACAAGATTTCCGAATATAATCAGGACGGTCCGTTCTGGGCCTGGAACTGGCTGGAACTCGGCGAACACACCGGCACGCATTTCGACGCGCCCTGCCACTGGATCACCGGCAAGGACAATCCGAACAATACGACCGACACCATCCCGCCGCAGAACTTCGTCGCTCCAGTCAACGTCATCGACCGTTCGAAGGAAGCCGCGGCCAATCCGGACTATCTGCTGACGGTCGACAGCATCAAGGAATGGGAAGCCGAGCATGGCGCTATCGAAGCCGGCACCTGGGTGGTCCTGCGCACCGATTGGTACAAGCGCAACGGCTCAACCGAAGCCTTTCTCAATGCCGATGAAAACGGCCCGCATTCGCCGGGCCCGACCGCCGAGGCGATCGAATATCTACTGACGAAGGGCATCATCGGCTGGGGTTCGGAAACGATAGGCACCGACGCCGGCTCCGCGGGCGGCATGAACCCGCCTTTCCCGGCCCATAACCTGATGCACAAGAACAATCGCTACGGCCTCGCCAGCCTCTCCAACCTCGATCAGCTTCCGCCCAAGGGCGCCGTGCTGATCGCCGCACCGCTGAAATTCGTCAAGGGCACGGGCTCTCCGGTGCGCGCGCTGGCCTTGATAGCCTGATGGACTGGGAGGGTCGAAGCGTGGGGATGCTTTGACCCTCTTCTTCGAAACTCCTCTTTGCCTGGGGCGGCGGCATGAGCGACCATGACTACATTATCGTCGGCAGCGGCATCAACGCGCTGGTCGCGGCCGCCATACTCGGCAAGAAGGGACGCAAGGTGCTCGTCCTCGAGCGCAACGATCGCATCGGCGGTTGCCTGCGCAGCGAGGAAATCACCGAACCGGGCTTCATCCATGATGTCATGGCAACGACGATGGTGCTGTTCCTGACGTCGCCGGCCTATGGCGCCATCGGAAAGGATCTGGAGGCCCGCGGCCTCGAATTCGCCCACGCCGATCTGCCCACCGGCGTGCTGAGGCCGGATGGTTCGCACGTCATCTTCTCGAAGGACCGACGCCGCAACATCGCCACCTTCGACGAGCTGTCGCTCGGCGATGGCCAGACTTTCTTGCGCGAGATGGATGCGCTTGCCGCCGACGCTCCCTTCCTGTTTGCGCTGCTCGGTGGAGCACTTTGGTCAGGCTCCACGTTAAGGACTGTCGTAAAACAAGGCTGGGGCCGCGGTTTGCGCAAACTCGCCGCCTGGTTCGGCAACGCCCTGATGCCGGCCCGCAGCTATCTGGAAACCACCTATCGCTCGGAAGATATTCATGCGCTCTGGGCGCCCTGGGTGCTGCATTGCGGCCTCGGGCCGGAAAGCGCCTATTCGGCCGAGATGCTGAAGGTCATCGGCTTTGCCATAGAGCTCGCGGGCACTCCCGTCGTCAAAGGCGGCGCGGACGCGCTGCTGACGGCCTTCGAACGGCTGATCACGGACAATGGTGGCGAGATCCGTACCGGCGCCGATGTCGAAAGTGTCACCCCCGGTCCTGGCGGACGCGCCGGCGGCGTCAAGCTTGCCAGTGGCGAAACCCTGAACGCCAATGCCGGCGTCATCTGCTCCGTGACACCAAACCAGCTCTACGAGCGGCTGATAAAGGACTGGCCGTCGCCCCTCCCTCCGGACGTCAAAACCAGCGTTGCCCGCTATCGTTACGGCAAAGGCAATATGCAGATACACTACGCCCTATCCGAACCGCCACGCTGGAAGGCTGATGACGAACTTGGCAAGGTCGCTCTTCTTCATTTGACACCCGGCCTCGACGGCGTTTCGCGCGCCGCCAACGAATGCGAACGCGGGCTGCTGCCGGCTGAACCAACCGTCTGCATCGGCCAGCCGGTTTCCTTTGATCCCAGCCGTGCGCCGGAGGGTAAATCGATCCTCTGGCTGCAGCTTCCCGAAGCGCCGCGGCACATCAAGGGCGATGCGGCTGGCGAGATCGCCATACCGCCGGACGGCCGCTGGACAGAGGAAGTACGAGAGCGCTATGCCGACCGCATCGAGTCCTTGCTCGAAAGCCATATCGAAAAATTCTCCGGCATAAAGCTCGCGCGGCGCAGCTATTCGCCCGCCGATCTCGAAGCCATGAACATGAATCTCGTTGGCGGCGACCCCTATGGCGGCTACTGCGGCATCGACCAGTTTTTCCTCTGGCGCCCCTTCAAGTCGTCTGTTAACCACCGCACGCACGTAGCAGGTTTATACCACATTGGTGCTTCGACGCATCCCGGCCCGGGTCTTGGCGGCGGCTCCGGTTTCCTGCTCGCGTCATCATTAAAATAGCAGGATTCCACAGGGAGATATCGTCTAATGGAGGAGCGGTTTTCAGGCACCGTTTTGCGGCGTAGCCGAGAGAATACCGAGAAGCGTCCGACCATGGGCGAAATAGGGCTCAATCATTTCGCCCCCTATCTGATGAACCGGCTGATGGCCCGCTGGAACATCAACATGTCGGAAGAGCTGCGCGAATACGACATGACGACCGCAAAAATGCGGGCGCTCGCCGTTCTCAGCGTCTCTTCCTCGGTCACCATCAACGAACTCTCCGTCTTTGCCGTCACCGAACAATCGACAATGAGCCGCACGCTGGACTCCCTGGAGCAACAGGGTTTCATTCGCCGCCAGCCCCGCACCGAGGACATGCGCATCCGTGACGTCTCCATCACCGAAGAAGGCCGCACCGCCTTCGAAAAGGTGTGGCCGACCATGTATGACCTGTTTCTGCAGATGTTCGATGGCGTGGAGGAAACGGAATACCGGGCGTTCATCTCGACGCTGCATAAGGTGCTGCACAATATCCGCAAGCATGAGATTTGAGGCAAGGCAGGGGTGACGCCTGTGGCCGCCCCGTCCTTCGAGGCATCTTTCCGCTACACGTTAAGATGCACCTCAGGATGAGGCGGAGCGAAATTCGCAATTGGCGCGAAGGCTAGCCCTCATGGTGAGGTGCGGAGGACCGAAGGCTCGGAGCCTCGACACGAGGGCGGGTGGCTGAAACACACCTATCACAGCGTCGCCACCGTCTTCAGCGCACCGTCCAACGCAATCCCCTTCTCGTCCATCAGCGCCGCCTGTCTCAGCCGACGCATCCACGCAGCTCCGTCGTCACGATCGCGCAGCATCGATAGCGCCGACATCACGCGATCGAATTTCGACAGACCGCGCGCATGCGTGTCCGAATAGCCCTTTACCAGACGGCGATTGTTCAGCACTTCGACCGCGAGATCATAGTTGGTGCCGAGGAGATTGGTGGCAACGGAAAGCCAGGCCTCCCGATGCTCGACTTCGCGCGCATGCCGAAGCGTACCTCGACGCGTGCGGCGCAGCGCTGAAACGACATAAAGTCCGAGGAACCAAAACAGCGTGCCCGTCTGCACACGGCGGCCCTTGTTGACGATGCGATCGAGACGACCGAAAAGCTTGGGCCGGCTCTCGATCCAGAGGCCGAGACGTTTCGGCAGGGTGCCGCAGACCTCTTCCATGCGCGGATGCATATATTCGGTCATATAGACGATCTGGTCGTCCTTGGCGCCCACTTCCTTGCGCACGCGATCGAAGCGCGAAGCGCGCACCTTCAAATCGGCGACGCGGATGACATCGTCATAGGCCATGGCGACCGCGGTGTATTTCGCCGCCTGCACCGTGAAAGCGAAACCCTTCGCCTCACCGCCGGCTTTACGATCGAACGCGTAGAGCGCTGCGACCCGGGTCAGATATTCATCGGCATAGGCCGGGTCCTGATAGTCTGTGAGTTTCTTGATGCCGGCAAACAACAGCGGCCAGGCTTCCTCCGGAAACTCGGAACGGATGCGATGCACCAGACCGTCGAGCGCCGGGTGACCGGCCGTTTCCGGCAAGGCATCGAAATGCTTTGTTGGCGTCGCGGAAACAGCATCGCGCGGCTTGTCCTTGGCGCGATCGAAAGCGGCGTTGAAGGCCTTCAGGCTGGGTTCGATACCTTTGCCCCCGGCGCGGATCATCGCCTCGAAAGCCTGCTTGGCGAAAGGCAATGCTCCGGAAGCTGCGAGTGCACCGAACATCGAGGCGGAAATCACGCTGCCGTTCTTAACCGCCAGCGTCTCCATATCGAAGGCGATAGTGCGCTTGGCAGCAAAATCCGTGGCGTCGACTACCACTTCCGGATTGCCGATGCCATCGCCCGGCTTTTCCTTTTCGCCGACGGCGAAGGAACGATGCGTCGAGGCGATCAGCACGGTCTTGTCGGGCGTGACGAGACCCCGCAGCACGGACCGGCCGGCTTCCATCAGCTCGGCAGCCATAACGACATCGACATCGCCCGGCGTCGGCATCAGCGAAAAGATCGGCGCGTGACCATCGCGGGCCGGCAACATCTCGATATAGTAGATCGTCGCGCCCGTGCGCTGCGCCACGCCGGGAACGGAGGTGGTCTGCGCCATCCAGCCTTCGGCTTCGGCAAGCCCGACGATCCAGTCGGCCAAGACCCCGCCGCCCTGCCCGCCCATGGCAAGGACGGCCAGCGACAGCGGCTTGTCGGTCGACAGACGTTGGGTGCCTATGTCGGTCATGCTGACATGCTCGTTCATATCGATCCCTCAATCCGCAAAGACGATGCGGCCGGCCTGGCGGCGGGCCTGCAGCCAGCCGATGACGGCGGCACGCATGCGGGCGAGGAAGCGATCCCAGCCGGTTGGATTATGGATGATATCGGCGCGGTAGAAGGAGGGACAGAGCACCGCCGCCTCCGCCACTTCGCCGCAATTGCCACAGCCGACGCAATTATTGTCGACTGCCGCCACCGGATCGTCCTTCAGTGGATCGTCGGTATGCTTGACCGACAGTGACGGACAGCCGGAAAGACGGATGCAAGCGTGATCGCCCGTGCACACATCCTCATCGACGCCAAAGCGCTCCTTGACCATACGCTTGCCGTCCTTCACCGCCTTGGCGAATTGCGGCTTTACGCGCCGCTGCTTATTCAGCATGCATTCCGACGAGGCGACGATGATCTTCGGTCCTGGCTCCTTCGACGTCAGCGCCTCGCGCAACGTGTCGCGCATCTTGCCGACGTCATAGGTCCGGTCGATTTGGCGGACCCAGGTGGCGCCGATGCCCTTGACGGCGTTGACGATCGAATTGTTGGTCTTGCGGCGCGGGTTCAGCGCGCGCGAAGATGGAATGTCCTGGCCACCGGTCGCCGCCGAATAATAGTTGTCAACGACGAGGATGACGCCATCCTGTTTGTTGAAAACGGCATTGCCGACCGACGTCGCCAGGCCGTTATGCCAGAAACCGCCGTCGCCCATCACGGAAATGGCGCGCTTATCGGCGGCGACATTGAAGGCGGAGGCGGCCGCCGGGCCGAGGCCGTAACCCATTGTGGTGCTGCCGATATTGAACGGCGGCAGGATCGAGAACAGGTGGCAACCGATATCGCCGGAGATGTGATGTTGGCCGAGTTCGTTCTCGACCAGCTTCATCGCCGCGAAAATCGGCCGCTCGGGACAGCCGATGCAGAAACCCGGCGGGCGCGGCGGCACGACTTCGGTTAGCGCCTTGACCTTCGGGTCGTTGAGAACAGGCGTCGGGTCCGGCAATGGCGGCTGGTTGCCGAGCAAGATGCGCTGATGCGTTTCCAGGAAATTCTTGATGCCTTTCACCAGCACAGGCGGGGTATATTCACCGCCCATCGGCAACACATCCTTTCCAGAGACCTTGGTCTGAATGTCGCGACGGCGCAGGATGGTGTTGAGCGATTGCTCGATATATTCCGGCGCGCCCTCCTCGACCATCAACACGGCCTTCTTGTTCGCGCAGAATTCGGCCATCTGATCGTCAACCAGCGGATAGGCGACATTGAGGACATAAAGCGGCACCGAGGAGTTGCCGTAGACATCAGCGAGGCCGAGCTGCTGCAGCGCGCGCATGACACCATTATACATGCCGCCAAGCAGGATGATGCCGACTTCGCCTTCGGACGGGCCGAAATACTCGTTGAGCTGGCGCTTCTTGATGAAGTCGACAGCCGCCGGCCAGCGCTTCTCCAGCTTCTCCTTCTCATGCAGGAAGGAAGCCGGTGGCAGCACGATGCGGTTGACATCACGCACGGGATTTTCCAGCGCCTGCTTGAGCGTATAGTTCGGCCGCTTGTTGTCCTTGGCTTCAAACTGGCCGTGAACATGGCAGCTACGGATGCCGACCTGCAGCATGACCGGCGTGTTGGAGGCTTCCGACAATTCGAAGCCCTCTTCGACCGCCTGTACGATCGACGGCAGGTTCGGGCGTGGATTGAGCAGCCACATCTGCGACTTCATGGCGTAGGCATGGCTGCGCTCCTGCATGATCGAGGAGCCTTCGCCATAGTCTTCGCCGATGATGATCAGCGCGCCGCCGGTGACACCGCCGGATGAGAGGTTGGAGAGCGCATCGGAGGCTACGTTGGTGCCCGCCGTCGATTTCCAGGTAACGGCGCCGCGCACCGGATACATGACCGAAGCCGACAGCATAGCGGCGGCAGCAGCTTCCGAAGCGGACGTCTCGAAATGGACACCCAGGTCCTCCATCACGTCCTTGGCATCCGCCAGCACATCCATGAGATGGGAAATCGGTGATCCCTGGTAGCCACCAACATAGGAAACACCGGATTGCAACAGCGCCTTGGTGATCGCGAGAATGCCTTCGCCGCGGAAAATATCGCCTTCTCCGAGCTTCAGATCCTCGACTTCGCGCACAAACGACCGTTCGGCCATCGAAGCTACCCCTTTGCCCTATCGGGCTTGCTCTTAAATCATTTGCAAAATCATATTTTGAACGCCGTCTGGCTGTCAATGAACAAATGGGAAACCCCAAAACCCGCCTAATTGCCAGAGCCATACATAGGGTTGAGGTTCGGAAAAATACTATTTTGAGTCATAAATGACGAACGTACATATATGTGTATGCATAAATTATGAGCTTCACCGCCTAAATCATCGCTCAAAAAGCTAAGCCGGAATCTGCGGAATGCCCAGAGAAAGCGCTTGCCGGTTCGGGAGGCTTATTTTAAGATTAAAACATTCCGAAAATAAATCGCCAGCGGCAGGCGGGCGTCACGCTTTTCTGCCGCTTAACAGGGGAACGGAGTGACCATGACAACGCTTACTCGGCGCGAGGCATTGAGCCTCGGCGCGGCCGCTTTTATTGCTGGAATTCTCGCGGGCAGGACGAGCGTGGAAGCCGCCGAAGCCGGCACGCTGACCATTGCCTTCAACGTCAATTTGCCCTCTTTCGACCCGACCACCGGTCCATCGGCGGTCAACCCCACAATCCAGGCGATCTATCGCTCGGTCTTCGACCAATATATCGGCCAGGGCCCGGATCTGAAATTCCAGCCGGGCTTGCTCACCGCCTGGGGCTGGAACGACGACAAGACCAAGGTCTGGATGGATGTTCGCGAAGGCGTCACCTGGCACGACGGCTCTAAATTCACGCCCGACGACATCGTCTGGTCGCTGGAGCGCGCCGCCAAACAGGAAACCGGCAATCCGATCCAGTTCATCTGGTCGACGGCCAACAATTACAAGGTGGAGGGCAATCGCATCACCGGCGATGTCGTCCGTTTCGAGCCGACCTATTTCAAATGGATGGCCTTCCTGACTGGCTATGTCCTGCCCAAGGACTACTACAGCAAAGTTGGCGCGGAAGGCTTCGAAAAGAAGCCTGTCGGCACCGGCCCCTACATGGTCGACGCCTATGAAGGCAATTCCTACCTGCGGCTGAAGGCAAACCCGAACTATTTCGGCGGCAAGCCGGCCTTCGATACCGTCATCTTTAAATTCGTGCCCGATACGACTAGCCGGGTCGCCGAGATCGAGTCCGGCTCCTCCGACGTGACGCTCGAAATCCCCTATGAGGATTTCGATCGCCTGAAAAAGAAATCCGGCCTTGCCGGCGTCGCCACGCCGATCTCCGATATCGGCATGATCTTCATCAGCAATGTCGATCCGATGTTGGACAAAAATGTCCGCCTTGCCGCCAACATGGCGATCGACAAGGAAGCGATCATCAAACGACTACTGCGCGGCTACGGCAAGCCGCTCTCGACGCTGGAAGCGCCGGAATATGACGCCTACGATCCTTCCATCAAAATCCCCTATGACCCTGCGCAGGCCAAGAAACTCTTGGCAGCCAGCGGCTATTCGCCGGAAAAGCCCGTCAAATTTGGCATCAAGACCACCCGTGGCTTCAAGCCGAAGGATTACGAGATGATCCAGGCGATCGTCGGCATGTGGCGCAAGGTCGGCATCGAAGCCGACATCGAAGTCTACGAAATCGCCAAGCACTACGAGCTACGTGCCGCCCACAAGCTCGGCCCGGCCGCCTTCTATAATTGGGGCAATGCCATCGGCGATCCCACGACCTCGACCGGTTTCGCCATGTTCGGTCCCTCGCCGCACTCGGCCTGGAAGACCAAGGATGTCGACGACATGCTGGGGCCGCTCTGGGTGGAAAAGGATGAGGCCAAACGCATCGCCGGCTGGAAGGCCGCGATCAAATACATCGCCGAACAGGGCTATGTGATCCCGCTGCTGCAATATGTCCAGCCGATCGTCTACAAGTCGAGCCTGAAGGTGACGCCGAATGTTTCCGGCGCCTTGCAGCCGACGCTGGTATCAAAGGCTTGATGTTTGGCTCCGCTTTTGCGGCGCTGCCCCTCACCCTAGCCCTCTCCCCGTTATGACTGGGAGAGGGAACGACCCCCGGTTCCCTCGCGTGAACACGTCGTTAGGGCTAGGCTGCGGGTGCCTCCTTCCCCTTCTCCCCGTCAGAACGGGGAGAAGGTGCCCGACAGGGCGGATGAGGGGCTTGGGGCTCTCATCACCACCAGCGGATGCCATCGGAATCCTGAACACATGATAGCAGTCTCCATTCTCAATCGCCTGCTCATGGCCGCAGCTACGCTATTTGGCGTGGCGTTGATCGTCTTCGTACTGCTGCGCGTCGTTCCGGGCGATCCGATTGCGATGATGATATCGCCGGGGGCAAGTCCCGCCGATATCGCCGCCCTGCGTGCCCATTACGGCCTCGACGCCAGCCTACCGGTGCAATTCGGCATCTGGCTGAAATCGGTTCTGACGGGCGATTTCGGCACCTCGATCTCCTTGAAGCGTGACGTTCTCTCCTTGCTCGGCGAACGCCTGCCGGCGACGCTGGAACTTGCTTTTGCAGCCCTCATCCTTGCTGTTCTCTTGGGCGGCGCCGTGGCGATAACAGGCACACTTGTCCGGCGCACGCCGCTGGAACCCGTCATCGACAGCCTCAACGGGCTCTTTCTCGCCGTGCCGGATTTCGTCTGGGCACTCGCCCTCGTGCTGGTCCTCGGCGTCCTCTTTCCGCTTTTCCCGCTCTCCGGCCGCATCGATCCGAGTATCGATGCGCAATTCGCGACACCTTTCTATCTCATCGAAAGCCTGGTGACTTTCCGCTTCCAGATATCAGCCGATATCGCGTCCCATATGGTCATGCCGGTGCTGGCGCTCGGCCTGCCGCTCGCCGCCATTATCGCCCGCGTGCTGAAGGCAACGCTCTCGGAGGCAATGGTGCAGGACTATATCCTGCTCGCCAAACTCAAAGGCATGTCGAACCTGCGCCTGGTGCTGCAAGAAGCGCTCCGCAACGCTGTTGGCCCGACGATCGCACTCACCGGCGTGCAATTCACCTTCCTGATCGGCGGCACCGTCATCGTCGAGCGCATCTTCGCCTATCCCGGCATCGGCAATATGGCGATCGACGCCGTCATCAATCGCGACCTGCCGCTGATCCAAGGTCTTGTGCTGGTCTTCGGCGCCCTCTTCATTCTCATCAATCTGGCCGTCGACCTGTTGGTGGCTGCGTTCAATCCGAGGCTCGCCCATGGCTGATGTCGCCGCGACTGCCTCCCCCAAACCGTCGCGCACCGCCATGCGGCTGCGCGCGCTGCTGTCGGAACCGAAGGTGATCTTCGGCGGCGGCTTCATCCTGATCCTGATCATCCTTGCGATCTTCGCGCCCTATATCGCGCCGAAAGACCCGCTGGAGCAGGATCTGATGTCCGGCACCCTGCCGCCCGTTTGGCTCAATGGCTCCGATCCGGGCTTTCTCCTTGGCACGGACGATCTCGGCCGCGACGTGCTGTCTCGTGCCATCTTCGGTTCGCGCGTCGCCCTTACCGTCGCTTTCGTTGCGGCGGGCTTGGCAGCCCTAATCGGCACGCTGCTCGGCCTCGTCGCCGGCTGGTATGGCGGCTGGATCGACAAGGTGATTTCCCGCCTCGTCGATATCTGGATGGCCTTTCCGCCGGTGTTGCTATCGATCCTCTTGGTCGCGGTCTTCGGCTCCGGCGTGCATTCGGTCATCGCTGCCATCGTCATCATCGACTGGACGCGCTTCTGCCGCGTCATACGCTCAGAAACCCAGGCTCAGGCACAGATGGACTATGTCACCGCCGCTCGCACGATCGGCTTCTCGCGCGCAAAAATCCTGTTCAGCGAAATCCTGCCGAATGTCGCGCCGGTGCTGATCGCCCTCGTCAGCCTGGAGATGGGCATCGCCGTCATCGTCGAGGCCATCCTTTCCTTCGTCGGCCTGTCGGTTTCGTCAGACACGCCTACCTGGGGTGGCATGATCGCCCAAGGGAGGCAGATCATCTATGACGGCTGGTGGGTGCTCGTCGTGCCGCTCATTGCCCTCTTTGCCACGGTGCTGGCCTTCAACCAGCTCGGCGACGGCCTGCGCCGCGCCCTTGATCCGGTCATGCGCCGATGACCGAACCGCTCCTCTCCATCACCGGCTTGAACGCCATCTCCGACCGCGACGGCGGCGCACCGATCCTGCGCAATGTCTCGCTGACATTGGAGCGCGGCGAAGTCCGCGGCCTCGTCGGCGAAAGCGGTGCCGGCAAATCCACGATCGCCAAGGCCCTGCTCGGCATCCTGCCGCGCACCGTGCGCGTTACCCATGGCTCCATTCTGTTCGAAAGCCGCGATCTGCTGAAGCTGCCAGCGAGGGACCTTCGCGACATCATGGGCAACGAGATTTCCCTGATCCCGCAGGACCCGCAAACCGCCCTCAATCCCGGCCGCCGCATCGAGGCACAACTGACCGACGGCTTGCGGCTGAAGCGCGGCCTGTCTTCGCGCGATGCCAGGCTGAAGGCTCTAAAGTTGCTGGAGGAGGTGCATATCCGCGATCCCGAACGCGTGTTGCGCGCCTATCCGCACGAACTTTCCGGCGGCATGCGCCAGCGCATATTGATCGCCGCCGCCTTCGCGCTGGAGCCGAAATTGGTGGTCGCCGACGAGCCGACTACGGCCCTCGATGTCACGGTGCAGAAACAGATCCTGCGGCTGATCCGTGGCCTGCAGGAGGCACACGGCACCGCCGTCATCTTCGTCACCCATGATCTCGGTGTCGTCGCACAGATCTGCGATACTGTCACCTTGCTCTATGCCGGCAAGGTCATCGAGGAAGGCCGCACCGCCGATGTGCTCGGCAATCCGCAACACGTCTATACGAAATCCCTCATCGCCGCCGGCCCGCGCTATGATCGGCCCGATGCCGGGCTGACGCCGGTGCCGCAAGCGGTCTTCGAACAATTGCGCCGTGAGATCGGCATTCGGGAGGGCGGAAGATGAGTCAATCCGACATCCTCCTTTCCGCAAAAGGCCTCGACGTCATCTACGGCGCCAAACGCCATCTGTTCGGCCCGGGTGACAGCGGCAACAAGGTGCTGCACAGCGTCGATATCGATATCCGCCGCGGCGAGACCGTCGGTATCGTCGGCGAAAGCGGTTCCGGCAAGACGACGCTCGGTCGGGCGCTGCTGCGGCTGGTCGACCCCTCCGCCGGCAGGATCCATTTCGACGGCAAGGACATCACCCATATGCCGGATGCCGAGATGCGGCCGCTGCGCCGGCGCATGCAGATGATCTTCCAGGACCCGATGGCGTCGCTCAATCCGCGCCATACGATCCGCCGTATCCTGGTTGAACCGCTGCTGCTGCATGGACTGGCAACCGACCGGCAGGCCGCCGAACGCCGCGTCGCGGCGATCCTCGACCGGGTGACGCTGCCGCATGCCTGTCTCGACCGCAATCCGCATGAACTTTCCGGGGGCCAGCGTCAGCGCATCGGGATCGCCCGCGCCGCCCTGCTCGAGCCGGATTTCGTGCTTGCCGACGAAATCGTCTCAGGCCTCGATGTCTCGACGCAGGCGCAGGTGCTGAATTTGCTGAAGGAGCTTTCCCGCGACCTCGGCCTGTCCATGGCCTTTATCAGCCACGACCTCTCCGTCATTCGCGCTGTTTGCGATCGCGTCTATGTGATGCGCCGCGGCCGCGTCGTAGAGGAAGGAGATTGCGAACGTGTCTTTGCGGCGCCAGCCTCTGGCTACACCCGCATGCTGCTCGACGCCATACCATTGCCGGAGATCGACCCGACCTGGCTCGGCCGCGCAACCGCGCAGGAGGATGCGGCGTAAGCCAGCTATTTAAGTCGGAAGCGCTGGATCTTGCCCGATTCCGTTTTCGGTAAAGCGTCCACGAAGACGATCGACCGTGGATATTTGTAGGGCGCGATCACTGCTTTGACGTGATTCTGCAGCGTCTTCACCAGCAAATCCGAGCCGGCGATGCCGGGCATCAATACCACATGTGCCTGAACGATATGGCCACGATCTTCGTCCGGCTTACCGATGACGGCGCATTCCAGCACGTCGGCATGCGATAGAAGTGCCGCCTCCACTTCCGGCCCGGCGATATTATAGCCGGCGGAAAGAATAATATCGTCGGAGCGTGCGGCGAAATGGAAATAGCCGTCTTCATCCTCGATGAAGCTGTCGCCGGTCAGGTTCCAGCCATCCCTGACATAATTGGCCTGCCGGTCGTCGGCGAGATAGCGGCACCCGATCGGGCCGCGAACCGCGAGCTTGCCGATCGTGCCGCGCGGAACTTCGTTCATGTCATCATCGACGACGCGCGTCTCATAGCCGGCAAGCGGCTTGCCGGTGCAGTTGGGCTTGGCGTCGTCGACCCGGTTGGAAATGAAAATATGCAGCAACTCGGTCGAGCCGATACCGTCGAGGATCGGCTTTCCGGTCTTTCGCGTCCATTCTTCGAAGATCGGCCCCGGCAGCGTCTCGCCGGCGGAAACCGCAATGCGGAGGGAGGAAAGGTCCGCCCCGTCCTCCATCGCCGTCAGCATGGCGCGATAGGCGGTCGGCGCGGTAAAGCTGATCGTCGCGCCATATTCCTGAATAATCTCGATCATATTCTTCGGCGAGGCGTTTTCGAGAAGCGCCGTCGACGCTCCGAACCGCAACGGGAACACGACGAGACCCCCAAGCCCGAAGGTAAAGGCGATCGGCGGCGAGCCGATGAAAACATCCTCTGGCGTGACCTGCAGGACTTCTTTGGCATAGGCATCGGCGATGATAAGGATGTCCCGATGGAAATGCATGGTGGCCTTGGGAACGCCCGTCGACCCCGAGGTGAAACCGAGCAGTGCGACATCGTCCCGCCCTGTCCTTGCCGCCTCGAAACGCACCGGTTTGTTGAGCGCGATACGGTCAAGCTCGGCATCGTGATTGGCGGTGCCGTCGAAGCCGACGACCTGCTTCAGAAACCGGCTATCCTTCGCCGCCGCAACGAGTTCTTCCAGCAACCTCGTGTCGCAGAGAGCGAAGAAGATTTCCGCCTTATCGATGATCTTCGAGAGTTCGCCTGCTCTCAGCATCGGCATGGTGTTGACCGCGACAGCGCCGACCTTAGTCACCGCCAGCCAGCAGGCAATCATCGCCGGATTGTTGCCCGAGCGGATCAGAACGCGATTGCCGGGCTTGATACCGAAATTCTCGACGAGCGCATGAGCGATGCGATTGGTCCAGTCCGCCAGTTCCTTGTAGGTACGCCGGCGGCCGTTGCCGATCAGCGCGACGTGATCGCCGAAGCCGCGCTCGACCATGCGGTCGCTGAGCTCGACACCCGCATTCAACCAGTCGGGATAGTCGAAACCATCCAGCAACAGCTCCGGCCATTCCCCCGCCGGCGGCAGGTTGTCCCGCGTGAATGTATCGGCATGACCGGTCGGTCCAAGCATGGTTCGCTCCCGCATTCCTCTCGACCCAATTGCCACCCAACACCCAATCTCCCGGCAGCGCGTGCGGCATTGTCGAAAATGATTGCACCGAAGACACAAATGTTCAAGCAAGAAATTTTAAGCCTAAAATAATTTCTAATGAGCATTGATTCCAAAGCATATTTCGATCTTATTGCACCGTCGGGATCGGATTTCGTGCGGGAAATCCCGCAAGACAACTCTTGACGAATGATGGCGACAAGATATTTTAAACTTAAATAATTCGAGTGACCCGACTTCGGCGTCACAGGAGGGATAAGCGATGCAAATCGTCTGTATCGGCGGCGGACCCGCGGGGCTCTATTTCGGGCTTCTGATGAAGAAGCTGCATCCCGAACATTCGATCAAGGTCGTCGAGCGCAACCGTCCTTACGACACCTTTGGCTGGGGCGTCGTCTTCTCCGATGCCACCATGGTGTCGATGCGCGAATGGGATCCGGAAAGCGCCACCGAAATCGAGGACGCCTTCAATCATTGGGACGATATCGAGGTCTGGTTCAAGGGCACGCGCCAGCGCACCTCCGGCCACGGCTTCGTCGGCATCGGCCGCAAGAAGCTGTTGAATATCCTGCAGAAACGCTGCGAAGCGCTGGGCGTCGAGCTGATCTTCGAAACGGAGGTCACCTCCGACCTCGATTTCCCCGACGCCGATCTGATCATTGGTTCGGACGGCCTGAACTCGAAGATCCGCAACCACTATCCCGACGTTTTCCAGCCGGACATGATCACCCGTCCGAACCGCTATATCTGGCTCGGCACCAACAAGCTCTTCGACGCCTTCACCTTCGATTTCCGCAAGAGCGAGCATGGCTGGTTCCAGGCGCATATCTACAAATTCGACGACAAGACCTCGACCTTCATCGTCGAAACCACCGAGGAAGCCTATCTCGCCCACGGTCTCGACAAGATGGAGCAGGACGGCTCGATCGCCTTCTGCGAAAATCTGTTTTCCGAAGTGCTCGACGGCGCGTCGCTGATGACCAATGCCCGCCATATCCGCGGCTCGGCCTGGCTGAACTTCAGCCGGCTGATCTGCGGCAAGTGGAGTCATTTCAACGGCAATTCGCATGTCGTGCTAATGGGCGACGCCGCCCACACCGCCCATTTCGCCATCGGCTCCGGCACCAAACTTGCGATTGACGACGCCATCGAGCTGACCCGGCAATTCCAGATTCACGGGCACAGCAGGGACAAGATACCGGCTGTTCTCGAAACCTATGAGGAGATCCGCCACGTCGACGTCGCCCGCATCCAGAATGCGGCGCGCAACGCGATGGAATGGTTCGAAGTGGTCGGACGGCGCTATGCCGACACGCTCGAACCCGAGCAGTTCATGTATTCGATGCTGACCCGCTCCCAGCGCATCAGCCACGAGAATCTGCGACTGCGGGATAAGAGCTGGCTGGAGGGCTACGAGCGTTGGTTCGCCAGGAAATCGGGCCTTGCCGTCGGCAACGACCGCTGCCTGCCACCGATGTTCACGCCCTATCAGCTACGCGACGTGACGCTCATCAACCGTATCGTCGTCTCGCCGATGGCGATGTATTCGGCGGAAAACGGCGTCATGAACGATTTTCACATCATCCATCTCGGTTCGCGGGCGCTCGGCGGCGCCGGCCTCGTTTTTGCGGAAATGACCTGCGTCACGCCGGATGCCCGCATCACCCCCGGCTGCCTTGGCCTCTGGAACGAAGAACAGGCGGCACAATGGAAGCGGCTTGTCGATTTCGTGCATTCAAACAGCGCCGCCAAAATCGGCATCCAGCTCGGCCATGCCGGCCGTAAAGGCGCAACGAAAGTGGCTTGGGAAGGGATCGATCAGCCGGTCGCCGAAGGCGAATGGCCGCTGATCTCAGCCTCCGCTGTCCCCTACCTCAAGAACAGTCAGACACCGAAGGCCATGGACCGTGCCGACATGGATCGCGTCAAGGCCGATTTCGTCCGCGCGACGGAGCTAGCGATCACCACCGGCGCTGACTGGCTGGAGCTGCACTGCGCCCACGGCTATCTCCTGTCGAGCTTCCTGTCGCCGCTCACCAATCTGCGGGAAGATGAATATGGCGGCAGCCATGAAAACCGCGCCCGTTACCCCCTCGAAATCTTCCGGGCCATGCGTGCAATTTGGCCGGAGGACAAGCCCATGTCCGTCCGTCTTTCCTGCCATGACTGGACCGATGGCGGCAACACGCCGGAAGATGCGGCAATTTTTGCGGCCATGTTCAAGAATGCCGGTGCCGACCTGATCGATTGCTCATCCGGTCAGGTGTCGAAGGAGGAAAAGCCGGTCTATGGCCGCCTGTTCCAGACGCCGTTCTCCGACAAGATCCGCAATGAAATCGGCATTCCGACCATTGCCGTCGGCGCGATCTCGGAGGCCGACCACGCAAATTCGATCATCGCGGCCGGCCGCGCCGATCTCTGCGCCGTCGCCCGTGCGCATCTGGCCGATCCCGCCTGGTCGCTGCACGAAGCCGCCAAGATCGGCCTGACCTCGATCCCCTGGCCGAAGCAATATCTCTCCGGCAAGACGCAATACGAAACCAATCTTGCCCGCGCGGCCGCCACCGCGCCGGCGAAGTGAGGCACGCATGACGACGTCTGGCAAACTCGCGAACCGTCACGCCCTCGTCACCGGCGCCGGGAGCGGCATCGGCGCGGCGATCGCGCGGGCGCTCGCGGCGGAGGGCGCACGCGTGACGCTTGCTGGGCGAAGAAAGGAACCGCTGGAGGTCGTCGCCGCCGAGATCGGCGCGAATGCCATCGTCGTCGACGGTTTCGACGTCACCAGCGTCGAAGCGATCGCGAGTGGGCTGAACATTGCGCGCGAAAAATTCGGTCCTGTCGATATTCTCGTCAACAATGCCGGCGAAGCACCGACTGCGCCTTTCGAAAAAACCAGCCTGGATATGTGGAACCACGTCCTGACGGTCGATCTCACCGGCGTTTTCCTGGTGACGCAGGCCGCCCTACCGGACCTCAAAGCGCATGGCGCCGGCGCGCGCATCATCAACATTGCCTCGACGGCGGGCCTGACCGGCTACGGCTACGTATCCGCCTATGTTGCCGCCAAGCACGGCGTCGTCGGCCTGACGCGGTCACTGGCGCTGGAGCTTGCAAAGACTGGCATCACCGTCAATGCCGTCTGCCCCGGTTTCACCGATACACCGATCATCGAACGCTCGATCGCCACCATCGCCGCCAAGACGGGACGCACGGCGGAACAGGCGCTTACGGAATTCACCAAATCCAATCCGCAGGGACGGCTCGTCAAACCCGAGGAGGTTGCGGACACCGTTCTATGGCTGGCATCGCCGGCGGCGGCATCGATCAATGGACAGGCAATCGCGGTTGCCGGTGGGGAGGTTTTAGCGGGATGAGCGATCGGGACATGACGATGCAGGGCCATCTCAAGCCCTTCAAAGATTACAAGCCGCAACATTTCCTCTGGGAGGTCAGCGATGACGGCCGCGTCGCTACGATCCGGCTGAACCGGCCGGAACGTAAAAACCCGCTGACCTTCGACAGCTATGCCGAGCTGCGCGATCTCTTCCGTGATCTCACCTATGCATCGGATATACGCGCCGTGGTGTTGACCGGAGCGGGCGGCAATTTCTCTTCCGGCGGCGATGTCTTCGAGATCATCGAGCCGCTGACCCGCATGGCGATGCCCGAGCTTCTCGCCTTCACCCGCATGACCGGCGATCTGGTGAAGGCCATGCGCAAGTGCCCTCAGCCGATCATTTCCGCCGTCGACGGTATCTGCGCCGGTGCCGGTGCCATCCTCGCCATGGCCTCCGACTTGCGCTTGGCGACGTTCGAAGCCAAGACGGCTTTCCTCTTCACCCGCGTCGGCCTCGCCGGCGCCGATATGGGCGCATGCGGCATCCTTCCCCGCATCATCGGCCAAGGCCGTGCCGCCGAACTGCTGTTCACCGGCCGCTCGATGACATCGGCTGAGGGCCATGCCTGGGGTTTTTACAACAGCCTGCATGTGAGCGCCGATCTGGAGCAGGAAGCCGTCAAGCGCGCCCGCTCGCTGGCCGATGGGCCATGGTTCGCCCATGGCATGACCAAGACCATGCTGAACCAGGAATGGGCAATGGGTATCGACGAGATGATCGAATCCGAGGCGCAAGCCCAAGCGGTTTGCATGGCAACTCAGGATTTCCGCCGCGCCTTCGAGGCCTTCGCCGCCAAGCGCAAGCCTGAATTCCAGGGGAATTGAGGCGATGTCCGCGATATCAAGCCTCTCCGGTCCGAACCGGGATCATCTGGATTGGCCGTTCTTCGATGAACGCCACGGTGAATTCGCGGCTGAAGTGGACGCTTTCGCCAAATCTCCGGTTATGGCCGCCATCGACCACAGGGATGTCGACGGCGCTTGCCGCAAGCTGGTCAAGGCGCTTGGCAGTGCCGGCCTCCTCGCGGCAGCAACCGGCACCTCAGATAGTGATCCGCTGATCGATTGCCGCCTCGTCTGCCTCGCCCGCGAAACGCTCGCATGGCACGATGGTCTTGCCGATTTCGCCTTCGCCATGCAGGGCCTCGGCACCAGCGCAATCGGCCTTTCCGGCTCACCGGAACTGCGTGCCGCCGTGCTCCCGAAAGTTCGCGCCGGCGACTGGCTTTCCGCCTTCGCATTGTCGGAAAAGGATGCCGGCTCGGATGTTGCGGCGATGAGCTGTGCGGCCCGCGTCGATGGCGATCACTATGTCCTCGACGGTGAAAAGACCTGGATCTCCAATGGTGGCATCGCCGACGTCTACACCGTGTTTGCCCGCACCGGCGAGGCGCCGGGCACGCGCGGCATTTCCGCCTTCGTTATCTTCGCTGACGATCCGGGCTTCTCGATCGCCGAACGCATCGAAGTGATCGCGCCGCATCCGCTGGCGACGATCCGGTTCGAGAATTGCCGCATTCCCGCCTCGCGGCGTCTCGGCGCGCCGGGCGAAGGCTTCAAGATTGCCATGCGCACGCTCGATATCTTTCGCGCCTCCGTTGCCGCCGCCAGCCTTGGCTTTGCGCGGCGGGCGCTGGATGAATCGCTGGCGCATGTCCGCACGCGACCGATGTTCGGCGCGACGCTCGGCGACCTTCAGTTGACGCAAGCAGCCCTCGGCGATATGGCGACCGGCATCGACGCGGCGGCCTTGCTCACCTATCGGGCGGCCTGGCGTCGCGACGTGCAGCATCTGCCGACGACGCGCGAGGCGGCCATGGCCAAGATGGCGGCCACGGAAACCGCGCAAGCCGTCATCGACCGCGCCGTCCAGCTTTTCGGCGGACGCGGCGTCAAGGCAGGAGAAATAACGGAAAAACTCTATCGGGAGATACGCGCACTTCGTATTTACGAAGGTGCGACGGAGGTTCAGAAACTGATCGTTGCGCGCGAACTTCTGAAGACAAATTGATGGAGATTGAGAGCATGAGCCGCGAGATTTTCGACTGGGCCGACCCGTTCCGGCTGACGGAGCAGTTGAGCGACGATGAACGCATGGTGCTTGATACCGCACATTCCTACGCGCAGGAGAAACTGGCGCCCCGCGTCCTCGAAGCCTTCCGCCATGAGAAGACCGACCCGTCGATCTTCCGTGAAATGGGCGAACTCGGCCTGCTCGGTCCGACGATCGCGCCGGAGCACGGCGGCGCCGGCCTTGGCTATGTCGCCTATGGCCTGATCGCCCGTGAGGTCGAGCGCGTCGACAGCGGCTACCGCTCGATGATGAGCGTGCAATCCTCGCTCGTCATGGTGCCGATCAATGCCTTCGGTTCAGAAGAACAGAAGCAGAAGTATCTGCCGAAGCTCGCCACCGGCGAATGGATCGGCTGCTTCGGCCTCACGGAACCTAACCACGGCTCCGATCCCGGCTCGATGGTGACCCGCGCCAAAAAGGTCGATGGCGGCTATAGCCTGACCGGTGCCAAGACCTGGATTTCTAATGCACCGATCGCCGACGTCTTCGTCGTCTGGGCCAAGACTGAAGACGGCGTTATCAGAGGCTTCATCCTGGAAAAGAGCTGGAAGGGCCTGTCAGCCCCCGCAATCCACGGCAAGGTGGGCCTGCGCGCCTCCATCACCGGCGAAGTCGTCATGGACAACGTCTTCGTGCCGGAAGAAAACCTGCTGCCGAACGTTTCCGGCCTCAAAGGCCCCTTCACCTGCCTGAACTCGGCCCGCTTCGGCATTGCGTGGGGCGCTCTCGGCGCGGCCGAGGATTGCTACGCCAAGGCGCGGCAATATGTGCTCGACCGCAAACAGTTCGGCCGGCCGCTCGCTGCCAACCAGCTCATCCAGAAGAAGCTTGCCGACATGGTGACCGAGATCACCCTCGGCCTGCAGGGTTGCCTGAGGCTCGGCCGCTTGAAGGAAGACGGCCATCCGCCGGTGGAGCTAACCTCGATCCTGAAGCGCAATAGCTGTGGCAAGGCGCTCGAGATCGCCCGCGCCGCCCGCGACATGCTCGGCGGCAACGGCATTTCCGACGAGTTCGGTATCGCCCGCCATCTCGTCAACCTCGAAGTCGTCAACACCTACGAAGGCACGCACGACATCCACGCCCTCATCCTCGGCCGTGCCATCACCGGCATCGCCGCTTTTTCGAACTGAGGCCGGCCTTGGCATTCAAAACCACCAGACCCCTGCGCTTCGGAGACTGCGATCCCTCGGGGATCGCCTATTTCCCGTCGTATCTGAACATCCTCGTCGGGGTGCTGGAGGATTTTTTCGGCTCGTTGGGTTTTCCCTGGAAGGCGCTGGTCAACGACCGCCGCATCGGCGTGCCGACCGTACGGCTCGACTTGACCTTCGTGCGCCCTGGCTTTCAGGGCGATGAGCTTGATTTCATGGTGGCGGTGCGCGGCATCGGTCGTTCCTCGCTCGATCTGGAACATCAGGTTTCGGCGAATGGTCAAGTCCTATGGACCGCCCGCCATCGTGTCGTTTCCACCTCCCTCGACACTCATCAATCGCTTGCGTGGCCGGACGATATCCGCGCTGCGCTGACCTCTCATCTGGAGATGACCGATGCACACCATCCTGCAACCTGAAGGCTGGGCCAAGCCGATCGGCTATGCCAATGGCATGGCGGCGACCGGTCGCATGGTGTTCGTCGGCGGACAGGTCGGCTGGAACGCCGCTTGCGAATTCGAGAGCGACGATTTCGTCGAGCAGGTGCGCCAGACGCTGAAGAATGTCGTCGCCATTCTCGCCGAGGGCGGCGCCAAGCCGCAGCACATCACCTCGATGACCTGGTATTTCACGGACAAGAGCGAATATCTCGCCAATCTCAAGGGCATCGGCCAGGTCTATCGCGAGATCATCGGCCGGCATTTTCCGGCCATGGCCGCCGTGCAGGTCGTCGCCCTCGTAGAGGACCGCGCCAAGATCGAGATCCAGGCGACCGCCGTTATTCCGGAATAGGGTGGGCTCACCATGTCGGCATCGCGCTTTTCGGATACTGTTTCGGCGACGCTGACCGATGACGTTCTCGTCGTCACCATCGACAATCCGCCCGTCAACGCGCTCTCGGCCGATGTCCGCGCCGGTTTGATGGCGGCACTCGATCATGCCGAAAAGGATAGTGCAGTCGTTGCCGTCATATTGACGGGGACCGGAAACACCTTCATCGGCGGCGCCGACATCAAGGAGTTCGGCAAGCCGCCGATCGAGCCGCTGCTGCCGCTGGTTATCGCCCGCGTCGAAAAGTTTGCCAAACCCGTTGTCGCCGCCATCAACGGTGCAGCCTTGGGGGGCGGCCTGGAAGTGGCGCTTGCCTGCCATGAGCGTATTGCCAGCCCTTCCGCGAAAATCGGCCTGCCGGAAGTCAAGCTCGGCATCGTTCCCGGTGCCGGCGGTACGCAACGCCTGCCACGCCTGATCGGCACCGTCGCAGCCATCGAACTGATCGCCAACGGCCGCATTGTCTTGGCCAATGAAGCGGACAAGCTCGGTATCATCGATAGCCTGATCGAAAACTCGCTGATCGACTCAGCTATTGTCAGCGCCAGAAGCGCAGCCGATGTCCCTTTGAGACGTACCGGTACATTGCCCGTCCCGCCAGGCTCTCAGGAAGCCATCGACAAAGCGGCCGCGGAAGCGCTTCGCAAGGCGCGTGGTCAGCGAGCGCCCGCCGAAGCCGTCCGTCTTATTCGCATAGCCGCGACGACATCGCTGGCGGAAGGGCTCGCCGAGGAACGCCGCACGTTCGTCACCCTTCGCGATAGCGATGAGGCAGCGGCGCTACGCCACGTCTTCTTTGCGGAACGCGCCGCCGGCAAGGTCGACGGCCTGGAAAAGGTCTCGCCGCGCAAAATCAAAACCGTAGGTATCGTCGGTACCGGCCTGATGGGGTCCGGCATTGCGGTGGCCGCGCTGAACGCCGGCTATGGCGTCATCGGTATCGAGCAAACCCGCGAAGCTGCAGACAAGGGCCGTGAGCGCATAGCCGGCATCCTCGACAAGGCCGTGCAATCAGGCCGCCTCGATACCGCAGGCCGGGACGATCGCCTGAGCCGGCTGACGGTCGCCGCCGATGCGGCAGAACTCGCGCAAGCCGATCTGGTCATCGAGGCCGTCTTCGATGATCTGACCGTCAAGACCGAGCTTTTCCAACGCCTCGACGGTATCCTTCGCACCGACGCCATCCTTGCAACCAACACAAGCTATCTCGACCCTGATGCCATTGCCACCGCAACCGCCCATCCCGAGCGGGTCGTCGGCCTGCACTTCTTCTCGCCCGCCAACATCATGCGGCTGCTGGAGGTCGTGAACTGCAAAAGGACTGCGCCGGATGTGCTCGCCAGCGCGCTGGCCTTCGCCAAGCGGCTTGGCAAACTTCCCATCGTCTGCGGCGTCACCGAAGGCTTCATCGGCAATCGCATTTTTTCCGCCTATCGCCGAGAGGCCGAATTCATGGTCGAAGACGGCGCGCTGCCGCATGAAATCGATGCGGCGCTGGAGGTCTATGGCTTCCCCATGGGCCTCTTTGCCGTCTACGATATGGCCGGCCTCGAAATCGCCTGGGCGCGGCGCAAACGCCAGGCGGCAACGCGCGATCCCGCCGCCCGCTATGTCGTCATCGCCGATCGCCTCTGCGAAGCCGGTCGCTTCGGCCAAAAGGTTGGGCGCGGCTGGTACAGCTATCCGGATGGCAAGCGCACGGTGGACGCCGAAGTCACGGCGCTGATCAAAGCCGCCCGCGCGGAAAAGGACATAACACCAAAGAGCTTTACCGCAGATGAGATCGTCACCCGGCTGTTGAAGGCCATGGCGGATGAAGGCGATGCACTCCTGGCCGAGGGGATCGCCGCCCGCGCCAGCGATATCGATCTGGTGATGATCAACGGCTACGGCTTTCCGCCTCACAAGGGCGGCCCGATGTTCGCGGCTGGGCGTCGCTGAAAATCATCAAGCCGCCGATGAGAGCAGCGTGAACAGCTCCTGCGGCCGGTTGACGCCGCGTAGCGCATAGCGGCCGACGGAGACAAGATCGTTGCTCTGGCTGGATGACAGCGCCTCAACGAAATTCGACGACATCAGGATGTTGCGGTCGGCCGAACGGCACATGGAGGCGATGCGGCTGACCTCGTTGACGGCGGGGCCGATGACGGTGAAATCCAGCCGGTCCATGCTGCCGATATTGCCGTAGAAGACATCGCCGATATGCAGGCCGAGATAGACGTCGGTTACCGGCCTGCCCTCAATCTGCCGCTGGGCATTGAGATCACGCAGCCGCTGGCGCAGCAGCGATTCCGCCATCAGCGCCGCAGCGCAGGCATCGCCTGAATCGCGCGCCTTGAAGATCGCCAGCGTGCCATCGCCGATCAGTTTCAGCACGTTGCCGCCCGCTTCGTGGATCGAGGAAATCACGGCGTCAGCATACGCGTTCAGCATCGGAATAATTTCGTCGGGCTCGGCCGTGTCCGAAATGCGGGTATAGTTCGCGAGGTCGGAGAACCATAGCGCCGCCGAGATGCGCTCGGCCTTACCGCGTGTGATCTTGCCTTCGAGGACATGCCGAGCGGCATCTTCGCCCAGATAGACCTCGGCGATGGTGCGGGCAATGCGTCCCATGGCGGTGCATTTGATCGCCAAGGCCAGCGCGGGTGTAAGCTTGCGCAGAACGCGCAGGTCCTCGTCAGGGAAACCCACTCCGGCGGTGGTGGCGAAATGAGAATAGAAACAATCCATCTCGCCGATGGTGCCCCCTTCCTCGAACCGGTGCACCAGAGCGAGGTAGTCGGTATGACCATCGGTCTTCAGCGTATCGAGTCCGAAGAAATCGATCGGGTCGCCGAAGCCGATGCGGCGACGCACCTCGTCCCCGCCTGTCGTCAGCAAATGATAGAAGGAGGAACGCTGCCAGTTCTCGGCGGCGATCCCCTGATGCGACGGGCCATATTCGAACTCGCGTTCGACCACCTGGTTGCCGTCCCAGCGGAAGGCGCGGCCTTCATAGACCGGGTGCAGCGTATCCATCAGCGCCATGGCTCGGTCGACATTGAGGCCACGCTCGCGGCATCCCTCGCAGAAACCTGCCAGGATGTCGGCTTCCCCCATGCCCTTAAGGCCGCTCTGCATGAGCCAGGAGGCGATTTCGCCAATGTCCTTATCGTTCATGGATATCTCCCGACCCAGAATAGATTCGGTTTAATACGAAATAGGCAGCCTTGGAACGCCGCACAACGCAAATAGGCCAATAGAAAACAAACGATCGCCGCTCCTGTGGCACAGAGGCGGCGATTCGACTCATTGAGATGGTGTAGCAGGACGACCGATTCAATCTTTCACATGCGGCTTCAACAGATCTTCCAATCCGATGTGGCGGAAGAGTTCGGCGCGGACGCGGTCGGCGACGCCGTTGACGATTTCCGCGCCGTCTTCAGAGGGATCGATATGGGTGCGGAACGGACGCGTCCCGAAGGGCATGTTGACGACATCGACGATGGCGGTGGCGACCGAGGCGGCATCCGCATCGGCGGGCTCCAGCGAAGCCAGACCCCTCAGCGCGCGGTCCGGAACGCCGGCATAGGGACCATTGTCGTATTCGGCTGCGCGAGCCTTGTCGGCGGGGGCGCCGGAATGGGCAAAGTGATTGGTGCCCTTGGTAAAGGCGCCGGGTACGATGATGGCGGTCTCGATGCCCCAGCGGGTCAGTTCGGAGGCGTAGGAGACGGCAAGCGAATCCATGGCGGCCTTGGCGGCGAAATAGGGCGAAAGATACGGCGGAGTGCCGCCGCGGGCGCTGGACGATGATACCCAAACCACCAGGCCCTTGCCCTGCTTGCGCAGATGGGGAAGTGCCGCACGATTGACGCGCTGAGTGCTCAGGACATTGATGTCGTAGAGCTGGGCGAACTGTTCCGGCGTGAAGGCTTCCGCTGGACCGAAGGACATATGGCCGGCATTGTGAATGATGACGTCGATACGGCCTTCTTGCTCAATAACCCTAGCGATACCAGCTTCGACGGAGGCATCCGAGGCGACGTCGAGTTCGACCGCCTTGAGGTCCATGCCATTCTCCTTGGCGAAGGCGGCGACCTCGGCCACTCGCGGCGAATTGCGCCCTTCTGTTTCGCGCATACTGGCATAGACGGTGTGGCCAGCCTTGGCGAGGGCACGGGCAGTGAGCGCGCCGAAGCCGCTCGATGCACCGGTGATGACGATAACTTGCTTGCTCATGATCCTGTTCCTTTCGAGGTGGCTATGCTGCGACTGGGGGAGGCTCAGATCATGCCGCCGTTGGCGCGCAACGTCTGGCCGTTGATCCATGCGCCATCGGGACCGGCGAGGAAGGAGACGGCAGCGGCGATGTCTTCCGGCGTGCCCAACCGTTCCAGCGGGTTCATCTTGGCCATGCGGTCGATCAGTTCATCGCTCTTGCCGTTGAGGAAGAGGTCGGTAGCTGTCGGGCCAGGGGCGACGGCGTTGACGGTGATCGAGCGGCCGCGCATTTCCTTGGACATGATGCCGGTCAGCGTTTCGACGGCGGCTTTGGTGGCGGCGTAGACGCCGTAAGTCTCAAGCTTGAGCCCGACGATGCTGGTGGAAAGATTGATGATGCGGCCGCCGTCGCGCAGACGCTTGCCGGCTTCCCGCAGCGTGTTGAACGTGCCCTTCAGATTGATGGCGATATGCCGGTCGAAATGGCCATCGTCGGCATCGGCGATCTTGGCGAGCTGCATGATGCCGGCGTTGTTGACGAGGACGTCGACACCACCAAAAGCGGCTTCGGCGGCATCGAACATGCGACGCACGGCTTCGGCATCGGAAACATCGGCCTTGACGGTCAGCGCCTTACCGCCCTTCTCCTCGATTTTGCGGGCCAGCTCCTCGGCGGCGGCTTCGCTGCCGGAGTAGTTGATGACGACGGTGAAGCCGTCCTTTGCGAGGCGTTCCGCAATCGCGGCGCCGATGCCGCGTGACGCGCCGGTAACGATCGCTACCTTGTTGGAATTATTGGTCATTGTCTTCATCCTTTGCTGTGAGTGCGCCGCAGCGCGTTTCGATGAGAGGAAGATGCCTCTTTTCAGTCGACGGATAATCAGCCATTATTCGGCATCACTATCCGAAATTGCCGAACAAAGAAAAATGGACAGATTCGATGCCATGCGGGTGTTTTCCCGCGTCGTAGAGCGGCGCAGCTTCACTCTGGCGGCCGAAGACACCGGTCTGCCGCGCTCCACCGTTACGGATGCCGTCAAACAACTGGAGGCGCGGCTCGGCGTTCGCCTGCTGCAGCGAACGACACGGCATGTCAGCCCGACACTGGATGGCGAGGCCTATTATCAACGCTGTCTGCGCATTCTATCCGACATTGAAGATGCCGAGGGTGCCTTTGCGGGCGCCAAGCCGAAGGGCCTCCTGCGCGTCGATGTGCACGGCACGCTGGCTCGGCATTTCGTATTGCCGAACCTGCCGTCTTTCCTTGCGACCTATCCGGAAATCGAGCTCTATATGACCGAGGGCGACCGCTTCGTTGACCTCGTTCGCGAAGGCATCGATTGCGTGCTGCGCGTCGGCACGCCACAGGACAGCGACATGATCGCCCGCCGCGTCGCCCTGCTGGAGGAAATCACCCTGGCCGCGCCTGCCTATATCGAGCGCTTCGGCATGCCTCTGCATCCAGAAGCTCTCGACGGCCACCGCATGGTCGGCTTCCGCTCCTCGGCGACGGGTGGATTGCTGCCGCTGGAATTCATCGTCGACGGGGCGGTGCGCGGCATTACCCTGCCCGCGACGGTCTCGGTCAATGCCGCCGAAAGTTATTTTTCAGCGGCCAAGCTCGGCCTGGGCCTGATCCAGGTGCCGCGCTATCACGCCGAACATGCCTTGAAATCCGGCGAGCTGGTTCATGTCCTCAAGGACTTTCCACTCACGAAGACACCCGTCTCCATGCTCTATCCCCGCAGCCGCCAACTCTCCCCACGCGTACGCGTCTTCATCGACTGGCTCGTCAAGGTTTTTGCCAGACAGAGCGACACGGAAAGCGGGGTCGGATGAATATTCCCTCGAACCGATCAAATAAATGAAATCGGCTCTTTGAATGCGCCGACAGGGCTCCTACGTCGAAAGGGATATTCTCGCCGGCGCCAGGCCGCCAGGAACCAGTGATGTTCGAGAGGGATGGACCCCATGACTGAACAGAAGCAACTGAAGCTTGGGGCCTTCATGCGCCCCGTCAGCCTGCATACGGGCGCATGGCGCTATCCCGGCTCCTATCCGGATGCGAATTTCAATTTCAAGCACATCAAGAGTTTTGCGCAGGCGCTGGAACAGGCAAAATTCGATGCCTTCTTCATGGCCGATCACCTCGCCGTGCTGAACATGCCCGTCGAGGCGTTGAAGCGCAGCCATACCGTGACCTCCTTCGAGCCCTTCACGCTGCTGTCGGCGCTTGCCGCCGTCACCGAAAAGATCGGCCTTGTCGCCACGGCCTCCACCACCTTCGACCAGCCCTATCACATCGCCCGCCGTTTCGCCTCTCTCGACCATATCAGCGGCGGTCGCGCCGGCTGGAATATCGTCACCACATCCAATCCGGACGCGGCGCTGAATTTCGGCCTTGAAGAGCACATGGAGCATGGCGAGCGCTATCACCGCGCCCGCGAATTCTACGATGTCGTCACCGGCCTCTGGGACAGCTTCGCCGACGACGCTTTCCTCCGTGATGCCGAAAGCGGCATCTTCTTCGACCCGCAAAAGATGCATGTGCTTGCCCACAAGGGCGAGGAGCTGAGCGTCCGCGGGCCGCTCAACATTGCCCGCCCGCCGCAGGGCTGGCCGGTGATCGTCCAGGCCGGACAATCGGATGCCGGCCGCCAGCTTGCCGCCGAAACGGCGGAAGCGGTTTTCGCCGCTCCTCGCAATCTCGCCGACGGCAAGGCGATCTTCGCCGACATCAAGGGCCGGATGCGGCGCATCGGCCGCAACCCGGATCACCTGAAAATCCTTCCTGCCGCCTTCATCGTCGTCGGCGATACCGTCGAGGAGGCGAAGGCCAAGCGTGCCAAGCTCGACAGCCTCGTCCATTACGAAAGCGCCATCGCCTCGCTGTCGATCGCTCTGGGCCACGACGCCTCTGGTTTCGACCCTGACGGCCCGCTGCCAAAAATCTCGGAAACCAATGCCAGCAAGAGTGGCCGCGAGCGCGTCATTGCATTGGCGGAGGAGGAGAAGCTGACCGTGCGCCAGCTTGCCCAGCGCCTTGGCGGCTATGCCGGCCTCGCCTTCATCGGCACGCCGCAGGCGATCGCCGACGAGATGGAACAATGGCTGCACGAGGAAGGCTCCGACGGCTTCAATGTCGTCTTCCCCTTCCTGCCGCAGGGCCTGCAGGACGTAACCACGCGTGTCGTTCCGGAACTGCAGCGCCGCGGTATCTTCCGTCGCGAATACGAGGGCACGACATTGCGTGATCATCTCGGCTTGCCGCGCCCGCAGAACCGGTTCTTCTCCAAAGCGGCGCAGTGAAAGACAACAGCCGATGAGCCATATCACACCAATCGATTACGATACCGCCTCCGACGCCGTCCGCGCCGAACATGACCGCGAAGTGCAACTGCGCGGCCGCATGACCAATATGAAGCGGACGCTGCTGCATTCGCCGGTGGCACACCGCATCTATGCCGAATGGTTCACGCTGCGCGAAGAGCTCCGCCCGGCGCTGGACGACCGCGCGGTCTGGCTTTTCTGCCATGCGATTTCGCTGGAAAGCCGCTCGATCATCCCGGTCGGCTTTTTCCGCCGTGCGCTGATCAATGCCGGCCTGGCGCCGGAAACCATCGTACCCACCGAAGACGAGGCATTATTGATCGATTTCGGCAAGGCCATCGTCAGGGATTCCAACGCCGTGCCGGAAGAATTATGGGACCGGCTGAAGGCGCGTTATGACGAACCCACGCTCGCAAACCTCGTCGCTTTCGCCGGCATCATGATCGCCACCGCGATCTACAACAATGTGGTGAAGGTGGATATCGATCCGGAGCTTGGGCCGTATTTGGAGGGATTTGAGCTACCCTCGAAGTAACGAAAAGCCATTCAATCCAATCTCACCCCGAAATCACCGTCTCGAACTTGGGATTCCCCCGGATCGTATTGCTGACCGTGCAGATCTCGTCCTCGGCGGCATGCGCGATGGCGTTACGAATCTCGTCGCCGAAATCGCCCTTGATGGTGAAGGCGATGTTGAATTTTTCGACGCGCGTCAGCCCTTCCGTCGCCTTTTCGCCAGTCACGACGGCGGTGACCTCCGTCAGCTTGTCGAGCACGCCGAGGCTGCTCGCAGCCATACGGGCGCTGAGCACGAGGCAGGCGGACAAAGAGGAATAAAGCAGGTCGAGCGGATTGAAGCCCGGCTGCGACGGCGAGGTGACGATATCGATCTCACCGCCTGTCACCGTCGTCACATGCGGAAGGCCGGTGCGGCCGACCGTCGCCGTCGCGCCGGTCTGTCTCGTCTTCACCTTCAGTTCGGCCATCTTGAAAATCCCTCGGATATAATCGTTGAAACTGCTCCCCAAAACATAGGGATTCCCCTCACAGGACACAATTGGCGTTCCCTGCCCTTGCGCGTTCGCGTCAGTTGAGTCACCAAATGGTTACTAGCCCATCGCAGACAGGCAGATTTCGACATGACCGTTTCCGATCCCCGCGCCTTCCTCACCTCCCTCTTCGATGCCGCCGTCCGCGCCGCCGATCCCTTGACCGGCATCCGCGCCCATCTACCGGCAAAACCGAAAGGGCGGACGATCGTCATCGGTGCCGGCAAGGGCTCGGCGCAGATGGCAGCCGCCCTGGAGCAATGCTGGGACGGACCGCTGGAAGGGCTGGTGGTGACGCGTTATGGCTTCGCCACCCCATGCCGCCACATCGAAATCATCGAAGCCGCTCATCCCGTGCCTGACGAGGCCGGCCTCGTCGCCTCCGGTCGACTGTTGAAACTGGTTGAGGGATTGACCGAGGATGACCTGGTGATTGCGCTGATCTCCGGCGGCGGTTCGGCGCTGCTGCCCTCTCCGGCGGGCGCCCTTACCCTTGCCGACGAGATCGCCGTCAACAAGGCACTGCTCGCCTCCGGCGCGCCGATTTCGGCGATGAACGTCATCCGCAAGCATCTATCGACCATCAAGGGCGGCCGCCTCGCGGCATCGGCCTATCCGGCAAAGGTCGTCTCGCTGGTGGTCTCAGACATTCCGGGCGACGATCCGGCCCTCGTCGCCTCCGGTCCGACCGTTCCCGGCGCCGGCACGCGCGCCGAAGCGCTCGACCTCATCCGCCTCTACCGCATCGAGCTGCCCGCCGCCGTTCTGGCACATATCGAAAAGCCGGAAGCTGATGCACCGCGGCCAGATGACCCGCGCTTTGCAGCCAACGAGGTGCATGTCATCGCCTCGGCCGGTGTCTCGCTGGAAGCCGCGGCCAAAGCGGCGCGCGAGGCCGGCATCGAGGCAGCGATCCTGTCCGATGCGATCGAAGGTGAAGCGCGGGAGGCAGCGCATGTACATGCCGCCGTCGCCCGCGAGATCCTGCATCGCAACCGGCCTTTCACCAAGCCGATCGTGTTGCTGTCGGGTGGTGAGACGACGGTAACGCTGACCGGCAAGGGCAAGGGCGGCCGAAACTCTGAATTTCTGCTATCGCTCGCGATCGACATCGACAGTCACGCCGGCATCCACGCCATGGCGGCCGATACCGATGGCATCGACGGCAGCGAGGACAATGCCGGCGCCTTTGCTGATGCAAGCACGGTGGCGCGGCTGCGCAAGGCTGGGCTGGTACCCGCCGAAATGCTGAGAAACAACGACGCCTGGTCGGCGTTCAACGCGATCGGTGACCTCTTCGTACCCGGACCGACGGGAACGAATGTCAATGATTTCCGAGCCATCCTGATCGCTTGATCGAAAGGACCGGACGATATCAGTGATTGGTGGGGCAATCCTCGCAGCGCCAGTAGGCCGGCGCTGTCGATGTCCACCGAAAGAAATGGCGATGACAATGGACGCATTCGATTTCGACGACATGCGTTTTTTGGGCAATGACGAACGGCTTAGGTTTGCTGTTGCGCTCGTTCTTCCATTGCTCAAGCTTCGTGACGGCCATCATTTTCCCCCAACTCATTACTTTCCGCCTCGATTATGACTTACCTAAAGTAGACTGCCCTTATGAAAGAATTATTGCGAGCGTGAGAAGGCACTTATCCCGCACATTTTCAAAGCGCTAATACGAAAGATCGAACAAACAGCTTCACTCTAATCCTTTCGGATTAGCCCGGATCGACTGAAGCACGAGTTGCTCGTCCCGATACGGATTGCCTTCTTTCGCCCGGTTCGGATTTCGGAGCCGCGACCCAGTCGGGATTCGGCAGCAGAAATTATCTCTGCGGCACTAGACGCAGCGAAAGGCTCTCTTACCTAAAATATGATTTTGGAGGGACCATCATGTACCATTTCCGCCAGCGGATAATATCCGCGGCCACTATCTTTGCCTTCGGGCTCTTTTCCATTACTACCGTTCAAGCCGCAGCACCGCAGCCGGTCGAAGCCGAGCATGGGATGGTGGTGACTGCCCAGCATCTCGCGACCGATGTCGGCGTCAACGTACTGAAGAGCGGCGGCAACGCCGTGGATGCTGCAGTTGCGGTCGGCTATGCCTTGGCTGTGGTCTATCCGGTCGCAGGCAATATCGGCGGCGGTGGCTTCATGACCATCCGGCTGAAGGACGGCAAGACAGCCTTCCTCGATTTCCGCGAGCGCGCGCCACTCGCCGCGACCAAGACCATGTATCTCGATGACAAAGGCAATGTCGTCAAAGGCGCAAGCACGGACGGCTATCTCGCCGTCGGCGTGCCGGGTTCCGTCATGGGCTTCGAGACCGCGCGTGAGAAATATGGCACGAAATCCCGCCAGGAACTGATGGCGCCCGCAATCCGGTATGCCAAGGAAGGTTTTACCCTGAACCAGGCCGATGCCGCGGAGCTCAACCACGGCAAGAAATGGCTGGCGCGCGATCCGGCCACCGCCGCAATCTTCGTCAAAGGGGACGGCAAACCCTTCGCCACCGGCGATACATTGATCCAGCCGGAGCTTGGCGCGGCCCTCTCCAGCATTTCGGAACAAGGTCCTGATGGCTTCTATAAGGGCTCGACCGCCGATGCGATCGTCAAGGCCAGCCACGATAAGGGTGGCATCCTGGCCAAGGAGGATTTCGAGCAATACAAGGTCCGCGAACTCGACCCGGTGAAATGCAATTACCGGGGCTATGAGATCATCTCCTCACCACCGCCCTCTTCCGGCGGCGTGATCATCTGCGAGATCCTCAACGTGCTGGAAGGCTATCCGCTTTCCTTTACCGGCTACGCTTCGGCTGACACCGTGCATCTCATGGTCGAGGCCATGCGCCATGCCTACGTCGATCGCAATTCCGCGCTCGGCGATCCCGATTTCGTCGACAATCCCGTCAGCAAGCTGCTGGATAAGGACTACGCAAAGAAGATCCGCGACAGCATCGATCCCTATCGCGCCGGCGTCTCCAAGGATCTGATGCCGAAGGGCCTCGGCGAGAGCCATGAGACGACGCATTATTCGATCATCGACAATGACGGCAATGCGGTTGCCGTCACCTATACGCTGAACGGCTCCTTCGGGGCCGGCGTGGTCGCACCCGGCACCGGCATCCTGCTCAACAACGAGATGGACGACTTCACCGCCAAGCCGGGTGTACCGAACCTCTACGGTCTGGTTCAAGGCGAGGCCAACGCCGTCCAGCCGAAGAAGACACCGCTTTCCTCCATGAGCCCGACGATTGTCGCCAAGGACGGCAAGCCCTTCATGGTGATCGGCAGCCCCGGCGGCGCGCGCATCATCACCATTACGCTCGAAGCGATCGTCAACGTCATCGATTTCGGCATGGATATTCAGCAGGCGATCGACGCACCGCGGATACATCATCAGTGGCTGCCGGATAAGGTCTATACCGAGCCCTACACGCTGTCTCCCGACACGATCAAACTGCTGACCGGCATGGGCTATAATGTCCAGGTCGGCGGCGATTGGCCGGTCTGGGGTCAGGCCGCCGGCATCCTCGTCGGCGGCAAGAGCCTCGGTCAAATCGCCGAGGGAGGCGGCGCGCGCTATAACGGCGCAATGGATAGCCGCGCCGGCTCGGGCTTGGCTGAAGGGTACTGATCTTCAGGCGATCTTGGCGAGTTCGGCCAGGACAGTTTCAAAGGGCCTCGGCGCAACCACATGTTCGTTGACGCCTGCTGGCTCGAAATCGATCCAGCCGGAGTTGAAGTTTTCGATCATCTCGATGCGCGGCTCCGGCCAGGCAGCCCCCTGTGCCCTGAAACGCTCTTCCCACTCGGCGCGCGGGACAGGCTTGGCAACGACCGGACGACCGATGGCCTGGCCGATCAGGGTTGCGATTTCGATCTGGCTATAGCGCTTCGGCCCTTCGATCTCGATCACCCGGCGGTCGGTCCAGTTCTCGGCCATCGTCCTGGCGGCGATGGCGCCGATATCGGCGGTGGCGATCATCGGATAGGGCTTGTCGAGCGGTGCCAGATAGCTCGGCATTTCACCGGTCGCGCGCGCCGGCGCTATATCCCACAATGAATTCTCCATGAACCAGGTCGGCCGCAGAGTGGCAACCGGCATGGTCAGTGGCGCCAGCGCCTCTTCCAGCATGTGAACCTGAGTGATGAGCCCGAGGCCGGAGGTACGCTGGCCACCGATCGACGACAACATCACGACCTTGCCCGGCTGCGCGCGCTGGATGGCGGCCGCCTGCGCCGCCGCATCCCTGCGGGCGCTCGGGAAGCCCGGATCGGGCGCGAAATTCGGCGAGGCCATGACGAAGACGCCTTCGGTACCGTCGAAAGCTCGCGCCAGCGCATCGGCATCATCGAAGGTGGCGACGGCGACTTCAGCGCCGAGCTTTTCCCATTCCGCGCCCTTCGCCCGATCGCGAAGGACGGCCCGGACCCTATGCCCAGCGCTAATGAGCGCGCGTGCGGTCGTACCACCGACCTTGCCAGTGACGGCAGTGATTGCAAACATGATCTTCTCCTTGAAGATGTTGTTAGGTTTTGGAAGTCAGGCGGGCCGGTACGCCGTCAAAAATCGCCCGCATCACGCGGCGCGGCGACGAATGCAACACTTCCTGAGAATGTTCATGGCAGGCCCCGCTTTGGCTTCGTAAACATCATGCAATAGGATAGCTCATGACTTAAGTGCCGTTATGTCAGCTTATTCATGACGTAGAATCAACAATCGAGACACACCATCTTACGCGGGAAAACAGACTGTGATCGATGCAACCGCCGCTGCCGCCATCACCTGTTCATCTGGCATTCATCGGCTGTGACATTCCTGCCCGGCTGCGACGTTTTTTCCATTTCGATCAATAAGATTTGCAAATTCGGATATAGTCATCCCGCGTGAGCGGGAGTATACCGGGCCCCGTTCCAATCGGCCTTTGCGCCGTCACCAGACTTGCGGTTCTGTCTTTGGACCCCACCGCGCCATCGAGAGCGATCCCCGACAATGTCGGACCAGATTTTCCAGGCCGCCCCAACCCGGCGGGCCGTACCTAATTTTCGTGTAATCGCGCTTATCGTAGCAAGCGCCATGTTCATGGAGCAGCTTGACGCGACCGTGCTCGCCACAGCGCTGCCGACCATGGCGAGAGACTTCGGCGTCAGCGCGCCAGCGATGAGTATTTCGCTCACGTCCTATCTGCTCAGCCTCGCGATCTTCATTCCCGCCAGCGGCGCCATTGCAGACCGCTTCGGATCGCGCACCGTCTTCCGATCCGCCATCGCGGTTTTCGTTGTCGGCTCGCTTCTGTGCGCGCAGGCGCCGAACCTGTTCTTCCTCGTGATCGCGCGATTGCTGCAGGGTCTCGGCGGCGCGATGATGCTCCCGGTCGGACGTCTCGTATTGATGCGCAGCGTCGCTCGCAAGGACATGGTCAACGCCATGTCCTGGCTGCTAATCCCGGCGCTTGTCGGTCCAATTCTCGGCCCGCCCGTCGGCGGCATGTTCGTGACCTATCTCGACTGGCGCTGGATCTTCTACATCAACGTGCCGATCGGCGTTATCGGCTTTATCCTGGTGTCGATGTTCATCGAAGAGGTAAAAGGGCCGCGCAATGGCCGCTTCGACCTTTCCGGCTTCATCCTGTCAGGCATCTCGCTTGGCTCGCTGCTCTTCGGTTTCGAAATGTCGAGCCGCGAAGGCGAAGGCTTTCTGGCCGTCTTCCTGATCTCGATTGGCCTACTGTTCGGCATCGCCTATCTGCGACATGCCCGCAAGCATCCGTCGCCGATCATGGATTTCTCGCTGATGAAGGTGCCGACTTTCCGCACCTCGGTCATCGCCGGCTCGCTGACGCGCATCAGCCAGGGCGCCCATCCCTTCCTTATCCCGCTGATGCTGCAGCTCGGCTTCGGTCTTTCGGCCGCTACAGCCGGCCAGATCGCCATTGCGACCGCGCTCGGCTCCATGGCCATGAAGCCTTTTCAGGTCCGCATCCTGCGCACGCTCGGCTTCCGCACCGCCCTTATCGTCTTCGGTCTGATTGGCACGCTCGGCTATGGAATGTGCGCCATTTTCCAGCCGAATTGGCCGTTGCCTGTCATCTTCGTGATCCTGTTCTTCTGCGGCTTCTTCATGTCGTTCCAGTTCACGGCCTACAACACGATCGCTTATGACGAGATCGAACGTGACCGGATGAGCATCGCGACCAGCTTTTATTCGACCTTCCAGCAGTTGATGCTCTCGCTCGGCATCTGCGTCGCCGCTCTTGCCCTGCATGGCTCGATGCAGTTCGGCGGCCATGCGAAGGCCGAGATGATCGACTTCTCCGTCGCCTTCATCGTCGTCACGGCCATTGCGCTGCTCGCGGTGATCTGGAACGCCAGCTTTTCGCGCACCGCCGGCACGGAGATCAGTGGCCACCGCAAGAAATCGCCCGAGGATTCACTCGGGGGACACTGATTCCCCGAGTGTCGAAAAGCTCGCCAGGAACAAGATACAAAAAAGGCCGGGCTAACCCGACCTCTTCCTTCATCGCCTCAACGATCTTTGCCAGTACATCCATGGTCAAAGACCGAAAGCAATGCCTTACAGGGATTCGAGCTGGTCAGCCGACATCTTGCCCGAGCGCTTGTCCTTGACAAGCTCGTAGGAAATCTTCTGGCCGTCACGAAGAGTGCTCATTCCAGCGCGTTCAACCGCGGAAATATGCACGAAGACGTCCGTCGCGCCGTCATCAGGCTGAATGAAACCAAAACCCTTGGTAGCATTGAACCACTTTACAGTACCTGTGCTCATAACAATGACCTTTCAATCACTCATGTAGAGATCGCATCCAGACAACCGTCTGGTGCAGTAGACCGATTTTGAGAGGGAAGTTCGTCAATGTCGCGCAGAGTGCGTCGAGGCAAAGTTCGTTCACCAATATCGATGCACAGCTTATAGCTGAGGGCTGGATACCCCACAAGGCGAAATATCAGAAATATCGAAAATGACTAGATATTTCGCATAAATCGACTCGCGTGACATAAAACTATCGTTTATCGAGGATCAAATTCGAATAGTCTTTTTGTAGCTATTTCCGAGTTTTTTGCGTCGTCCTATATAAGATTCATCGGCACTTTTCTTTTTACGTCCCCCCGGCTTCATTGCGGCAATTCCGCCTTATTTCCGGGGAGCGCTGGAATTCCCAGCAATACGAATGCCACCCGATACAGGATGGATCTCCCTCCTTGTGGGCGCGGATGCTTACCCGCTCAAACCCACAGGAAACGCCAACGCCGACACAAACCCTGGAGGCCAAGATGGCGCCGCCCAATAAAGACAATCTTTTCGGGTCCAAGAGAGAGGCAGCGCTGGTCAAGTCCAGCCAGCTCGACTCCACCGTCAAGGAAATCATCGCCAGCGAACAGATGACCCGCGAACGCAAAACGGCACGCCTGAGGGAACTGCGCCTCGAGAAAGAGGCGCTTCAGCCGCCACCGGAGCCGAAGACAAAGGCCAAACGAAAGACGGCCAAGGCAGCCAAATAGGCAAAACTTGATCCGTGCCTGGCACGGTTCAGAGGCGGACGTTGCGCTTTTGGTGAACACAGCCTCCACGGACTGCGCATTGAACTGGCGGAGGCTTCCGCCCTAAATAGCGACCAATTGCACAATCCATCTGGAGCATCGTCATGGTCGCCGGCATTCACCACATCACGCTCATCACTCGCAAGGTGCAGGCGAATGTCGATTTCTACGCCGGCTTTCTCGGCCTACGGCTGGTCAAACGCACCGGCGGCTTCGAAGACGCCACGCAGTTGCACCTCATCTATGGCGACGCGATCGGATCGCCGGGCTCGCTGGTGACCTTCCTTGTCTGGGAGGACGGCTCTCCGGGACGTCCCGGCGTCGGACAAGTCGGCGAAATCTCGCTGGCCATCGATCCCATGAGCATCGGTTTCTGGCTGACGCGCGCCTTGAGCGCAGGGCTGAAACCCGAAGGCCCTTCCGAGGAATTCGGCGAACCGGTTCTACGGCTGAAAGACCCGGATGGCGTTGTCATCAAACTTGTCGGCGTAGGTGAATTACAATCGGCCGCACCTTGGGCAAGCGACAAAATCCCGCCAGAACATGCCATCCGGCGCATTCGCGGCGCGACGCTATTCAGCGAGACGCCCGAGGAGACGCAAAAGCTTCTCTTGGAGCATTTCGGCTACCGGCTGCAAGCGGTCGATGGGGCGATCAGCCGCCTCATTTCCGAACCCGGTGATATCATCGACATCCGCGATGCCCGTGGTTTCTGGGCAAGTGCGCCGGGAACCGGCACGGTCGACCACGTGGCGTTTCGTGCCTCCGACGATGCCGAACTGCAAGCGGTGCGTACGGCGCTGCAGGCGATCAATTCCTGGCCGACAGCGATGCATGATCGCAAATATTTCCGCTCGCTCTATGTCCGGGAACCCGGCCGCATCCTGTTCGAACTCGCAACCGATGCGCCGGGCATGCTGATCGACGAAGACGAGGCAACACTCGGCACGCGCCTGTTCGCCCCCGATGACAAACCGGAACGGCTGGCGGAGCTGAGCGTGATCCTGCCGCAATTCTCAATGCCCGGCGAGCCGCGCGTCATCTATCGCGATCTGCCGTTCGTGCATCGCTTCTTCACGCCGGAGGAGCCGGACGGTACCGTCTTCATCTTGCTGCATGGCTCGGGCGCCAGCGAAACGTCACTGATGCCGATTGCCCATAAGATCGACCCGCGGGCAACGTTGCTCGGCGTGCGTGGCCGCGCGCTCGAGGAAGGCTCGCCGCGCTGGTTCCGCCGCATCACGCCCTTCTCCTTCGATCAGGCCGACATCGCCAGCGAAGCCGAAGCCTTCGCCGCCTTCATCGATGGCGCGATCCGCGCCTACGACCTCGATCCCGAGCGTATCGTCTATATCGGCTATTCGAACGGCGCGAACCTCATCAATGCCATGCTGTCGCTGCAGCCGCATCTCATCCGCCGCGCTGTGCTGCTACGCTCCATGGCCGCGCTGACCGATCCGCCGCCGGCGGACATGTCGAACGCCGATGTACTGATCATCGCTGGCGAGAAGGACGACTATGGACACCACGCGCAACCGCTCGCCGAACGGCTTAATGCCGGCGGCGCGACGATGAACCAGCAAACGATCCCCTACGGCCACGAATTGACAGACGCGGATGTGCCGATCATCCAGGCATGGTTGAAGCGCTCGAACTGAGCGCTTCAACTCTTGTAATTGGAACCTTCAGGTGACGGATCACCCCTTGAACGTATAGGCGGCGATCGACTCAGGCTTCATCTCGATCGAGAAGCCAGGCAGACTTGGCGGCATGTAGGCGGCGTCGCGGATCACGCAAGGGTCGATGAAATGTTCATGCAGGTGGTCGACATATTCGATCACGCGACCATCCTTGGTGCCGGAGACGGCGACGTAGTCGATCATCGACAGGTGCTGCACATATTCGCAGAGGCCGACGCCGCCGGCATGCGGCCAGACAGGCAGGCCGTATTTCGCGGCAACGAGAAGCACGGACAGGACTTCGTTCAGCCCGCCCATGCGGCAAGAATCGATCTGCACGATGTCGATGGCGCCTTCGGCGATGAACTGCTTGAACATGATGCGGTTCTGGCACATCTCGCCGGTCGCGACCTTTACCGGCCCGATCGCCTGGCGGATCTTGCGATGGCCGGCAACATCATCGGGGCTGGTCGGCTCCTCGATGAAGAAGGGCTTCGCAAAGGCGAGCTTTTGCACCCAATCAATCGCCTGGCCCACTTCCCAGACCTGGTTGGCATCGATCATCAAATAGCGATCGGGACCGATCACTTCGCGGGCGATGGTGAGACGCCGGATATCGTCCGCAAGATCGCGGCCGACCTTCATCTTCACATGATTGAAACCGGCATCGATTGCCTCCTGGCAAAGACGGCGCAGCTTGGCGTCATCATAGCCGAGCCAGCCGGCCGAGGTCGTGTAGCAGGCATAACCTTCACGCTCCAGGGTGGCGATACGCTCCGCCTTGCCGGCCTCGGCCTTCTTCAGGATAGCGACGGCTTCGTCGCGGGTTAAAACGTCGGTCAGGTAGCGGTAATCGACGATATCGGCAATGTGCTCCGCATCCATCTCCGCCACCAGCCGCCAGACCGGCTTGCCAGCCTCCTTGGCGAGCAGGTCCCAGACAGCGTTTACGACGGCGCCGGTGGCCAGATGCATCGCGCCCTTCTCCGGGCCGATCCAGCGAAGCTGGCTGTCGCTGGTCAGATGCCGCCAGTATTTGCCGGGATTTTCCAACACGCCGGCAAGCTCCGTGCCGACGACCAGATGGCGCATCGCCTCGATCGCCATGCAGCAGATGTCGTTGCCGCGACCGATGGTAAAGGTAAGGCCGTGACCTTCGAGGCCCGGCTTGTCGGTATCGAGGATCACGTAGGCAGCCGAATAATCCGGATCGGGATTCATCGCATCGGAGCCGTCGAGGCTCTGCGAAGTCGGAAAGCGCAGATCGAATACGCGGAGGTTGGTGATGCGCGTCATGGGAAAACTCCTTCTAATTCCGTCGGGCGATCTCTCCGACACTCACCCGAGGCCGAACTCTTCCCAGATCGCCGCATTATGCTCGCCGACATGCGGGGCTGCACGTTCGAATTTTGGCCGCTGCCCGTCAATACGAACCGGCGAGCGCGTGGTGCGTACAGAAACGCCGTCGTCGCGGGCAACCGTCTGCAGCATGTCCAGCACGCCAAATCCCTCGCTCTGCAACAGTTCCGGCCAGTTCAGCACCTTGGCACACCAAATGTCTGCCGGTTCCAGAATGGCCAGCCATTCATCCACGGTGCGGGTGGCTATGCGCGCCGAGATCAGCGCTTTTATATCGTCGCGCGCCGTAAACCAGCTTTTCGGATCGTCGCGGTAGGGCGCGAGCTCCTCCATGCCGAGCAGGTCGGCGAGCTTCGAAATCGGCGTCATAGCGATGGCGAGATAGCCGTCGGTGGCGGGATAAACGCCATATGGCGCGGAAAGATAGGCATGCGCACTGCGGAACCCGGAGCGCTGGGGCAGCTTGTTGCCGCTGTTCATGTGGACAGTCAGCACCTCCACCTGCAGATCGACCAGTGCCTCCAGCAGGCTCGTCTCCACCAGCCCGCCCTCGCCGGTGACGCCGCGGCGCACCAGCGCCGCCAGAATACCCTGGGCGGCGGCCGCACCCGCCAGCATATCGCCGATCGCCAAGCCGAACGGCACCGGCCCCTGCCCCTCATCGCCATTCAGCCACATGACACCAGAGCGCGATTGCGCCAGCAAATCCTGCCCCGGACGCGACACCCAAGGACCTTCGCCGCCATAGCCGCTGATCGAGCAATAGACGAGCCGCGGATTGATCTTCTGCGCAGCCTCATAGTCCAGCCCAAGCCGCTCGATGACCCCCGGCCGAAAATTCTGTACCAGGACGTCGGCCTTGGAGATCAGCTTGCGCAGCGCCTGTATGTCGCGCTCGTTTTTCAAGTCGATCGCCAGGCTTTCCTTCGAACGGTTGATCGCGTGGAAAATGGTCGAATCGCCGCTCTCACTATCGCTCAGATAAAGCCGCCGCGAGAGATCGCCCCCCTCCGGCCGCTCGATCTTGATGACCCGGGCGCCGAGATCCATCAGTCTCAGGGTGCAATAGGGGCCGGACAGGAACTGGCTCATATCCACGACCACCAGGCCGGCCAGCGGCAATTCCTTCTCCACCACCATGACTATTTCCGCTTCCCTCGCATCAATCCGGCAGGTCGCCAACCTCCGCTTCGACAGAGATTTCCCCCGCCGAATCCCCTGCGTCCCGCACCGCATTTTTCTTATGTGAATAGTATTTTCACATATGGATGATTTTTGCAAATGAAAAGAGTTGCCGCGATCACGCGATCCTTCAGCGAAGCCCACGCGAAAATGCGCTATAGCGTTCGCATCCATGCGGATTGTTGGAAGGAGATTTGGGAATGACGACAGTCAAATTGCTCGACGATGCGGAAGCCGAGGCGATCCCGGCGGTGAAGGCCGTTTTCGATGACATCCGCGCCGTCAGAAAATCCGATTTCGTCAATAATTTCTGGCGTGGCCTCGCCAATGATCCGGCATTATTGAAGCGTACCTGGGAGGGGCTTAAGGCGGTGATGATGGCGGACGGCGCACTCGATCCGCTGGTTCGCGAGATGATCTATATCGCCGTGTCCACCGCCAACGGCTGCACCTACTGCGTTCATTCCCATACCGCCGCCGCCAGGGCAAAGGGCATGACAGACGCACAGCATGGCGAATTGCTGGCCGTCATCGGCCTTGCCGGACAGACGAACCATCTGGTGACGGCAATGCAGATCCCCGTCGATCCGGAATTTGACGTCAGCCGCCGCTGATATCGCATAAAAGAACCCGCTGGCGCGAACCAGCGGGTTCCCCAATAAATCATGCGCCGTTTCTTACCGGTCTGACTGTTCCGCCGCCTGAGTCTCGGCAGCAACAACGGCGGCGACATCGACACCATTGTTGACGACCAGAAGACGCTTGCGAACGAGAACGCCCATGACCCGGGCAGCGGTCGAAAAGGTCATTGTATCGAGAGGACCTTCGCCCTCCCAGGGCTTGGTCAACCGTTCGGTGACGGCCGAAACGATGTTGTTGGGCACGATATCGGTGCATTCACGCATGGCTTCGAAAACGACGCTCACGGGAACGACCTTCCCTTCGAACATCACGATCGGTTCAGTGACTTCTGTGTCCCATTCCTCGAAAGCATAGAGCGCTTCCCTGAAGAGCTGCTGCAAAGTAATGGGGGCATGACCCTCATGAAGGGGCGGCAAGGCATTGCTCATGTCTGTCTCCTTTCAAGTGGAAGTCCGGCGCATAATTTGAAAAACTATCCGGTCTCTCGCGGAGAGGCCTACGCGCTGCTTCTGAATCTGGCGCGCCCCGAACGCATTTGATCGGACGAGCGGCGCGGCAAACCATTTTCCGACCGGCGCAACGCGGGATAACACGAAATGTTCCCACCGGTCATTTAACTTGATAGAGTCTATAGATTAATCTCGACTTGAAAAGCCTCTTTCGAAAGTTTCTGTGATTCCCTATATTTTTGAAGGGTTTCGCCATAGGCTGGCAGAATACTTCACCTTTGGAAGAGGCTCGACTCGCCTCTTCCGTAGCGAAAGGACAGCCATGAGCAACGATCATGGACACGATCACGGCCACCACCACGAACCTGTCGATTGGCGCGAACATGGTGTCAAGATCATCCCCGGAAATGCGCTCGATCCGAATACGGCGCAGACGCCGGGCATGAACCGGGCCACCGCTATCAATCATGCCCGCGCGGGCGCCGAGAAGATCTGGGCCGGAACGGTGACGATCCACGCCAACGCCAAGACCGGCGCCCATCATCACGGCGATCTCGAAAGCATCATCTATGTCGTCAAGGGCAAGGCGCGGATGCGTTGGGGCGAAAACCTGGAATTCGTCGCCGAAGCCGGCCCCGGCGACTTCATCTACGTGCCGCCCTTCGTGCCGCATCAGGAGATCAACGCCAGCCGCGACGAAACGCTGGAATGCGTGCTTGTCCGCTCCGGACAGGAGCCCGTCGTCGTCAATCTCGATATCGAACCGGTGGAAAAGCCGGAAGAAGTGCTCTGGAAAGATCCAATCCACCGCTGATTTGCACAATTTCGATGCAGTTGGAATCGTCGTGGCACAAAAATCGACTATCTCTATAGAAAATTAGTTCTAGATCTGCGGTGCGCCAAAAAGAGTTTTTCAGAAGTGCGGCGCACAACAAATGATCCTGCTTCGCGTGACCCACAACCGTCTGAGATGATCCATACGGTCAACGAGACAATGGCGTCTCAATCACATGGAACAGGATTTCCCATGACGAAAAAGTCTTCTGAAGGTCTCGCTGCCTTGCGCTTCTCGCGCCGGACCGGCCTTGCGGCTCTCATTGCCTCCGCTGTCGCCGTTTTCGGCCTGACGGCAGCCGCCCCCTCCTTTGCCGCCGACAAGACGATCAAGGTCGGCATCATGAGCGGCGAAGATGAAGATGTCTGGCGCGTGGTCACTGCGGAAGCCGCCAAGAAGGGCCTGAAGATCGAAACCGTGGCCTTCAACGACTATACCCAGCCAAACGAAGCGCTGGAGCGCGGCGAGGTCGATGCCAATGCCTTCCAGCACAAGCCTTATCTCGACAACCAGATCAAGCAACACGGCTATCATATCGTCCGCGTCGGCTATACCGGCGTCTGGCCCATCGGCCTCTACACCAAGAAATACAAGGCGGTTGCCGACCTGCCGAAGGGCGCGGTCATCGGCGTGCCGAACGATCCGTCCAACGAGGGCCGCGCTTTGCGCGTGCTGCAGAATGAGGGCGTCATCAAGCTCAAGGACGGCACCGGCATTCTCGCCACCACCGCCGACATCGTCGAGAACCCGAAAAATGTCGAAATCAAGGAGCTCGACGCCGGCATCGTCGGTCGCTCGATCGACGATCTCGACGCCGCCGTCGTCAACACCGACTGGGCGCTGAAGAGCGGGCTTTCGCCGAAGGACCGCATTGCACAAGAGCCGATCGACGGCAATCCCTATCGCAACTTCATCGCCGTCAAGCAGGGTAGCGAAAGCGAGGCCTGGGTGAAGACGCTGGTCGCCTCCTATCAGAACGATACGGTCAAGACCGAGTTCGACAAGGTCTACAAAGGCACCGGCCTCAGCGCCTACTAACACCAATTCGGCGCCGGGGGCAGCGCTGAGCACCAAGGCGGCTGGGGCATTTTTTGCTCGGGCCGCCTTCGGTGTTCCAGGATATCAATGCCCGACGACGCAAAGCCGAAAGAAGATTGATATGAATTCCTTCGTTTCCGCCACTGCCATCAAAGGACATGCCCCGCCCGGCACGTCGCAGGGCGATGAGATCGTCCGCCTCGTTGATGTCAGGCGCCGGTTTGGCACGAACCCTGCGCTCGACGGTATTTCGCTCACGGCCCGCCGTGGCGAGATCGTCGGCATCATCGGCCGCAGCGGTGCCGGCAAGTCAACGCTGATCCGCTGCCTGAACGGGCTGGAACGTGCCGACAGCGGCGAAATCCATATCGAAGGACGCAATATCGTCGGCCTGTCGGAAAACGAACTGCAGCCGCTGCGCCGCCGCATCGGCATGATTTTCCAGCATTTCAATCTGCTTTCGGCAAAGACCGTCGAAGACAATGTCGCCCTTCCACTGAAGATCGAAGGTATCGCCAAGGCGGAGCGGCTGGCGCGTGCCCGCGAGTTGCTCGAACTCGTCGGTCTTGCCGACAAGGCGAAGGCCTATCCCTCGGCTCTCTCTGGCGGGCAGAAGCAGCGCGTCGGCATCGCCCGGGCACTGGCCGCCCGCCCCGCCCTTCTCCTTTCCGACGAAGCGACCTCCGCCCTCGATCCCGAGACGACACGCTCGATCCTGACGCTGCTGAAGGATATCAACCGCAAGCTTGGCCTGACGATCCTGCTCATCACCCACGAGATGGAAGTGGTGCGCGCGATTGCCGATCGTGTGGCCGTCATCGATGCGGGCCGCATCGTTGAGAAAGGCCCGGTCTGGCAGATTTTCGCCAATCCGCAGACTGAGATCACCGCAAGCCTGCTCAGCACCATCCGCCCGCAGCTTCCGGAACATATCGCCGAGCGACTGTCGCAGGCACCGGGCACCGAGGCGATTTTAAGCGTCGATCTCGCCGGCCCGGCCGCGCAGGGCGCGCTCTTCGCCGAGCTTTCGGCAGCGCTGCCGCATTCCTTCCGCCTGGTGCATGGCGGCATCGACCATATTCAGAACCAGCCCGTCGCCCGCTTCTTCATCGCCGTGCCGACCCGCGACGCAACGCTGCCGGCGCAGGTGACTGATTTTCTGACGGCTCGGTCCGCCCGGGTGGAGGTTTTAGGCTATGACAACTGACATCATCCTCGGCCTGCTCTGGCGCTCCTTCTGGGAAACGATCTGGATGACCGGAGCATCCGGCCTGATCTCGCTCGTCATCGGCCTGCCGCTCGGCCTCGCGCTGGTCGTCACGGGCCATGACGGCATCGCCGAACAGCTCACCGTCAACCGCATCCTCGCGGCGTTGGTCAACGGCTTCCGCGCCGTGCCTTTCATCATCCTGTTGATCGCATTGATCCCTCTGACGCGGCTGCTCGTCGGCACCGCGCTTGGCACGACTGCGGCAATCGTGCCGCTTACCATCGCGGCGATACCCTATTACGCCCGCATCGCCGAAGTTTCGCTGCGCGAGGTCGATCGCGGCCTGATCGATGCCGTACGCGCCATGGGTGGCAACCGCTGGACCATCATCCGGGAAGTGCTGGTGCCGGAAGCACTGCCCGGGATTGTCGCAGGCTTTACGGTGACGCTGGTCACCCTAATCGGCGCCTCGGCCATGGCCGGCACCATCGGCGGCGGCGGCCTCGGCGACCTCGCGATCCGCTACGGCTACCAGCGCTTTGAGACCGGCGTAATGATCGCCGTCGTCATCGTGCTGATCATCCTCGTCTGCGGCATGCAATGGCTCGGCGACCGCCTGATCGCAAAGCTCGATCATCGTTGATACTCATCGGTCAAATCCGATGACGGAATGCGGCTGCCGGATGGTTCGACGGCAGCCGCCCATCAGCTTGGATGAACAACTTCTCCTGCAACGTCGCCGGCTCATAGGCGTCGGCGCAAATTCACCCGCTGCCGTCTGCATGGCAACCTGCAACTTCAGTTTCGAGTGACCGGCTTCGAGCGCATCCGTGACACCGTTTCGCGCTCCGCCCGCTTGCAGCGCATCGGCGGCAGGCCCCGGTCCATCAGGTCCATATCTTCCAGCACCATGTCGCCCATTTTCTTGAAGGCGCTGTCGAGGGCACCGGCGCGATGCGCCGAGCGGATGAAGCCTTTGAGGCCGCGCACCGGATGATCCTTGCCAAGCGGCTCCTCCGGATAGACATCGCTCGCCGCAACGATATGGCCGGAGGCGACCGCAGCCATCAATGCGTCGAAATCCACGACATCGGCGCGGCTAAGCAGGATGAAGGCCGCGCCCTTGCGCATACGTGCAAAAGCTTCTGCGCCGAGGAAGCCCTTGTTTTCGCTGGTGACGGAGGCGACGACGAAAACGAAATCGCTGCCCGAAAGCACCTCGTCGAGGCTGGCCGGCTGGACGCCGTGTTCCCTGAGGATCGACGGCGGCATCCAGGGATCGAACACCCTGATCGTCGCGCGAAAGCCCGACAGCACCCGGTTCAGCGCCTTGCCGAGATCACCGAACCCGACGATACCGATATCGCTGCCAGAGAGCAGACGGGCCTTGGCATTGCCGTCACCGCCCCAAAGCTCTCTGCCCTCGCGAAAATCGAGATCGGCGTCGACGATGCCGCGCGCCAGGCTGAGCGCAAATCCAAGCCCGATCTCCGCCACCGGCTCGGCGAAGACTTGTCCGGTGGTAACGACATGGATGCCGCGCTCGAACAGCACATCATAGGGCATGTTGTTGATGAGATTGCTTTCGACATTCAAAATGCAGCGCAGGCGCGGCATGCGGTCGAGCGTATCCTTCGAAAGCGGCGGCTGGCCGATGATATAGCGCGCCTCGCCGAGTACGTCGTCGCCAAGCCCAGCAATATTCTCCGGATCAGCCTCGACGATCCGGTATTTCGAATGAAGGAGCGACAGCGCATCCTTGGTGAAGATGAGCTCAAGCGAACGCGGCTCAGGCGCACTGATGGCCAAAGGCCTGTTGTCGGTCGACATAGAAGTCTCTCCCTATTCCTAAAGACGATCCAATATCATCCGACCAGCCAAATCAATCAGAGCTCTTCCTCTTCCCCCGGCATGCCCACAGAGAAGGCGCAGATGCGCGAGAGATAGGTTTGCGGCAGGCCCGTTTCGGCGCCCCAGGCATTGAACTGATCCTGGATCAGGCGCAGCTCCTTCTTGGCCGGCTTCGGCTCCGAGATCGGCAGGCCGGAAAGACGCAGGCAGACGAGTACATCGTGGCTCATGACGAAACTATCGCGCCCGATGGCGCGCAGGAAATATTGGCCGCTCATGCCCCCAAGCCGGTTGGCGCGCTTATCGAGCACGGCGAGCAAGCCGATATGATCTTCCACCGGCCAATCGGCAAAGAAGCGCCCGGCGCTGCCATGCTCCTCGGCAAGTTGGCGAATGAAATGGGCATTGTCCCGCACGGACATGATCTTGGCGCCGTTGCGCACGATGCGCGCGTCGGAGGTCAGATCATGCCAGTAGTCGTCGGGTGCGAGGTTGAGGAAAGCCGGGTCGAAGCCGGAGAAAGCCGCCTCGAAACCCGGCCATTTGGAATCAATGACATTGCGCACGAAGCCGGCATAGAAGACGTAGCGCGTCATTTCCGACAGCAACCTGTCGTCCGGCATGGCGCGCAAGGCATCGTGATCGGGCACTTTTGGCATGAGTGCCTTCAGAGCTTCCGCCCCACCCTTGCGCTTTTGCGCCCGCTCCAGAATTTCCGTGAAGCTGCCCACCTTTCTCTCCCCTTCGATGACCGCTCAAAGTCTTTTACGATCTTGTGCTTGCGCGCAAGATGATGCGCGACAGCCGGAACGCAAAAGGCCGGGGCAAAGCCCGGCCTTTTGAACCCACGTGGGAGATAGTCGCTATTCCGCGGCCGCTTCCGCAGCCGGCCGGCGGGCGATAGTCGCCTGCGTCAGCAGGAGTGCGGCGACGGCGCAGAGTGCGACGCAGCCGACCATGGGCAGCGCCGAGCCATCGAAAAACAGTCCGGCAATGATCATCGCGACGGCGGCGGCAGCAAACTGCAGCGTGCCCATCAGCGCCGAGGCCGTACCGGCAATCTCGCCATGATCTTCCAACGCCAGCACGCCCGTCGTGGGAATGACCAGACCCAGAAAACCGAAACCGATAAAGAGAAACACGATGAGAACCGGCAACTGGTTGAAGCCGAGGCTCATGACCACCGCCAGCAGTGCCGTGGTCGTGGCAAAAGCGGTAACCGCGACGCGCATCACCCGCACCAGACCGAAACGCTCGCCGAGCCAGCCGGTGAGCTGCGACACCGAGAAGAAGGAGACGGCGTTGATCGAGAAAGCAAAGCTGTATTGCGTCGGCGTCAGGCCGTAATGGTCGATCAGCACGAAGGGCGAATTGGCGAGGTAGACGAGAAAGCTCGATATGCCGAGGCCGCCAATAAAGGTGAGCGTCAGGAAATTGCGGTCACCGAGCAACAGGCGATAGGCCGCCATCGCGCTGCGAAGGCCGCTTTGCGAGCGCTCTGCTTTCGCCCGGGTCTCCTCGAGTTGGGTAGACAGCAGGATCAGCCCCATCACCGCCGCGATCGTCACCGCCCAGAACACGCCGCGCCAACCGTAGAAGGCGATGACGGCACTGCCCGTCAGCGGCGCGAGGATCGGCGAAATGCTGAAGACGAGCATCAGCAGCGACATCAGCCGCGCCGCCTGAACGCCAGTATGCATGTCGCGCACGACGGCGCGCGGCACCACCATGCCGGCCGCGCCGCCGATGCCCTGCAGGAAGCGGAAAGCGATCAGCGTCTCGATATTGCCCGCCGTGGCCGCACCTATGCTCGCCACTGCGAACAGGCCGATGCCGAGATAAAGTGGCGCCTTGCGTCCCCACATGTCCGAAAGCGGCCCATAGAGCAATTGAAAGACGGCGAAGGGAATGAAGAAGAACAACAGGCTCAACTGAACGACACTGTTCTCCGCCGCAAGATCCTTGCCGATCGATGGCAAAGCGGGAAGATACATGTCGATCGCGAAGGGACCGATGGCCGAAAGCAGGCCAAGGATGATCGCATAGCGAAGGAAAGACGTCGTCATGATGATGATCTTTCAGAAAATTTGAGCGTGAAGACCGGATTGCCTTCGCGCCGCGTCTCCCGCAGGAGACGTTGAAAACAAAATGCTGCATCCGCCAATCGAGCCCGACAAAGGCTCAACTGCCTTTTCTTCGAAGAGCAAACCACCCGAAAATCGACGGAATGCTCAACGAATTCTTGGGTTGGGTTTTAAGAACGCCGCACGGTCTTGGGAGGAAAGCGCGGGCCTGAGATACGCTTAACAATCATGTCCATCGTTTTGGACATTATTGTAAAAATAGACACTATTGTCCAAATCGTCAATACGGATTATCTTGATCCCATGAAAAGCCGAAGCACCGCCGCCTCGCAGGCAAAGACCGTAAGACCCACCCAATGCCTGAAGCGTATTTCCATCCTCGACGCTGCGGCGGAAGTTTTTTGTCGCGAGGGTTTTTCCGGCGCGAGCATCGACGAGATCGCCGAGGAAGCCTGCGTCTCCCGGCAGACCATTTACAATCACTACCGTGAGAAAGAGGCATTGTTCATCGCCGTCATCGCTGACGTGAGCGGGCGCGCCAATACGGCTCTGTTCTCCGCGCTGGCCGCCTTCCCTGACAGACCGGAAAACCTTCGGGAGGATCTGATCGCCTTCGCTGTCGATATCAACAATAATTGTCTTTATAATCAGGACGGAAAATTCTTGCGTAAGCTCGTCCAGTCCGAAGGCCCCCGCTATCCGCACCTTTTCGAAGCCTGGCGCGAACACGGCCCTTGCAGGATCGGCAAGGCATTGGGCGCCATCTTCGCCCGCCTCCACCACCAGGGCCTCCTTAACATTCCCGACTGCGACCTCGCCGCTCGCCAATTCAGCGCGCTGATCAACGCCGACCTGCAGATGACCACACTCTTTGGTCAAACGCCGACGGAGGCAGAGATTCGGGGATCGGCGGAACAAGCCGTAGATATGTTTTTGCGGGGGTACGGAGTTCGGGCAGAAGCCGGACTCTGAGCCCTGAGTCTACAGCGTTTCTCAAGCCCTTTTTACAACGATCGCAGCGCCTCAAACGCGCGCCAGACACCTTATCTAATTTTGCTTGTGCCCTTGCCATCCGCAGCGTTAACGTGAGTGCGTGGGGTCGGAGCTTGTACGATGAGCAATAGACATTGGAATTTCCCGGTGATGGTCATCTGCAAGCGAACGGGGAAAATCTATACCGTTGGCACCACGAAAGAGGCATTGGACATGCTGCTGAATGCATGGCCCGTTGCCGAAGGCAAGGCGTTCATGATGGCCCTGCAGATATGTGCGGATGTTGAAAGCGGGATCAGGCAGCCGCTGGACGCGCGCAACAGCTTCGTCGCCGCGGCCAGGGAAGCTGGCGTACCGATCGAAGCCACAATGGTCGAATAAGTCGCCTGCGTCCCCCGATCCTCCTCTCGCGCCTTGGCTTCGTGCCGCTGTCCGCAACAATGCTTGGAACGAAACCGTCGCTATCCCGTTTTAAAATGCCAAACGAGGAGCGCGATGTTTCAAACCGCCTGGAGAAAGCCTGTCGTCGTACGCCTGCCGAAAAATATCCGCATCATCCGGACGGCAGCCGAGGCCACGGATTGCTTGACCGCGGATTGGCCGGTACGCCACGGAAACGCCTACGAGGCGGCCTTGCGCGCCTGCATTGATTGTTTCGAAGGCTATACGACCGCGAACGAAACCCGCGTGGCTTTCGTCGCCGCCTGTCGCGAGGCGAATGCTCTGATAAGCGCGTGATACCGAAAGGCCGCCTTCGAGGTGCGAACAAGTATTGGGCTAAATCCGTTGCTGGAAAAAACCTGAGCTTGCCGGTCGTTAATTCAAAATTAAAAGCAACCGAATAAAAGCGTTCTTGGGTCGCTAGAATTCTGCTGAAAAACGCGATTCGCCCATGAGTAAACGACAGATCTGGGCGAACCGGAATTTGCAGGCAGGACGTCAGCGTCCAATGGCGTAGGGATCAGGGCCATGCATGGCTCTGGAAGCATGATGCCCTTCCAACGCGCCGGCTCGTCCGAGCCATGTTCCGTGTAACTTCATTCTCTTCCGACAGGACGCCCGAATTGTCGACGCCGGTATTGGTGTCTGATTACGAGGGTAAGCTGCCAGCAAACGTGCGCCCGGGGGCGCCGTAAAAGGACTTTGCTGGTCTTCGCGCGCGGCCGACGGCAGAGGAATGATACTCGCAGTCAGCTAACACACTAGGGGCGCGTCCATGACTTCAGTTATTTCTTCTCTGAGCATCAATCAGATTAAAGCTCTTACCACCTCAACGATTAAGCAGTTGACGACCGACGACGTCGCGGCACTGAGCACCACCCAGATCAAGGCGCTAAGCTCGACGCAGATTTCCGCTTTTGAAACGCAGGATATCTCCACCTTCACCTCCACGCAGATGGGCGCCGTATCGACGAGCGCCATTCTCGGTTTGAGCCTAGACCAACTGGCAGTTCTCTCCACGACCCAGTTGGGTGGCCTTTCCGGCGAGCAGGTCGCCGCGCTTACCACAGCCGATGTTGCAGGCCTCTCCACCGATCAGACCAAGGGTCTGACCACCACCCAAGTTGCGGCTCTCACCTCGAAGCAGGTTGCAGTCCTCTCCACTGACGACGTTGCTGCTCTCTCCACCGATCAGATCGGTGTCCTGAAGACCGCACAGGTCGCAGCCCTCAAGTCCACGCAGATCGCAGCCCTCTCCACGGATCAGGCTGCCGCGCTGAGCTCGACCCAGATCGCAGCCCTGACGGCCTCCGAAGTTGGCGCCCTTTCCACTGCTGACCTCGCAACCTTCTCCACCGACGAAGTCGCAGCCCTCTCCACCGCAGCCCTCTCCGGCCTGACCACCGATCAGGTCGCAGCGCTCTCTACGGATCAGGTTGCTGCTCTCAAGACCACCCAGATCGCCAAGCTCAGCACCAGCCAGATTGGCGCACTCTCCACCGACCAGGCCAAGGTTCTGACCACTGACCAGGTTGCCTCTCTGAGCTCGACCCAGATTGGTGCGCTTTCCACCGATGACGTCGCCGTCCTCTCCACCACTCAGATTGGTGCGCTGAAGACCGCGCAGATCGCAGCCCTCAAGTCCTCGCAGATCGCAGCCCTCTCCACGGATCAGGCGGCCGCTCTGAGCTCGACCCAGGTCGCAGCCCTGACGGCCTCCGAAGTTGGCGCCCTTTCCACGGCTGACCTCGCAACCTTCTCCACTGACGAGATCGCGGCAATCAACACCGCAGCTCTGTCGGGCCTGTCCTCCGATAAGGTCGCAGCGCTCTCCACCGATCAGGTTGCCGCTCTGAAGACCAGCCAGATCGCTAAGCTCAGCACCAGCCAGATCGCTGCGCTCTCCACTGACCAGGCGAAGGTCCTGACCACCGACCAGATCGGCGCTCTGACAAGCTCGCAGATCGGCGCCCTCTCCACTGACGATGTTGCCGCTCTCTCCACCGCTCAGATCGGTGTCCTGAAGACTGCACAGATCGCTGCTCTCAAGTCCTCGCAGATCGCAGCTCTCTCCACCGACCAGGCTGCCGCTCTGAGCTCGACCCAGGTCGCAGCCCTGACGGCCTCCGAAGTTGGCGCCCTCTCCACAGCTGATCTCGCAACCTTCTCCACCGACGAAATCGCAGCAATCAGCACCGCGGCCATCTCCGGCCTGACGTCCGATAAGGTCGCAGCGCTCTCCACCGATCAGGTGGCTGCTCTGAAGACCAGCCAGATCGCTAAGCTGAGCACCACCCAGATCGGCGCTCTTTCGACCGACCAGGCCAAGGCTCTGACCACTGACCAGGTTGCCTCTCTGAGCTCGACGCAGATCGGTGCGCTCTCCACCGACGACGTCGCCGTCCTCTCTACCGCTCAGATCGGTGCGCTGAAGACCGCTCAGGTCGCCGCTCTCAAGTCCTCGCAGATCGCAGCCCTGTCTACAGACCAAGCTGCCGCTCTGACGAGCTCGCAAGTCGCTGCCCTGACAGCTACTGAAGTTGGCGCCCTCTCCACCGCTGACCTCGCAACCTTCTCCACCGACGAGATCGCAGCCCTCTCGACCGCAGCCCTCTCCGGCCTGTCCTCTGAAAAGGTTGCCGCCCTCTCCACCGATCAGGTGGCCGCTCTGAAGACCAGCCAGATCGCCAAGCTGAGCACCACCCAGATCGGCGCTCTTTCGACCGACCAGGCTAAGGTTCTGACCACCGACCAGGTCGCGGCTCTGTCCTCGACCCAGATCGCCGCTCTCTCCACCGACGACGTCGCTGTCCTCTCCACCGCCCAGATCGGTGCGCTGAAGACCGCTCAGGTCGCAGCCCTCAAGTCCTCGCAGATCGCAGCTCTCTCCACGGACCAGGCTGCTGCTCTGACGAGCTCGCAGATCGGTGCCCTGACGGCCTCCGAAGTTGGCGCACTTTCCACCGCTGACCTCGCAACCTTCTCCACCGACGAGATCGCAGCTCTCTCGACCGCAGCCCTCTCCGGCCTGTCCTCTGAAAAGGTTGCAGCGCTCTCCACCGACCAGGTTGCTGCTCTGAAGACCAGCCAGATCGCCAAGCTCAGCACCAGCCAGATCGGCGCGCTTTCGACCGACCAGGCCAAGGTTCTCACCACCGACCAGGTCGCCGCTCTGAGCTCGACCCAGATTGGTGCGCTCTCCACCGACGACGTGGCTGTCCTCACCACCGCCCAGATTGGTGCGCTGAAGACCGCACAGGTCGCAGCTCTCAAGTCCTCGCAGATCGCAGCACTCTCCACCGACCAGGCCGCCGCTCTGACGAGTTCGCAAATCGGTGCCCTGACGGCCTCCGAAGTTGGCGCACTTTCCACCGCCGACCTCGCAACCTTCTCCACCGACGAAATCGCAGCAATCAGCACCGCGGCCATCTCCGGCCTGACGTCCGAAAAGGTTGCAGCACTCTCCACGGATCAGGTTGCCGCTCTGAAGACCAGCCAGATCGCCAAGCTCAGCACCAGCCAGATCGGCGCACTCTCCACCGATCAGGCTAAGGTTCTGACCACCGACCAGGTCGCGGCTCTGTCCTCGACCCAGATCGGTGCGCTCTCCACCGACGACGTCGCCGCTCTCTCCACCGCTCAGATCGGTGTCCTGAAGACTGGCCAGGTCGCCGCGCTGAGCTCTTCGCAGATCGCCGCCCTCTCGACCGACCAGGCTGCCGCTCTGAGCTCGACCCAGATCGCAGCCCTGTCGGCAACCGAAGTTGGCGCCCTTTCCACCGCTGACCTCGCAACCTTCTCGACCGACGAGATTGCAGCCCTCTCGACCGCAGCCCTCTCCGGCCTGTCCTCCGAAAAGGTTGCAGCGCTGTCCACGGATCAGGTGGCCGCTCTCAAGACCAGCCAGATCGCCAAGCTCAGCACGAGCCAGATCGGCGCACTCTCCACTGACCAGGCGAAGGTCCTGACCACTGACCAGGTCGCCGCTCTGAGCTCGACCCAGATTGGTGCGCTCTCCACCGACGACGTCGCGGTCCTCTCCACTGCCCAGATTGGTGCGCTGAAGACTGCACAGGTCGCCGCTCTGAAGTCCTCGCAGATCGCAGCTCTCTCCACCGATCAGGCTGCCGCTCTGAGCTCGACGCAGGTCGCAGCCCTGACGGCAACCGAAGTTGGTGCACTTTCCACCGCTGACCTGGCGACCTTCTCCACAGATGAGATCGCAGCTCTCTCGACCGCAGCTCTGTCGGGCCTGACTTCTGAAAAGGTCGCAGCGCTCTCCACCGATCAGGTTGCGGCTCTGAAGACCAGCCAGATCGCTAAGCTTAGCACCACTCAGATCGGCGCTCTTTCGACCGACCAGGCCAAGGTTCTGACCACCGAACAGGTCGCGGCTCTGACAAGCTCGCAGATCGGTGCACTCTCCACCGACGACGTCGCCGTCCTCTCCACCGCTCAGATCGGTGTCCTGACGACCGGCCAAGTCGCCGCCCTGAAGTCTTCGCAGATCGCAGCCCTGTCTACTGATCAGGCTGCCGCTCTGACGAGCTCGCAGATCGGTGCCCTGACAGCGACCGAAGTTGGCGCTCTCTCCACCGCCGACCTCGCAACCTTCTCCACCGACGAGATTGCAGCCCTCTCGACTGCAGCCCTCTCCGGCCTGTCCTCTGAAAAGGTTGCTGCTCTCTCCACGGATCAGGTTGCTGCTCTCAAGACCACCCAGATCGCCAAGCTGAGCACCAGCCAGATCGGCGCTCTCTCCACCGACCAGGCTAAGGTTCTGACCACCGACCAGGTCGCGGCTCTGTCCTCGACCCAGATCGGTGCGCTCTCGACCGACGACGTCGCCGTCCTCTCCACCGCTCAGATTGGTGTGCTGAAGACTGGCCAGGTCGCCGCGCTGAGCTCTTCGCAGATCGCCGCCCTCTCCACGGATCAGGCTGCCGCTCTGAGCTCGACCCAGGTCGCAGCCCTGTCGGCAACCGAAGTTGGCGCCCTTTCCACCGCCGACCTCGCAACCTTCTCGACCGACGAGATCGCAGCGATCAGCACTGCAGCCCTCTCCGGTCTCTCCTCCGAAAAGGTTGCAGCGCTCTCCACGGATCAGGTTGCCGCTCTGAAGACCAGCCAGATCGCCAAGTTGAGCACCAGCCAGATCGGCGCGCTCTCCACCGACCAGGCCAAGGTTCTGACCACCGATCAGGTTGCCGCTCTGAGCTCGACCCAGATCGCAGCCTTGTCCACCGACGATGTTGCGGCTCTGTCCACCACTCAGATCGGTGTCCTGAAGACTGCACAGGTCGCCGCTCTGAAGTCCTCGCAGATCGCAGCCCTCTCCACGGATCAGGCTGCCGCTCTGACGAGCTCGCAGATCGGTGCCCTGACGGCCTCCGAAGTCGGCGCCCTCTCCACCGCCGACCTCGCAACCTTCTCCACCGACGAGATTGCAGCGATCAGCACCTCGGCTCTGTCGGGCCTGACATCCGATAAGGTTGCAGCGCTCTCGACTGACCAAGTGGCCGCTCTGACCACCGGTCAGATCGCCAAGCTGAGCACCAGCCAGATCGGCGCTCTTTCGACCGACCAGGCCAAGGTTCTGACCACCGACCAGGTCAGCGCTCTGACAAGCTCGCAGATCGGTGCGCTCTCCACCGACGACGTCGCCGCTCTCTCCACCGCTCAAATCGGTGTGCTGAAGACTGGCCAGGTCGCCGCCCTGAGCTCCTCGCAGATCGAAGCCCTCTCCACGGATCAGGCTGCCGCTCTGAGCTCGACGCAAATCGGTGCCCTGTCGGCAACCGAAGTCGGCGCGCTCTCTACCGCCGACCTCGCGACCTTCTCGACGGACGAGATCGCAGCGATCAGCACTGCAGCCCTCTCCGGTCTCTCCTCCGAAAAGGTTGCAGCGCTCTCCACGGATCAGGTGGCCGCTCTGAAGACCAGCCAGATCGCCAAGTTGAGCACCAGCCAGATCGGCGCGCTCTCCACCGATCAGGCTAAGGTTCTGACCACCGACCAAGTTGCGGCTCTGTCCTCGACCCAGATCGGTGCGCTCTCCACCGATGACGTCGCCGCTCTGTCCACCACTCAGATCGGTGTCCTGAAGACCACGCAGGTCGCCGCCTTGAGCTCTTCGCAGATCGAAGCGCTCTCCACCGATCAGGTCGCCGCTCTGACGAGCTCGCAGATCGGTGCTCTGACGGCAACCGAAGTCGGCGCTCTCTCCACCGCCGACATCGCAACCTTCTCCACCGACGAGATTGCGGCGATCAGCACGGCGGGTCTGGGCGGACTGTCCACCGATGACATCGCTTCGCTCTCCAGCGCCCAGCTCTATGCCCTCACCACGACACAGGTGCAGGCACTAGATGAAGGACAAGTCGCGGCGGTCATCTCTGCCTACGCGGCCTACAACTAAAATCTGACGGATTGCGGCGCGGTTTCACCCGCGCCGCAAAAGACCTCGGCGCCGCGCGAGAAATTGCGCGGCGCTATTCTTTTGCGAGACACTCCGAGAATCCGGGTTCGTTTGCGATTCGACCGTCATGACGGCGAGCGGCAGAGCGGCACAGCGGCCGCCACTCCCCATTTTTTAACCGTTCGCCACTCTCATGGCCGGAAAACACTACGCTCCCTGCCCTGTGCCTCCTTCAGAAAACAATCAGTCCGACGCAAGCTAGCTGCACTAGAAGGGATGACGCTTTCGCTCGTCAGTTTCCCTCGGCCGCAAGGCCGCCTTGCCGCAGGATGTCCATGACCGTCAATATTGCACCTGTCTCGACCCAAGCCTCGCCGCTCGTCAGCGCATCGGAGAGGGCTCGGAATCAGCAATTGCCGCTTGCCGAGCTATTTCAGATCGCTGAAGTTTTAGGTCGCATAGGCAAACAGTCGCAGGCGGTCGAACTCTACAAGACCTGGATCGCATTCAACGACGCTAACCCCCTGCTGCATCTCGCTTATTTCAATTATGCGGTCGCCGCCAACCAAACTGGCGATGCCGCCGCGGCGATCCACGCGCTTCGCGCCTGTTTAAAGCTGTCTCCAGAGTTCGGACCAGCGCACATCAACCTCGGCCGCCTTCTGGAAGACAGCGGCCTGACCGGCCGGGCCGTCGAACAATGGCGAGACTTCGCAAAAGCGACCGCCGAGATCACGGCCGACAAGATTGGCTATCGCCTGATGGCGCTCCAGCACATTGGCCGCGTTCTCGAAGCCGGCGGCTTGCTGGAAGAGGCGGAAGCAGCTTTATGGCAAGCGATCGAGCTGCAGCCCAGCAAGACCGAGGCAGGCCAGCATTGGACGTCGTTGCGCCAGCACCAGTGCAAGTGGCCGACTCTGATCACGTCCGAACATGTCTCGGCCCGGCACTTGCTGGATGCAATGTCGCCCTTGATCCTCGGCTGCTATAGCGACGATCCCCTATTCCAGCTCGGCAAGGCCTATCGCTATCACAAATCGCTGATCGGCCGGCCCGATCTCCGTGACTTCCCACGCCTTCCGCCGAAACAGAAATCGGGGACCGGAGAGCGTTTGCGCGTCGGCTACGTCTCATCGGATCTGCGCGACCATGCGGTCGGTTTTGCGCTCAGGGAAGTGCTGGAGCTGCATGACAAGAGCAGCGTCGAGGTTTTCGCCTATTACTGCGGCGAGCCGCGCTCTAACGACGCGACGCAAACGCGGATCAAGAACGCGGTGGATTGCTGGCGGGAAATCTCCACGCTCAGCGATATCGACGCAGCAAAGCAAATCCGTGCTGACGAGATCGACATTCTCGTCGACGTCAACGGCTACACCAAGCATGCGCGGGCGAAGATCTTCGCCTACCGGCCTGCGCCGGTCATCGTCAATTTCTGCGGCTATCCCGGCACGACAGCCAGCCCGTTTCATCAATACGTCATCGCGGACGAGCACATCATCCCGCCGGAGAATGAAATCTACTATACGGAAAAGGTGCTGCGGATTGCCTGCAACCAGCCCATCGACCGCAAACGGCTGATCGCCGCACGGCCGACCCGCGCGGAAGCCGGCCTGCCGGCGGACGCCTTCGTCTACGCTTGCCTCAACGGGATGCAGAAGATCACCGCCAACTGCTTTGCGCGCTGGATGCAGATCCTTTCTGCGACACCCGGCAGCGTGCTGTGGCTGCTTGCGGAGGCCCCGGATGTCAACGAGCGCCTGCGCCAGTTGGCCGCGCAAGCCGGCGTGGCGCCCGAGCGCCTCATTTTCGCGTCCAAGGCGGCCAATCCGAACCATCTTGCGCGAATGGCATTGGCCGATCTCTTCCTGGACACCTTCCCCTATGGGGCACACTCCACCGCGGCGGACGCGATCACCGTCGGGCTGCCGGTCCTGACTATGCCCGGAAAAAGCTTTGCCTCGCGTTTCTGCAGCAGCATCGTCGCAGCCGCCGGCGTTCCGGAACTGATCTGCAGCGGGCCGGAGGATTATGTAAGCCGGGCCATCGCCTTCGCGCAGGACCGCGAGAGCCTGACCGCGATCAGGGACTCCTTGCAGCGCCAGCGCGAGACCAGCGCGCTACGTGATATTCCAGGCCTCGCACGGCGCCTCGAATACCTGTTTTGGCAGATGCAGGGCGAAATCGAGCGCGGAGAAACGCCGGCGCCGGACATGCGCAATCTTGATGTCTACTACGAGGTCGGCGCCGAAATCGTTCTGGAGAATATCGAATTCGAGGACGATCAAGCCTACCGGCGCCGCTATCTCGAGAAACTGGCCCAATGGAACGATTACGCGCCGCTTGCGCACGACAGCCGTCTACTGAGAGAGCCGGAATCACTTTGAAGTTGAATTGCGGCAACGGCTGCAAGCGAAGAGGATATTATGACTCCTGTTATTCTTGTGACATTCGCCGGGCGGCAAAAGCGAATGGAGATTCTGACCAAATACATCCGCAAGGCCATCAATGATGGCATCATTGATGAATGGCACATATGGGATTTCACGCGCTCCTCTGAAGATAACGAGTGGGTCACGCGCGAATTCGGCCCGGCGCGATATATGGGGTCCGAAGCGCCGTACCAGTTGAAGGGAGCGGTCACGCCCCGCTCCTCCTTCCGTGCGAATGCCAAGATAGACCACGATCTACATATCGCCGTTCTTCCGAATGGTGACGATGATAATTGCTTCGAAATTGTCGTCGGTGGCTGGCAGAACACGCATTCCGCTCTTCGCAGCGTCAAGCGCAGCGAACTGAATAACTTTGGGAGCCGGGGTGAAACAACGACCATCTGGAGCAAATCGACACCCAGCGTTCTTTCGCCAAGCCTGCCGAACCAGGTCGTGCTCAGCATCGACTCGGCGGGTGCTCCCTCACTTCAGGTCAATGGCGTGACGATCGGCAAGTGGCCTGAGCTGAACCTGGGCTCCGGCGCATCGGTGATGGTGCGCGGCGGATGGGGCGCCGATTTGGAACTTTGCGATATAAATGCCCCCGTACGACGCTACGTCGGGAACCCAAATGAAAAACTGCCCTATTGGCAGGCCTATGACTACTACGCGAAGCGGCTGGAGAGGTTTTCCAGCGCGGTATTTCTGAAGTGTGACGATGACATCGTCTATCTGGACATAGAAAAACTCAATGAATTCATCGAGTTTAGAAGGGCCAACCCGAATTACTTCGTCGTCTCCGCAAATGTCGTGAACAACGGCGTATGCGCCTATTGGCAGCAACAAGGGGGCGGACTTCCCGATGACCTCGGTCATTTCGAGCGCCCGCCTGGAGGGTTCGGTGGAAGCCTGTGGCAAAGCGCCGAGCGCGCAACCCGGCTTCACGATTACTTCCTGGAAAAGGACGAGAAGCATCTGCCTTTGCCGAACAAGGTCATCGAATGGACGGAGCGCCAGTCGATTAACTTCATATCCTGGCTCGGAAAAGACCTCCTGCATATGGCTCTTCCGAAAGGCGACGATGAATATGCGCTGACGGTCGACCTGCCGACTTTCCTCGATCGGCCCACCGCGATCTATGCGGATTTTACCGTCAGCCACCTCAGCTTCGGACCGCAGGAACACGGGCTGGACGTGGATCGCTTGATCAACGCCTATGATGCCCTGAGCTCTTCCCGACTTTAGTCCGCCCGACGCTGGAAGCTCAGGCATCCCTCGACCGATACAGGTGCGCGTTTCGTCTTGACTCGCGCCCGTACGGTGTCGGCCGTGCTTCTGCGCACCAGTCTAGCGAATATTCATAACGGCAAAGACGAACGACCCAGCGGTAACGCAGACTGCGAGTGTCACGTAGTAATCCATATTGCACCCCCTTTCCGCACCAACGCGGTCAAGGAGTCATAATGGTCACAAAAAAGACGCAAGAAAGAACGCTTCGCGCACTTTTTCTGTCGCCTGGACTCATGCCGTTATCGTGAAGCGTTTCGGAGATCGTCATCGCCTAAAGCAATTCCAGGAAAATGCGCAGCGGCTTTCGGTCCGGAAATTACGAGAATAAAGAGATAGAACGGTTGTGCGATTCCGTGAAAAGCTGAACCGCTCTACCGAAGTTGGAAGTTATTCCAATGCGAAGCTTTTGCCTTGGCAATAATCAGTCGACCCTCGCGGACGGCGGCAAATAGAGCAAAAATTGCTGCGATTGTTATTAGATCCCAAAGCATCGCTGGCCTCATAATTCCTGATAAAAGCGGCCGGGCTCCGGCAACCGTCGCCGCGGGACGTCTCATAGCTTCAAGGCGACATTGCGTTCGGGGGACGGCACAATCGCGGCAATATGTGAGGACACGCGAGACTCGCTGACCGCTGCCAATGACGCCGCGCAAGACCTATCAGCGTCCCGTCGTCGTTGCCCAAAGGCTGGCTGACGGGCTTATGCCCTCTTGGAGAGCTTGTCTTTCCACGTCTATCATTGTTGACTTCCAAACAATCATGATGCCAGCACGATGGAGGGGAAGATGGATAAATCGCTTGTCGAACGTTTGGCCGACTGCGTCGGGCAGATCGAGGAGTTCTCGCAGCGCATCTCTCGTATTCAGGCAGGAGAGATCCAGCATCAAGCCAAATTCGGTGACGGCCCCTGGGAGGATATTACGGCAATAGTCCTCACTCACTATGAGGATATGCTGGAGAACTACAAATATTTCGCCGAGGATTTGAGACGCCGCATCGATAAGGGTGAAAGCTGAGTTGGCCTCGTCTCGTCGGCATCGAAGATCTAAGTAGGCGTCGCTCGCTGCGCTGTTGCGATCGCAGCCAGTCTCTTGGGCCATTGCAGAAACAAAAAGTTACCCAAACTGGTCGAATGGGGTTTTTTGAATCCGCTTTCGCCTTTGATATAGAATTCGATCATTCTAATATAAGAGTTCTGCCATATTTCCTCCCCCCGCCGAAACGCAAGTAGGCGGGGGCTTTTTTTAAAGTGCCGTCGTTCCCGCTTGGTTTCGTGCGGGGCTGAACAAATGAAGGCTGCGAAGTCTTCTCGTTCCTCTCGCTACCGTCACGCGATCTGTCACGCGACATCCCGCTCTCACTTCTGTAATCAATTCCGAAAATTCGATTGAGGAGCGAGATGATGTCGACTTCAATTTTGACGGCCATGACGGTATGTGCAGGCATAACCACGATAGCGCTCATGGTGGTGCAGCTTCTTCATTGACTTCTAAGACGTTGCGCCGACGTTCGCGACTTGTCGGCGAATTCTCGCACTCGATTTTCGCGCCATTCCGGATAAAGTCGTCATAGTTTAGGGCGAAGTGGCCTCTTATAGGCGGCGGCTCCATCTTCGCGTCTCACTGCAGCGATCGGATAGTTCTCGCACATAGGGGACTTGATGCGAGCATGGATTGCAATTTGCGGAGCGACTTTGATCTTGCTGCCGGCTTATTGCGTGGCGGCAAACACTCCCTGCAGTGGCCAAAAAGGCGGCATTGATCACTGCCAGGGGTCAACTTTCATCTGCAGTGACGGATCTGTCAGCGCGAGCAAGCAATCGTGCGAGTCTTATATGGGCGGCGCATCCCTTTTCGGATCAGCACCTGAAGAAATGGAACCGACGACTTCAACAGATTGCTCCTGCCGAGGCGGATCGTATTGCGTCGGCTCCCGTGGCGGCCACTATTGTCTTACCGATGACGGCCGAAAGAGCTATCTTCGCAAATGCGATGGGTTTGCATGAATCTCTGAAAAGCTAAGAGCAGAAGATTGCAGAGCATCAAGAACATCTTCAGTCGATGGAAGAGCCAGACATCAGCCATTTTCGCAAAGAGGATAATGGAGCTGGGAGGTAACCGAGGCGGAGTACCGCCGACATATCGAAACCTATGCCACCCTGATTGCTCAGATTGCTGCGATTTCGGGTATTTGAAGGCAGTGTCCGCAGACTAAATTTGCGTAGAAGCCGAGCGTATCAGCCATCTTCCAACGCTGACCGGCCAACCTACTGATTTCATTGGAGAAATTTTGGTAGCGGAGGAGGGATTTGAACCCCCGACACAAGGATTATGATTCCTCTGCTCTGACCTACTGAGCTACTCCGCCACTTCAGCGCATAGTCCCCTGGACTATACACAAGGGCCAAACGAAACCGCCGCTCGAGGAGCGTTGGCTCGTCGGTTGAGCGGCTTATAAGGTGCGGTTCGGCTTTGTGTCAAGCGGATGATTTGGAAAAATCAATGCTTTCCCCCACGCCCCGCACCGCCGCCTTCAGGCCGCGACGGGGCTGGCCAGCAATGCCTTCAGCGAGGCTTCTGCCGTCGGTTCGCGCTCTGAGCGTTCGATGAAGCCGCCGCCGTAGACGCGGGCGTCATCACCCGGGGCGGAATAGAGAGCGCAGGCCTGGCCCGGAGCGACACCTGCCTCGCCGATCGTCAGGTCGACATAGATGCCAGTCGCATCGGCATGCAGCACGGCAGGGGCCGGCGCGCGGGTCGAGCGGACCTTGGCGTAGCAGGCAAAACCCTCGCCGGAAGCCGCCTGCGCCAACGGTTCGTCGCCCAGCCAGTTGACGTCACGGAGATAGACGCGGTGCGTTTCCAGCGCCTCCTTCGGGCCGACGATGACGCGGCGCGAGCGGGCGTCGAGATAGACGACATAAAGCGGCTCGCCGGTCGCGATGCCGATGCCGCGGCGCTGGCCAATCGTATAGTGCAGGATGCCCTCGTGATGGCCGAGCACGCGGCCGTCGAGATGGACGATCTCGCCGGCGAGCGCCGCATTCGGCTTCAGCTTGGCGATCACGTCAGAATATTTGCCCTGCGGCACGAAACAGATGTCCTGGCTGTCGGCCTTCTTGGCAACGACGAGGCCCATTTCCCCGGCAAGCGCCCGCGTCTCCGATTTCGGCATACCGCCGAGCGGAAAGCGCAGATAGTCGATCTGCTCCTGCGTGGTGGCGAAGAGGAAATAGCTCTGGTCGCGATCTGCATCGGCCGGGCGATAGAGTGCGCGGCGGCCGGGATGATCGGCCGACGGGTTCGGGCGGGAGCGGATATAGTGGCCGGTCGCCAGCGCATCGGCGCCGAGTTCCTTGGCCGTCGCCAGGAGATCGGCGAATTTGACGGTCTGGTTGCAGGCTACGCAGGGGATCGGGGTCTCGCCAGCAACATAGCTTTCGGCGAAGGGATTGATCACCGTTTCGCGGAAGCGCTTTTCGTAGTCGAGCACATAATGCGGGATGCCAAGCGTCTCGCAGACGCGGCGGGCATCATCGATATCCTGGCCCGCACAGCAGGAGCCGGCGCGGTGCACGGCGGCGCCGTGATCGTAGAGCTGCAACGTGATCCCAAGCACATCATAGCCCTGACGCTTCAGAATGCCGGCGACGACGGAACTATCGACGCCGCCAGACATGGCGACGACAACGCGCGTATCTTCCGGCCTCTTGTCAAAATCCAGTGTGTTCACGGTCTTGCCGCCAATCTCAGTCGATCTTCGGTGCTGTCTTCTGTCCACCGGTTGCCATGCAAAAGCGGCGGATTTGTATCGTCTGCGGCACGCGGCGGCTTGGCCGCCCGGCCTTGATGGATCAGGGATATAGAAAGGATTGCTGCCCGGCGCAAGGGGCGGCGAATCACCGGCTTCGCGACAGCGGACGAGGCCGCCAATCAACCCTTGGCTTTTAGCCGCTCGATAAGATAGAGACTGCGGCGAAGAGCCGTCACGGCTGCGCCGACGGCGACGATCCAGAGCGCGATGGTCAGTATCCAGGAGCCGCCGCTCCAGAGCACTTCGACGACCGAGAGCAGAGCGGCCGCGGTCATCGTTGCCATGCGATGCTGTTTGGCCATCGGCCCGCCGAAATCGCTGGGATTGCCGGTAGCGCGGCCAAGCTCGCGGACATAGGCGGTGAGAACGGCGAAGGCGGCGGCAGCCCAGCCAAGGCCGGAAGCGCCAATGCCATAGCCAACGCCAGCGAAGATCAGGATATCGGCGACGCGATCCGGGAATTCATTCCAGAACGGCCCATCCGCCGCGCCCTTGCCGCCCTCGACGGCGACCATGCCATCCAGCAAATTGCAGAGCAGGCGAAGTTGGCAGAAGAGTGCCGCAAGGATCAGGAATAGGGCGCGCAGCCCGCCACTGCCCTGCCCCGACAGCCAGAAAGAACCGCCGGCCAGTGCCGCCATGACGATGCTCGCCTGCGATATCTGGTTCGGTGTCACCGACAAATTCGTCATCCGCCGCGCCAGCCCCTGCGCCCAGCGCGTGTTGCGGCTTGCCAATGGCCGCCTGTCGCCCATTCCCTCGCCCGCCATGGACCTAACGCCTCCCGCCGGAAATCGAATAATTGTAGATCGCCGCATAGCTGGTCGAAACCAGCAGCGGCACCGCGGTGGTCTTCAATATCTCCGGCGTGCCGCTGAGCGCGTGGATCGTCACCAATATGGCCGTTGACCCGAGACAGGCGATCAATGGCGGCGCCCATAGAACAGTGAAGCCACGGAACCGTTTGGACAGGGCTTCCACCACCGATTTCAAAAACAGCGTCAGGCAGCCGGAAAGAATGCCCTGGACGAGACCGGAGATCACCGGCTGCGGCATTGGATGCAGACGGTTGGCAAAGACGGCCCATCCACCCATGGCAAGGAAAGCGAAAAGCACGTGCACGATGCTGCTACCGGCCAGCGCCCTCACCCGCGCCGTCATGACACCGACCACCAATAGCGCACGAGATGAAAAAAGATCGGTGCTGAGAAGACGACGGAATCGAGCCGGTCGATCAGCCCGCCATGGCCTTCGATCAGATGCCCCCAGTCCTTGACGCCGCGATCCCTCTTGATCGCCGACATCACCAGCCCGCCGAAGAAGCCCATCAGGGTAATCACGAAGGCAAGCAAGCCTGCCTGCAGCGGCGTGAACGGCGTGATCCACCAGAGCGCAGCCCCGATCAAGGTCGCGCTGACGACACCACCGACAAAGCCTTCGACCGTTTTGGATGGCGATAGTTTCGGCGCGATCTTACGGCGACCGAACAGCTTGCCCCAGACATATTGCAGGACATCGCTGAGCTGCACGACGATGACGAGGAACGCGATCAAAAGCACATTGCGGCCCTCATAGCCCGGTATGTGCAGGGTCAGCAATGCCGGCACATGCGACGCGCAGAAGACGCAGATCATCAGTGCCCATTGCACCTCGGCAATGCGGATCAGGAAGCGCTCGGTATCGCCGCGCAAGACCGCGATAATAGGCATGAAGAGAAAGGCATAGACCGGGATGAAGATGGAAAAGATGCCGTATTGCTCGGCCCAGAGCAGATAATATTGCACAGGCAGCGCAACAAAAAAGGCTGCCGCCAGCGCCCAATGGTCGGCGCGCCTGGTGTTGATCAGCGTGATGAATTCGCGCAGCGCCGCGAAGGAGCAGAAGGCAAAGAGCAGGATGACGCCGGCGCGCCCCGCCAGAAAGGCGATGCCGATCAGGATCACCATCGCCCACCAGGCCTTGATGCGGGCATTGAGGTTTTCGATCGCCGCGTTGGAACCATCGGGCGACAGGCGCCGCTGCAGCACATAGCCGACGACGGATGCGACGATCAGAACGCCGAGGATACCGAGGATAAGGTGGATGAGATCGGAGCTTGCTGCGCTCATTCACCACTCCCCATTTGTTTGGGCGAGAGGGCCAGTAGCGCCGCTTGCGCACGCGCCAGAAAATCCGCCTTCTCTTCGTCTGCGCCGATGCGCAGCGCCTCGCCAAAGGTCACGGTGCAGATCAACGGAATGGGCACGAACTCGCCCTTGGGCATGACACGATTGAGATTGTTGATCCAGACGGGAACGAGATCGATATCGGGGCGCATCCTCGCCAGATGAAATAGCCCACTCTTGAAGGGTTGCAGCGGTGCGTCCGTCAGGTTTCGCGTGCCCTCGGGAAACAGGATCAGCGAAGAGCCCGCGTCGATAGCGGCAGCCATCTGCTCGATCGGATCTTCCGTCCGCGCCTCGCGGTCCCGTTCGATCAGCACGGCATTGAAGACGTCGCGGCCAATGAAGCTGTTCAGCTTCGATTTCAGCCAGTAATCGGCGCCGGCGACTGGGCGTGTTCGCCGCCTGAGCCGCGGCGGCAGCACCGCCCAGATGAGGATGAAATCGCCATGGCTGGAGTGATTGGCGAAATAGACGCAGCGGCCTGTGGGCACGCCACTTTCCGACCAGATCGCCCGCACGGCAGTAATAGCGCGCGCAAATAGCACGATCGCTACCGCGGCCGGTTTCGCAAGCCAGGCCGTCGCCGGCCTACCCGTGATATTTTCGAAAATATTCCGTTGTGACGCCCCCATGACTAAGAGATAGGCGCGTTCCACGGGTGCCGATAGTCTCTTGCGCAAACTTATCCACAACCCGTTTGCAATCATGAAAAACCCGGTGCAACTCACGTTGCGCCGGGCCTTCGTGTCGCTCTTGGGAGGAGCTTGACTTAGTCGACGTTGAACACCAACGGCTTTGCCTGACGGATCGCCTGATGGGCGGCCAGCTTGGCCAGAACCTCATCGTTGATCGCGCCGTCGACATAAAGCAGCGCGATGGCATCGCCGCCCTGCTTGTCGCGGCCGAGCTGGAAGTTGGCGATGTTGACATTGGCCGCGCCGAGCGTCGTGCCGATGAAGCCGATCATGCCGGGAACGTCGGTGTTGGCGATATAGATCATGTGGTTGCCTACATCGGCGTCGAGATTGATGCCCTTGATCTGGATGAAGCGCGGCTTGCCGTCGGAGAAGACGGTGCCGGCGATCGAGCGCGTCATGCTGTCGGTGGTGACGGTCAGCTTGATGTAGCCGTCATAGACGCCGGTCTTGTCGCGCTTGACTTCGGCGAGCACGATGCCCTTTTCCTTGATCATGATCGGCGCCGAAACCATGTTGACGTCGGCAACCTGATTGCGGATGAGGCCGGCCAGCAGCGCACTCGTCAGCGCCTTGGTGTTCATGCCCGCGGTAACGCCGTCATAGAGGATCTCGATTTCCTTGATCGGATCGTCCGTCACCTGGCCGACGAAAGCGCCGAGAACGTCGGCAAGCTTGATGAACGGCTTTAGGATCGGCGCTTCCTCAGCGGTGATCGAGGGCATGTTGATGGCGTTGGAAACCGCGCCCTTGACGAGATAATCCGACATCTGCTCGGCGACCTGCAGAGCGACATTCTCCTGCGCTTCGGTGGTCGATGCGCCAAGATGCGGCGTGCAGACGACGTTCGGCAGGCCGAACAGCGGGCTTTCCTTGGCGGGCTCGACTTCGAAGACGTCGAAGGCGGCACCGGCGACATGGCCAGACTTGATGGCGGCGGCAAGGGCTGCCTCATCCACCAGACCGCCGCGAGCGCAGTTGATGATACGCACGCCCGGCTTCGTCTTGCCGAGTGCGTCAGCGTCAATGATGTTGCGCGTCTTGTCGGTGAGCGGCACGTGCAGCGTGATGAAATCGGCGCGAGCGAAGAGTTCGTCGAGCTCGACCTTGACGACGCCCATTTCCTCGGCGCGTTCCTTGGAAAGGAACGGGTCATAGGCAACGACATGCATCTTCAGGCCGATGGCGCGGGCGATGACGATGGAACCGATATTGCCGGCGCCGATGACGCCGAGCGTCTTGCCGGTGATTTCGACACCCATGAATTTCGACTTTTCCCACTTGCCGGCCTGGGTCGAGGCATCGGCGGAAGGAAGCTGTCGGGCAACGGCGAACATCAGCGCGATAGCGTGCTCTGCGGTCGTGATCGAATTGCCGAAGGGCGTGTTCATGACGATGATACCGCGGCGCGAAGCGGCCGGGATATCGACATTGTCGACGCCGATGCCGGCGCGGCCGACGACCTTGAGGTTCTTCGCCGCTTCGATGATCTTCTCTGTCACCTTGGTGGCGGAGCGGATGGCGAGGCCATCATAATTGCCGATGATTTCGAGCAGCTTGTCTTTGTCCTTGCCGAGCTGCGGCTGGAAATCGACTTCGACGCCGCGATCGCGAAAGATCTGGACGGCGGTTTCCGACAGTTCGTCGGATACGAGAACGCGGGGTGCCATGGAGGCCTCCTGAAAGGGTCAACTGTGATTGAAATGCGAATGCTGGGCTCCGCCTTCCTGGCGGAGCCTGTGGACGCCATGATCTCAGGCAGCAGCCTGGGAGAGCGTCGCCTTCTGCGTTTCGAAAGCCCAGGAGAGCCAGGGCATCAGCTTCTGCATGTCGGCAGCTTCGATCGTCGCACCCGCCCATATGCGCAGGCCCGAAGGCGCGTCGCGGTAATGGCCGACGTCATAGGCGACGCCTTCCTTTTCGAGCAGCGCGACGAGGCCCTTGGCAAAATTCGCCTGGCCGTCCTCATCGAGAGCCGTAACGTCCTTGTCGACGATCTTCAGGCAGACGGAGGTGTTGGACTCCGTCTCGGCCTTGACGGCGAGATTGGCGATCCAGTCGTTAGCGGCAACGAAGTCATGGATGACCTTGGCGTTGGCATCGGCACGGCCGATCAGCGCCTTGAGACCGCCGAGCTCCTTGGCCCAGAGGAGAGCGTCGATATAGTCCTCGACGCAAAGCATCGACGGCGTGTTAATCGTCTCGCCGGTGAAGATGCCTTCGATCAGCTTGCCGCCGCTGGTCATGCGGAAAATTTTCGGCAGCGGCCACGCCGGTACATAGGTCGTCAGGCGCTCGACAGCGCGGGGGCTAAGGATAATGACGCCATGCGCGCCCTCGCCGCCCAGCACCTTCTGCCAGGAGAAGGTGACGACGTCGAGCTTGGCAAAATCGAGGTTCTGAGCGAAAGCCGCCGAGGTGGCGTCGCAGATCGTCAGGCCCTTACGATCGGCCGGAATGAAATCGGCATTCGGAACGCGGACACCAGAAGTGGTGCCGTTCCAGGTGAAGACCACGTCGCGGTCGAAATCGACGGCGGAAAGATCGGGCAGCTCGCCGTAACCGGCCTCAAGCTTGCGGACATCCTTGAGCTTAAGCTGCTTGACGACGTCGGTGACCCAGCCAGCGCCAAAGCTTTCCCAGGCGAGCATGTCGACACCACGTTCTCCGAGCAGCGACCAGAGCGCCATTTCGACGGCGCCGGTATCGGAAGCCGGAACGATGCCGATGCGGTAGTCCGCGGGCACTTCCAGAATGTCACGGGTAAGATCGATGGCCTGCTTTAGCTTGGCCTTGCCGACTTTCGCGCGGTGCGAACGGCCAAGAGCCGCGTCGGAAAGAGCATCGAGCGTCCAACCAGGGCGCTTCGAGCAGGGGCCAGAAGAGAAATGGGTATTGTTCGGACGGATGTCCGGCTTGGCGAGCTTAGTCATGATGCTATCCTCTCAGATAGAAAGCTCCTCGTTGGGGAGGAGTGTCCCGCCGTCGGATATATTGGAAGCGGCCTGCCGGTGCAATAGGTAAATTGGGCGGATGGACAATGCTTCACGCATTCGTGCAGCAATGATGCCGATGGGATAAGCTTCGCACAGCAAAATCACGCTAGGTTAGTCACAGAAAAGCTGGCTTCTTTGCGGAGACACACCCATATGTATCGGCGTTGAATGGCTCTGCGCCAACAGATGAAGAACAAATGTCTTTAATGTACCAAGCCGCACTGTCCGAAAGCCCTCGCACGCCCGCGCAGCCGCTACCCGTTTACCTCATCAATATTGATCGAGCGACGGACAGACTGGCGGAAATTAAGCGGCAGAGCGATGAATTCGGCATCAGGATCGAGCGCGTCGACTGCGTCGACGGCGCTCTTTTGCCGCGGGAGCAATGGATCGACGTCGATCACGACCGTTTCCGACGTCGGCACGGCAGGGTCATTCTGCCCGGCGAATATGGCTGCTACCGCAGTCATCTGATGGCATTGCGCCAATTTCTTGCCGACGGCAGCGAAGCGGCTGTCATCATTGAAGACGACATAGCGCTGGACGGCGATTTCCTCGCCCGTGCCATGGCGGCAAAGGAAGCTATCCCGAACGCCGAGGTCATCAAGCTCGTGAACCATCGCTGGGGCGGCTTCCGTGCCGCGACCCGCAGCCGTGCGGGAGATGTGATCGGCCGCTGCCTCTTCGGCCCGCAAGGCTCGACGGCCTGCTACCTTGTAACGCGCAGTGGCGCTGAAAAGATCGTCAAGGCGCTCGCGGTCATGTCCCTGCCCTGGGATGTCGCCGTGGAACGCGGCTGGGATATGCACACATCCATCTTCACGACGCGCGCCAACATCGTCGGCTTCAGCCCGTTGCAGCGGAGCACGATGATTGGCTGGCGTCGTGACTATCGTGCCGCGAAATCCGCTGCCTGGCGGCGCGTTCCCGCGCATCTCTTCCGCACGTTGGATTTCTTCCGCCGCATCGCCTACGTGCTCACAACGCCGTAGGCAGCGACCCTACCAGGTGGTGATTCGCAACCCGATACGAATCTCGTGTCGCGACAAAGCGCCATCGCGGCCCATCGTACCGCCGGCGCCGGCTGACGCGTCCGCTGCCGAATAACCGAACATATCGCCGCCGGCGATATGCGAGAAGCGATAGCCGAGATCGAGTTTCACATTCGGGGCCACTTCATAGGCGACTCCGGCCATCAATGCATAGGTCATGCGCCAATCGCTTTCGCCGGGATAACGCGCGCTGACCGAAGCAGCACCACCGCAGCCGGAGACACCGTCGACACAGGAGCCGACAGCATTGACGCTGTTCCAGGAAACCCTCGTCGCGCCGAGACCGGCACCGACATAGGGCGTAAAGCCGGCCAGCGTGCCGAGATCGACATAGCCGTTCACCATCAGGCTACCCGCCTTGAAAGAAGAGCGCGCTTTGGTGGAGCAACCCGTACCGGCTGCGCCGCCTGCGCAGGGCGACGCGCTCGAAATCCGGCCATCGAAATCGCCGCTGAAATAGTCGCCGGTGATATCGGCACGAAGCAAGTCGTTGAATTGATAACCAACGCCGAGGCCACCCGAAAAATCGCCGCTGAAGCGGTCGGAATCAAAGCGGCTGGAGCTGTAATCGCCGCTGGTGGAGTCATAAGCGCGGAAGGTTGTGTCGTCGTGGCTGGCGTTGACCGCATAGCCGAGATCGCCCCGCACATACCAGCCCCTAGCATCCTTGACGCTGACCTCGGGCATCTTGATCTCCGGCGGCAGATCACCCGCAAAAGCAGTGCCCGCAACCGCGCTCGCCATCATCGCGGCCAGCGCAAAAGCGTCGAAACGGATCATTACCCCTCGCCTTCCAACCTCGGGCCGGTACCCGCTTTCAAGCCGGCCCGCCCTTGTCGTACCCGCCATTCTGGCTCTCCGAGAGGAGAGACCGGGCCGAGCCGCAGCCATTGTCATTTCATTAACCATAGGGAATTCATGGTTAACGAAGGTTTAAAACGCGGTTGAATTGCTTAACGGCGACAGAAAAAAGTAAAAAGCCGCCCGGACGAACCGGACGGCTTTTCAAAGGCTTGGCCGTAGAAAGGCTTACTTGTAGACCGGCTGCGGCTGGACAGGGATATCAGCCGGCGGCATGTAGCTGGCTGTCTGGCAGCCGCCAAACGTATAGCGGGCACCGAGGCGGGCTTCATGCAGGTTGAGGCCCTTGTCGTACCCCGGACCGCCGTTTTCCGCATAGCCGAACATATCGCCGCCTTCGATGTGGCGGTAACGATAGCCGACATCGGCCTTGAGATTGCACGAGAGATCGATCGAAGTACCGGCCATCAGCGCATAGGTGAAGCGCCAGCTACCGCGACCATTGTGGGTAACGGTTTCGTCGCAGGAACTCGAATCGGCGTTGGAGCAGGAGGTATTCTTCAGGTTGCTCCATTTAACGTAAGTGCCGCCGAGACCACCGCCCACATAGGGGGTGAAGATGCCGTAGGTGCCGATATCGACATAGGCGTTGGCAAGCAAGCTATAGGCCGTCAGCGACGCCACATCTCGGGAGGTCGCGGGCACGGCAGTGAAACCAGGGCCGCAGGCTCCGCAATCGCCGCTTGTCGAACCCTTGAAATCGGACTTGAAGAGATAATCCAGCGTCACGTCCGTGCGCAGGTAGTTGTTGATCTGGTAACCGACACCGCCACCTAGCGTGAAATTGTCATCAAGCTTTGCGCTGTCGAAATCGACAAGGCTGGAATTGGAGCCCTGGAAATAATTGGCGCCACGCAGATCGGTGAAGGCATAACCGACATCGCCGCGCAGATACCAGCCGCTCGATTGGCTGACGGCAACTTCCGGCGCCGGCTGAGCCGGTTCCGGCGTATAGAGATCGGCCGAAAAAGCGGATGTGCCGACAAAGAGAGCAGCAGCGGCCCCAATCAAAGTTTTCATCATGGCTTTGGCTCCAAATTTATTGCCATTGGCACGGCAAAAGCCTGCCAACCGAAAGACATGATATGGATAGTGAATGATAAGGGTTAAAACCCAATTAACTACGAATATTTACTCTGTTCGGTCGATGGATATACTTGGCCCTGTACATTAGCGATTCGTAAAACTAAGCGTACGAACCCGCAATGTCTTTGATTGACTTGGCTTTTCCCGTTACAGGAATAGGACACCTCGCGCCGCAGGAAAAGCCAGAGAGCGCGCACCCGGCCATTCTTATATCGCATATCTGGTTCAGAATTATTCGCCCAGGACTTGCTCCATGGAGATGCGAAACGCAATCCGTGGATGATACGGACCCGGCGCATCACGGCATCGATCGTCTTTGGCGATCACACTCCCATTAAATGATCGGGGCCCCCGCCACCCTTCACCTGCACGATCCGTGGAAAGGAAGCGACAATGAGTGATATCGACAGCAAAGAATTCGTTCTTGCAGGCGTCGTCATGAAACGCTTGTTGTCCGGCGACCAGACCGGAGGGCAGTTCTGTCTCTTCGAGAACAAAAGCAACGGAAATACGAGGACGCCGATCCACGTCCACGCCAAGGACGACGAGACGGTTTACGTCCTTGAAGGCGAGCTGACAGCAGTGCTCGACGGCCAGCCTCTACGCTTGGCTGCAGGCGAAAGCCTCTTCCTGCCGCGCGGCATTCCGCACCAGCTTATGAATATGACCGGCGATCCCAGCAGATACATCTTGATCGGAACCCCCGCTCGGTTCGACGGGTTTCTCGAAGAAGGTGGCCACGAACTTCAACCGGATGAAGTCGTCGGACCGCCGACACCCGAGGAGATCGAGCGTCTCCGCGAGGCCGCGGCAAAGTTCGGCATCATTTTGCTTCCGGATTGGCCCTCGCCCAAGTGACGCAGTGTCCCAGGCATCAAGATGTTTCCCAACTCTTAAACCAATTGGCAATAATCGGTCCGATACCATGACCGCAGCCGGGGCGTAAAATATGGAGGAAGTCGTTGACTTGCTTTCGCAATCTGGGTGCCGGCCTATGCCTCGCATTTAGCTTTCTGACGACCGCCGCCCTCGCCGGCCCGGTTCCCACACTGCCGGCCGCAGCGACGAGCTGGAACAAGGGACGAGAGACGGGATTACCCATCCCTCGCTATGTGTCGCTGAAAGCATACAAGGCGCGTATGCGCGCTGGGCCATCGACGATTTATCCAACCAAATGGATCTATATGAAACCCGGCCTGCCGCTGGAGATCATCGACGAATACGGCCATTGGCGACAGGTGCGCGATGATATCGGCACGACCGGATGGATGCATAGCGCCCTTCTTTCGGGGCTGCGCACGGCGGTCGTCGGGCCATGGCTGAAGACAAACGCGATGCTGCGCGGAAGCCCGGAAACGACGGCCACACTCATCGCTGAACTGCAGCCCGGCGTCTTGCTGTCGCTACGCTCCTGTACCGGCGCTTGGTGTAGCGTCTCCGTGCGGAAGCATTCCGCGAGCGGCTATGTCAGGCAGAACATGCTCTGGGGTGCTTATCCCGGCGAAATGTTCCGGTGATCCTCTTGCCGCGAGCAATATCAACGGCCGCCCCATCAGGCGGCCGCGGATTTCTTGCCGATATCTGAATAACCGACAGCTTAATCAGGCAGCGTTGCGAACGCTCGAGATCACATCGATCAGACCGCCGACGATGCGCTCGATCTGACCACGGTCGTCGCCTTCCGCCATGACGCGGATCAGCGGCTCGGTGCCGGAGGGGCGGATAACGAGGCGGCCGTTGCGGGCAAGCTCACTTTCGGCATCGGCGATCGCCTTGCGCACCTGCATGTCTTCCAGCGGCTTGCCGCCGGAAATGCGGACATTGCGCAGAAGCTGCGGCACCGGTTCGAAGCGGCGGCAGACTTCGCTGACCGGCTTGCCGGTGCGCTTGACCGCAGCCAGGATCTGCAACGCCGCCACAAGGCCATCGCCGGTCGTGCCATAGTCGGAGAGCACGATATGGCCGGACTGCTCGCCGCCGACATTGTAATTGTGCTGGCGCATATGCTCGACGACATAACGGTCGCCGACCGCGGTGCGGGCAAGCGCCATGCCCTTGTCTTCCAGGAAGCGTTCCAGACCGAGATTAGACATGACGGTCGCGACGATGCCATTGCCGCGCAGCAACTGGCTCTCGGCCCAGCTCTCGGCGATGACGGCCATCAGTTGGTCACCGTCAACAATCGTGCCGGTTTCGTCGACGATGATGACGCGATCGGCGTCGCCATCAAGCGCGATGCCGATATCGGCACGCACTTCGTCCACCTTCTTCTGCAGCGCGACCGGGCTGGTGGAGCCGCAATTGAGATTGATATTGGTGCCGTTCGGCTCGTTACCGATGGTAACGACATCGGCGCCGAGTTCCCACAGTACGGCGGGCGCGACCTTGTAGGCGGCGCCATTGGCGCAATCAATGGCGATGCGCAGGCCCTGCAGCGTCACATCGCGCGGTAGCGTGCGCTTGGCATGCTCGATATAACGGTCATGCACGCCGTCGACGCGTTTGGCGCGGCCGATGTTTTCCGACTTGGCGAGATGCGCCGTCATGTCCTTTTCCAGCAGATCCTCGATCTTCGTTTCGAGATCGTCGGACAGCTTGTAGCCATCGGGGCCGAAAAGCTTGATGCCGTTGTCTTCGTAAGGATTGTGCGAAGCAGAGATCATCACACCGATATCGGCGCGCAGTGACCGCGTCAGCATGGCGACGGCAGGCGTCGGAATCGGACCGAGAACGAAGGCGTCGACACCGGCTGCGGTGAAACCCGCCACCATGGCGTTTTCCAGCATGTAGCCGGAGAGACGCGTATCCTTGCCGATGACCACTCGATGGCGATGACTGCCCCGATGGAAAATCGTGCCGGCGGCGATACCCACGCGCATGGCGAGATCCGGCGTCATCGGATAGATATTGGATTGTCCGCGGATTCCGTCCGTTCCGAAATAGCGACGTTTCATATGCACTCCCGTGATTGCAGCGTCCCTTTGAGGGACTGCGGCATCCCGTTCTCCTCCCCGGAATTCCATGGGCGGCGCGAACATCGATGCTTGAGGCTCATGCCATAGATTGCAAACCTCGGCACTTAAATTACCAAGAAAACGTATTACAACGCGTTACTGTTAATAAGCACTAAAAAAGGTCAGTTCTCCACTGAAACAGACCGGCCTCCTAGTCTATCGGCGTAAATCGGGTGGCCGTTGGGACGGCAGCGGTTGGAAGCCAGACGACTGAACCGCACTGGCAGCCCGACGTCACACCGATCAACAGCAACGGCCCTGTTTGCCTTGAGCCTGAACAGGCGGGCAAGGAACTGTTCCAAACGAACAGAACACGCAACAATCGCCCGCCCTCGGTCGAAGAACGGCACTGCAGCTTTTGCACTCGTAGAAATATTGGCACGCGTCAGTTGGCATTGTTTCTGACGCTTTGAAGCCGCAGATTGGACAGGTAATCGTTGAGCTGAGGATCACGGATACTTCACGCATAAAGATATCCAATCGTCATTAGGACAACACCAGTGATGAGACCGCCAGGGTACGGGTTACACACCTGGCGCACGCTCAGCATCGATGCCTCCGCGACATGAATGCAGGCAGGGCGATGCGCTGTTCGCTGTCGACACCTCGAGTCACACCCAGCAACCCGCTTTCCCGCTTGAATTTCGACGTTCGGGTCATCACCGGTATCGAACCGTCTCCGTTCGTCACCCCGGCTATCAAGAAAAAGGCCAGCTCCCTGTTAAAAAAGGAACTGGCCTCTTCGTCTACATGTTCAATCGGCTCTGTGCGTCAGCGTGGCTGCGGTTCGAAACCGCCCTCGGGCTCATCGCCCTTGGTGCCAAGCGGGCCGTCCTTCTTTGCACCGGTCTTCGGGACCGCCGAGCCGCGACTCGGAGGCGTATCGTCACCGAGATCGCGGGCGGGCTTTTCGCCGCGAATGAGCGCCTTGATCTCTTCGCCGGTCAGCGTTTCGTATTCGAGCAGGCCTTCGGCCAGTGCCACGAACTCGTCGTGCTTGGTGGTGATGATGTCCATAGCCTGTTTGTAAGCCTGGTCGATCAGGCGGCGCACTTCGTTGTCGATCTTCTGAGCGGTCGCCTCGGAGACATTCTTCGATTGCGAAACGGAGTGGCCGAGGAAAACCTCCTGCTGGTTTTCACCATAGGCAACCTGGCCGAGCTCATCGGAGAAGCCCCATTGCGTGACCATGGCGCGGGCAAGCTTGGTCGCCTGCTCGATGTCCGAGGACGCGCCGGAGGTGATATTCTCCTTGCCGAAGGTCAGCTCTTCTGCAACGCGGCCGCCCATCATGATGCAGAGGCGCGACACCATCCACTTGTAGCTCATCGAGTAGCGGTCGCCCTCGGGAAGCTGCATGACCATGCCGAGCGCACGACCGCGCGGAATGATGGTCGCCTTGTGCAGCGGATCGGCAATCGCGACATTGAGCGCCGTAATCGCATGGCCGGCTTCGTGATAGGCCGTAAGCTTCTTTTCCGCCTCGGTCATCGCCGAAGAGCGGCGCTCGGCGCCCATCATGATCTTGTCCTTGGCGTCTTCGAATTCCTGCATAGTGACCAGGCGCTTGTTGCGGCGGGCGGCCATCAGGGCGGCTTCGTTGACGAGGTTCATCAGGTCGGCACCGGAGAAGCCGGGCGTGCCGCGGGCAAGCGTCTTCAGATCGACGTTCGGAGCCAGCGGAACGTTGCGGGCGTGTACCTTCAGGATACGTTCACGGCCGACAATGTCCGGGTTCGGCACAACGACCTGGCGGTCGAAGCGGCCGGGACGCAGCAGCGCCGGATCGAGAACGTCGGGGCGGTTGGTAGCGGCGATGAGGATGATGCCCTCATTGGCTTCGAAACCGTCCATTTCGACCAGCAACTGGTTCAGCGTCTGCTCGCGTTCGTCGTTACCGCCGCCGAGACCGGCGCCACGATGGCGGCCAACGGCGTCGATTTCGTCGATGAAGATGATGCAGGGCGCATTCTTCTTCGCCTGTTCGAACATGTCGCGGACGCGGCTTGCGCCGACGCCGACGAACATTTCAACGAAGTCGGAACCGGAAATGGTGAAGAACGGCACATTGGCCTCGCCGGCAATGGCGCGCGCCAGAAGCGTCTTACCCGTGCCGGGAGGGCCGACAAGCAGAACGCCGCGCGGAATACGGCCACCCAGACGCTGGAACTTCTGCGGATCGCGCAGGAATTCCACGATTTCTTCAAGATCCTGCTTGGCTTCGTCGACACCGGCGACATCATCGAAGGTGACGCGACCATGCGCCTCCGTCAAAAGCTTTGCCTTGGATTTGCCGAAGCCCATTGCACCGCGCGAGCCACCCTGCATCTGCCGCATGAAGAACAGCCAGACACCGAGGATCAGGAGCATCGGCAACAGCGTGCCGAGATAGCTCAGGAAGCTCGAGGAGCCATCCGATTCCGGACGGCCGACAATGTTGACGTTCTTGCTTTGCAGGCGATCAAGCAGGCTGTCGTCCACGACCGGGGCATAGGTCTGGAAGGTTGTACCGTTTTCGACATAGCTGCCGACCACGCGATTGCCAGTGACGGTGACGTCACGGACGCGGCCTGAATCAACTTCCCGAAGGAACTGCGAATACGGAATTTCCCTGGAGCCTGTTTGTGCCGGCGCGTTCTGGAACATACTGAACAGAGCAATCAGCAGCAAAGCTATGATTGCCCACAGAGCGAAATTACGAAAATTAGGGTTCATCGAACTCCCCAGCACTGAAACTTCCGCCGCTGAGCGGCGGCATTACTTGATCCCTAACATAGGGTTGCGCCAAGCCCTTGCCAAGGCAAACCGCATCGCCACATGTTTTTTCCGTCAATAACTCTCAAAGTGGCGGCCGAGTATAGGGTTCACGGCCAAAGCAAGTCGCCAACCGATCCGCAAATGTGAGATCGAATCGTGTCAAAAAGCGGTCGAAAGGCGCAAGATGGGGTGTAATTGTGGCCGACACGGTGCTCCGGCCAGCGCCGGCGGTCACCCGTGGCAACACGGCCCGAGCACGCTGCACAGCGCCCTTCGGCAGCCTCTCCGGAAACTCCGCCGCACCCCTCTCCCCCGCCGCTTCGATGCGGATAGTGGCCGGATCGTGATTGACGATCCGGAAGCGGCCGTCCCATATGCCATCGGCTCCCGGCGCAAGCACAAGCGGCTGGATGTCGCGGCTTTCGCGCATGAGATAAAGCCCGTCCCGGCGCAGGTCGAAGACGACGCCGCCCGCCGTGCGCCGCCCCGGCTTCCCCTCGCCGATGAAATCCAGGATACGACGCATCCGCTCGCGGCCCGGACCATAGGGCTCACCGCCGAATGCGGCGGCGAGATAGGAGAGCGCATAGGAGAGCACGACCTCATCGGCGGCCAGCGCATCGCGGCTGACGACGCAAAGCACGCTCGCATGAACAGTCACATATCTATCCAGCCAGGCGGCGGCTTCCTTCGAGAGCGCCGCGCGAGCCGCGCCATCATCAAGCACAGAGAGCGGCACGACATCCTCCGCCAGGCGTTTGCGCATGCGTACGCGCTCATAGCGGACATCCTCATTGCTCGGATCATCCAACCAGGACATGCCCCGCCGCGTGAGATAGGCGCGGATATCGGCCCGCCGGCAGGCGAGAAACGGCCTGACGATCCAGAGGCGCCGATCGAAGAGCATGGCGTCGGCAATGCCGGTGCCGGCAACGCCCTCACCTTCGCTTAAACGTTCCGCGCGCATGGCCAAGGTCTCGCGCTGGTCATCGAGCGTATGCGCGGTAACGACCACGTTGGCAGAAATATCCGCCGCAATATCGGCAAGCAGCCCATAGCGCGCCTCGCGGGCTGCAGCCATGATACCGCTCTTCGGCTTCTCGCCCTCCCAGCGACGAATGATGTGGGGCACGCCAAGCGATGCACGGAGAGCGGCGACATCGCTTGCTTCATCGGCAGACTCCGACCGCAAACCATGATCAATCGTGGCGGCGGAAAGGGTGATGTTTGAATCCGGGAAGGACTTCAACTGTTCGGAAAGGGCAACCAGCAGGCCGGTGGAATCGCTGCCGCCGGAAATGGCGACTAGAATATGGGCAGGCTTGAAAAGGGAATGAATAAAATCGGCCGCTGCGGCATCTGGCATCTGGGCTGTGGCAGCAGCAGTCACAGCGTCACCGGACATCGCAATCAGCAGGCAAGACGCTTTTGTTCGCTGGCTACCTTGTTGGTAACCGCCTTCGAAGCCTTCGGATAGCGTTTGGTCACTTCGCGCAGCGTTGCGCAGGCCGTATCCTTGTTATCGAGGGCAGCGAGCGACATGCCAAGCTTTAACAGCATTTCCGGTGCCTTTTCGGAGGTGCCGTATTTCTGATGCGCATTCAGGAAAGTCTTGGCCGCATCATTATATTTGCCTTGCGAATAAAGCGCTTCGCCAAGCCAGAAGTTGGCATCGGGCGCCCGGGCGCTATTCGGGTAGCTGTCGATATACTGACGGAACTCCTGTTCGGCGACACTGTAGTCGCCGGACAGGACGTGGCCATAGGCCGATTTATACTGATCGTTTTCGCTGCCGAGCGAGGCCGTCTGCGTGCCTGAGCCGGCGGCCGGCGCAGCACCCGAACCGTTGTTGGCGCGCGTCGCCGTTGCGCCGACCTGCTTGCCGCTCTGATCGAACTGGATCGAGCCGAGCTGCGTCGGCGGCTTGCCAGAACCGCCGCCCTGTTGCGCCGTATTCGGCGCGTCGCCACCTTGCGAATCGCTGATTACACCGGCAATGTCGTCCTGTTGCTGACCGCCGCCTGCGCCCTGCGCCGGGGCATCCGCTTCGCTCTTCTTCATCGGGGCCGCGCCGCCGCCAGTCCCAGCCGCACCGCCAGTGCCCCCACCGCCACGCTTTTCAAGCTGCTGGAAGCGGAATTCATTGTCCTCTTGCGTCTTGCGGATCTGCTCCTGCATCTGCAGCAACTGATAGCTCATCTCTTCGACGCGGCCGTTCAATTGGCGCATCTGGTCTTCAAGCTGCTGCAAACGGACTTCGGCATCGCTGTTTTGAACGTTGATGACGGGTGCCTGCCCGAACTGCCTCTGGGGAGCCGCATTGTTCGGAACGGCCTGTTCCGGTGCACTGCGGCCACCTAAGTGAAGTCCGAAAAGCGACAAGGCAGAGGCGTCACGCTCACTACCGGCGACGGCGGCGAGACAAAGTAAGCTCGCCACGACAAGTTTTCTCATACGGATCATCCTGCCCATTGATTCTTCGCGCCCCAGGGCGCGAACAGGAGATTTTTACAATTAATCTCAAAAAGCAACGGAGTTCGGCCAAAGTGTGGTCAAAAAAGTAAAGGCGGCCACGCGGACCGCCTTTGTGCATTTCAGCCGGAATTTCGGCCTATCAGGAGCCGGCGCCGTTGAGCACGGTGACGGCACGACGGTTCTGCGACCAGCAGGAAATATCGTCGCAGGTCGCGACCGGGCGTTCCTTACCGTAGGAAATCGTCTTCATGCGCTGAGCCGGAACGCCGCGCGAAGCGAGGTAGTCCTTGGTGGCGGCAGCACGACGGGCGCCGAGAGCCAGGTTGTATTCGCGCGTGCCGCGTTCGTCGGCGTGGCCTTCGACGGTGATTGCGTAGTTCGGATAACGAGCGAGCCACTGAGCCTGACGGTCGAGCGTCTGGGAAGCGTCGGCGCGAATCGACGAGCTATCGGTATCGAAGAAGATGCGATCGCCAACGTTGACCGTGAAATCCTGCGGCGAACCCGGAGCGGCATTGCCGGCGCCATTGAGGCCAAGGCCGTTTGCATCGTTCGGCAAGCCCTTCTTGGAGGCGCAGCCGGCAAGCGAAAGGCCGACGAAAAGCGCGATCATGATCGGGTTGCGGGCGAGGTTCTGCATATGGCCAACGGCCGGGGTTGCGATGCGGCTCATTGCCGGTCTCTCCTTAAGTCTCTATCAGGGTTGCCAGACTGTAACCGGGTTCGGTTAATCCGATTCCAACAAATATGGTTAATGATGTCCTAAAGTTGTCCCGAAGTGGTCCACTCACAGGACTTTGCGGCGACAAAGTGACGCTCGACCGGATCAGCGACTTTTCGAGCCGCCGCCCGCTCAAGCTGTTTTCTTGCATGATCTTACTCGATATCGCTTCGCACTTTTGACTGCGTGAAGCGTCGGTTTGCGACCATGCCTGGCCCACCCCTATTCGAGGAGCGGCGACCAAGCCGGGTCGGAAGCGAAGCCCGGGGTCGGAATCTTCTGCTCGTTGTAGCCCGTCAGATCGATCGAATAGAGCTGCGGGCCACTGGAGCCCTGCGGTTCGCGGAAGAACATGATGACGCGTCCGTTCGGCGCCCAGGTCGGGCCTTCATTGTGGAAGCCCGTGGTCAGCAGCCGCTCGCCCGAACCATCCGTCTTCATGACGCCGATCGAGAATGTCTGACCAGACTGCTTGGTGAAGGCGATGAGATCGCCGCGCGGCGACCACACCGGTGTCGAATAGGAGCCGTCGCCGAAGGAGATGCGGTGCTGGTTGGAGCCATCCGCATTCATCACATAGATCTGCTGCTTGCCGCCGCGGTCGCTTTCGAAGGCGATCTGCGTGCCATCAGGCGAATAGGAGGGCGATGTGTCGATGGCGGCCGTCGAGGTCAGGCGGGTCGTGGTGCGCGAGCGCAGGTCCATCGTATAGATGTTGGCATTGCCTTCCTGCTGCAGGCTCATGATCACCCGCTGGCCATCCGGCGAGAAGCGCGGCGAAAACGTCATGCCCGGGAAGTTGCCCACCAGTTCACGCTGGCCCGTCTGCAGTTGCAGCAGATAGACGCGCGGCTGCTGGTTGGCGAAGGACATGTAAGTGACTTCCTGCCGGTTCGGCGAGAAGCGCGGCGTCAGCACGAGGTCGCTGCCGTCGGTCAGCATGCGGGCATTGAAGCCGTCCTGGTCCATGATGCCGAGCTGCGTCTTGCGGGCCGTCTTTGGGCCGCTCTCGGCAACGAAAACGACGCGGGTGTCGAAATAGCCCTTCTCGCCGGTGATCTTTTCATAGATCGCGTCAGCAATGATGTGGGCGACGCGACGCCAGTTGTCCGGCTGCGCATAGAACTGCTGGCCGATCATCTGCTGGCTGCCATAGGTGTCCCACAGGCGGAACTCGGCGCGAAGGCGACCGCCCTCTTGCGTCACTCGGCCGGTTACCAGCGCCTGAGCGTTGATCGCCGTCCAGTCCTGGAAGCGCGGCGTGGCATCCGGATTGCTGATCTTCTCGATGAAGGCCTGCTTGTTGACAGGCGCAAACAGGCCGGAGCGCTGCAGGTCGGCAGCAATGACGCCCGAAATCTGTGCGCCCAGGCCATCATTCGACAGAAGGTCGGTGATGGCGATCGGCATCGGCTGGACGTTGCCCTTGTTGATGTTGATCTCGACCACAGCATAAGCCGGAGTGGCGAGGGCTGCCGTCAAGGCTGCCAGCACCAGCAGGAGACGAACGAGGGATTTTCTGATCATATGTATCAAGCCTTTCAGCATTAATGCCCGAAGTCGTCGGCTTTGAAGTCAATGACTACTTCTCTCCAGGCGTCATTTTTATTCATTGGGAGATCTTTGAACGGAACTGATCTTAGAATTGCTCTATAGATGCTCGCGGCAATTGCCGTGCGCGTGGCAGCGGGTCCGCCAATCATGGTGATCTTTGGTTCACCAATAATTTTGCCCGACTGACCTACCTTTATGCGTACCTTCGCTCGAACCTTATCCGCCCCATCCAAACCGGGCACCATGGACCAGTTGCTAGCGATGCGATTCTCTATCTCGGCCTCTGCAGCTTGATCCGACTGGGGCATCAAGTGCTTAGCTTCAGCCGATGTGGAGAGCGTGGCCGCGAGCGAGACCAATAAGGAAACGAAAGCGAAACGACATCGATTCATATTGGCTATGCTCACCATCACAGCCCCAGGTCCGCTGCGCTGAAGTTGACGACAACTTCTTGCCAATCGTCGTATTTGTCCGGCGGCAGGATCTTCATGAAATCCACCTGCGACCGCAACACCGCGCGAACGGCGCCGCCCTGCAAGGCAGCCTGTGTCGACGCCGGTCCGCCGCTCGCGGAGACTTCCGGTTCACCGACGATCTGGCCGGACTTGTCGAGCTTGAAATGCACTTTGATCTTCACATCGCCCGCGCCTTCCAGGCCAGGAATGATATTCCAGTTCTTGGCGATCAGGTCGCGCAGGCCGTCCTGTTGGCTCTGGCTGAGCTTGCCGCTACTCAGCGACTTCATGCCACCGGTCGAGGCGACATTGGTCTGTGCACCCGCAGAAGTTGACTTCGCCGAGCGCTTGGCACCGCCGCCGGACGAGGTGTTATTGAGCACCTTGTTGATCTCATCGGCGAGGCCATTATCCAGACCGGCATTCGAGCCTTTTGCCGTCTCGCGCTTCTTGTCGCTGTCGCCCTGCCCGTTATCGGTCGAGGTGTTCTTGCTCGTGCTTTGAGTGGTCGTCTTGTCCGTTGGCTTGGCTGTTGGTTTGGCTTCCGCCACCTGTTGTGGCTTCACCACAGGCTTTTGCTCCGGCTTCGGGTCGGGCTTCGCCTCGGCAGTCTTCGGCGGCTGGACTGGCTGCGGCTTCACGTCCGGAACAGGAACCTTGTCCGCCGGCGGCTGCGCAGCCTCCTCGGTCGGGTTTTCGGTCACCGGCTTCGGATCAGCCTTTTGCGGAGTCGGTGTCGGGGTCGGCGTGGGTGTTGGCGCAGGCGTGACCTCGCTCTTCTGCGGCGTCGGCTCCGTCTTCTGTGGCGTGGGGGTGGGCGTCGGTGTCGGTGTGGGGGTCACATCCGGCTTCTGCTGCGGAACAGCAGCCACTTCCTTCGGCGCAGCCTCTGTATCCTGCTGCTCGATCGTCTTGACATCGTTCGGCCGCGGATCGTTCTGCGGCACCGGAACGTCGGTCTTCTTCGGCGCGAGGGCGGCGTTCTCATCTTGCGGACGCTGCGTCGGCACGGCCGGGTTCTTCAGGTCGATATCGTTTTCGCCGGCATTCTGCGCGTTCGCGACCTGGGTCTGCTTCTTGGTCTGCTTCGGCGCCGCATGATCCGTCACCGGCGCATGCTTCTCACCCTGCTGAAGCTGATCGGCGGGGACGATATCGACGTCCATCGCCGTGCTCTCCGGCGTCTCCAGAGGCGCAGGCGCACTCAGCGTCAGCATGGCGCCGATCAGCACCAAGATGTGAATGACGGCAGATGTGGCGATGCTGCGCTTCATGTCGATCCGTCAATGGTCCGTTATCTGCTGCGTAACCAGGCCGATATTCTTGTAGCCGGCCTCCTGGATGCGCGACATGACGTCGGCGATGACGCCATAGGGCGCTTTTCCGTCGCCGCGTACGAAAATGCGTTCATTGTAGCCGGTGGTGGCGATCGCCTTCAGCTTGGCGGCAATGTCGGCCGCTTCGATCTGCGTTTCCTGCAGGAAGACCTGGCCGTCCTGCTTGATGGAAATGGTGATCGGCTGGGTCTGGGCGTTCAATGCGCCGGCCTGCGTTTGCGGCAGGTCGATCGGCACGCCGGATGTCATCATCGGCGCGGCCACCATGAAGATGATCAGCAGCACGAGCATGACGTCGACCAGCGGCGTCACGTTGATATCGGCGATCGGACCGCCTCGGCCACCGCCGCGACGCCCGCCCCGGCGGCCACCGCCGCCACCCTTGCCTCCAACAGACATTGCCATGTGATTTACTCCGGTTCCGTCTGCGATTTACTGCGCAGCCTGGCGCGGCTGCAGCTTCTCATCGATCTGGCGCGACAGGATGGCGGAGAATTCGTCCGCGAAGCCTTCCATGCGCGCCGAGAGCTTGCCGGCGTCGGCCGAGAACTTGTTGTAGGCGATAACTGCGGGAATAGCGGCGACGAGGCCGATCGCGGTCGCGAGCAAGGCTTCTGCGATACCGGGGGCGACGACCGCGAGATTGGTCGACTTCGAACCGGCGATCGCCTGGAACGAGGTCATGATACCGACGACGGTGCCGAAGAGACCGATGAACGGGCCGGCCGAACCGATGGTCGCAAGCGATCCGAGGCGGGCGACCAGATGTTCCGATTCACGCGCCAACGTCACGTCCATGGCGCGATCGATACGCATCTGCAGGCCGATCGGCGAACGCGCGCCGCGCTCGAACGACTTCTTCCATTCGCGCATGGCGGCGACGAAGATGGCGCCCAGTCCCGTATTGGTACGCTCCGAAAGCGTGCGATAGAGTTCCTCGAGCGACTGGCCCGACCAGAAGACCTGCTCGAAATGATCGAACTGCCGGCGGGCCCGGGCATAGCTCAGATACTTGTCGATGACGATCGCCCAGGTCCATACGGAGGCCGCGAGCAGTCCGAGCATGACAAGCTTGACCACCAAGCCTGCCTGCATGAAAAGCGACCAGAGGGTGATGTCCGGTGTGGTGGCCGCTGCCAATGCTACTTGTTCCATTGATCCAAAATCCCCGAATCCAAACGCCCGGCGCTAGACCGGGCGGCTAAAAGTGATCTCACAAGAAATGTTTGGCAGCCGCCGCTGAACGCCCTGGTCAAAGCCTTCCAAGCTTACAACTGCCTTCTTGCCGTCAAATTTGGTCAAAGGAAGGCGTGCGCCGCACAAACTCCGACAACGGCAGTAAGACACTATTATGGTTAAAAGAATGTTAGCGTCGGAGCATGAAAGATTTGACGGTGACGAAGGTTATTCTGTCTCCTGGAAAGAACGGACCGGACGAAACCGGCGGCAGGCACAAAACAGTTCTTGCGCGCGGGAATTCCTTCACACAAAACTCAAGTTTTAGCAAGGAGACTTTTCGAGGCCTCCGACATCGCCACACACGGCTGCCTGCTGGCTCTAAGCAGCCTCCCTTATGGCACTAAACCACAGCCTCGGACGCCACCAGCATCTGCGCAGCCAGCTTTTCCGGTAACCGCCGCGGTTTTCCCTTGGCGTTGATTACCGCGATAATGACCTTGGCCGCGATCAGCAGCGTCTCACCGCGGCGGATTTCCTGGGACAGCACCATCTTGGCGCCACCGGCCTTCTCGGTCGTTGTGCGAATCACCAACAGGTCGTCCATTCGCGCCGGCCCCCTGAAGTCGATCTCCATACGGTGAACGACAAAAACCAGCCCCTCCTCGTCGGCATTCAGGAGCTCGCGCTGTTCCACGCCGAGGCAGCGCAGATAGTCCGTGCGGCCGCGTTCGAGGAAGTGGAGGTAGCGCGCATGATAGACGAGGCCGGAAAAATCCGTATCCTCATAATAGACTCGCTGCACCAGCCGGTGGCTACCGGCTTCCAGTTCCCCGGCAATCAGAAAGGGGCTGTTCATCGTCGCCGCATCTCCAAAAAATCTGGGGACCCTCTTTGGCCGAACTTCTGCCATCAAGCAAGCTTTGAACGATTGTCATAAATACTGACTATCCGGAATGGTGCCGGATAGCGATCGACGCAGAAGGATACGATCTCATGAAAATAGCGGTTATGGGCGGCGACGGTTTCATTGGTTGGCCAACCTCGCTGCATCTCTCCGATGCCGGTCATGAGATCCATATTCTCGACAATCTCTCCCGCCGCTGGATCGACACGGAGCTCGGTGTGCAATCGCTGACGCCGATGGATTCGATCCAGGAACGCACCCGCATCTGGCATGCGGAGACCGGCCGCCGCATCCACTTCCACCTCATCGATCTCGCAAAAGACTATGAGCTTCTGAAAAAGTGGCTCGCCGAGCATCGCCCCGACGCCATCGTCCACTTTGCCGAACAGCGCGCCGCGCCCTATTCGATGAAGAGCGACCGCCACAAGAATTACACGGTCAACAACAATGTCAGCGCCACGCATAATCTCCTGAACGCGCTGGTCGAACTCAACCTTGACGCCCATCTCGTCCATCTCGGCACCATGGGTGTCTATGGCTATTCCACGGTCGGCGCCGCCATTCCGGAAGGCTACCTGCCCGTCGGCATCGAGACCGTCGATGGCCGGACCGTCAATCAGGATATTCTCTATCCGGCCAATCCGGGTTCGATCTACCACATGACCAAATGCCTGGATCAACTCCTCTTCCAGTTCTATGCCAAGAACGACGGTCTCAGGATTACCGACCTGCATCAAGGCATCGTCTGGGGCACGCATACGGAGCAGACGCGCCGTCACGAACAATTGATCAACCGCTTCGACTATGACGGCGATTACGGCACAGTACTGAACCGCTTCCTCATCCAGGCGGCGATCGGCTATCCCTTGACCGTGCACGGCACCGGCGGCCAGACCCGCGCCTTCATTCACATCCAGGATTCGGTGCGCTGCATCGAGCTGGCGTTGAAGAACCCACCGCCGCGCAATGCCCGTGTCGAGATCTTCAACCAGATGACGGAGACGCATCGGGTCCGCGATCTCGCCGAGATGATCGCCAAGTTGAGCGGTGCGGAAATCGTCCGGCTGCCCAACCCACGAAAGGAAGCGCCTGAGAACGACCTGATCGTCAAGAACGACAAGTTCCTCGATCTCGGCCTAGCGCCGATCACCCTGCAAGCGGGTCTTCTGAGCGAAATCGTCGATGTCGCCAGGAAATATGCCTATCGCGTCGATCGCTCGCGCGTTCCGGCCGTTTCCGCCTGGACCAAGGATCTCGCGGCGACGGTCAACCACGATCCCGAAGGCAAGCGATTGAAGTCGGTCTCATGATGTTCGGAAGCGAAATCCTGCAGGGGATACGGCCGCGCTCCACCCCGCAAGCGCGGCAAGCCTTCGTCACGCTCGTCACCAATGCCGACTACGCCATGGGCGCGTTGGCATTGATGCATTCGATTTCGCGCACCAGCACCAGAGCCGATATGGTGGTTCTACACACGGCAGGCGTCGACGAAAGGGATCTTGCGCCGCTGGAAGGGCTCGGCTGCCGGCTGGTGGAGGTGGAACATCTGGCGCTCTCCGACGAATTCAACGAGCGCCACGCGCGCGGCAATCTGCATGCCAACGCTCCTTTCACCAAGGGTCGTAAGCCTTCCTTCCACTCGCCGCTCGATAATTTCTGCAAGCTCAGGCTCTGGCAGCTCATCGACTATGACACCTGTGTCTTCATCGATGCGGATGCATTGGTGCTGAAGAATGTCGACAGGCTCTTCGACTATCCGGAATTTTCCGCCGCACCCAACGTGTATGAAAGCCTTGCGGACTTTCATCGAATGAATTCCGGCGTCTTCGTCGCCAAGCCGTCGCTCGCGACCTTCAAGGACATGCTGAAGCTGCTCGATCGTCCCGACGTTTTCTGGCGGCGCACCGACCAAACCTTTCTGGAGACATTCTTCCCGGATTGGCACGGCCTGCCGGTCTTCATGAATATGCTGCAATATGTATGGTTCACCATGCCCACGCTTTGGGACTGGAACAGCATTTCGATCCTGCATTACCAATATGAAAAGCCTTGGGAGAAGAACCACCCGAAGGCCGATCAACTGAAACCGCTGATCGATTTGTGGCACCATTTCCATGCCGGGCGTGACGTGCCAGACATCACCGCATTCGCCAATCCGAAAGAGGCGGCATGAAAGTTCTGGTCTCGGGCGGGACAGGTCTCGTCGGCCGCTATATCGTCGAGGAGCTGCTTGCTGCTGGATATCAGGTTGCCGTCGGCGGCCGCAACGCACCGGAATCCAGCCTCTTCTCCCAGCCCGTCACCCTCGTGCCATTTAGCCTCGACCCTTCTGAAGATCAGAGCGACGTCTTCGACGATGCCTATTTCTTCGTGCACGCGGCCTTCGCGCATGTCCCCGGCAAATATCGCGGCGGCGAAGGCGACGATCCCGAGAGCTTCCGCCGGCTCAATCGGGATGGCACGATAAAGCTATTCGAGACGGCAAAACGCGCGGGCATCCGCCGCTGCATCTTTCTCTCGTCGCGCGCCATCTATGGTGATCGGCTGGCCGGCGAGACGCTGACGGAAGACATCATCCCGACGCCGAACACGCTCTATGGCGAAGTGAAGCGCGATGCCGAACACGCCCTCTTCTCCTTGTCCGCGCCCAGCTTCCTGACGGCGAGCCTAAGAGCGACGGGCGTCTACGGCGATCTCCGCCCGAACAAATGGGATGATCTTTTCGCCGATTACCTCGCGGGAAAGCCGGTTCCGTCCCGCGCCGGAACCGAAGTCCACGGCCGTGACCTCGGCCGCGCCGTCCGCCTGCTCTTGGAAACCGAGACCAGCCGCATCAGCGGCGAGGCTTTCAACCTCTCGGATATTCTCACCGATACGCACAATATCCTTGCGCATTTGCAGCGGGCAACCGGCTGTCCGAACCCCCTGCCCGCACCCGCGCCACAGGGCGTCGTTAGCGCGATGGATACATCGAAAATCCGCGCGCTCGGCTGGCGCGCCGGTGGCGCGAGATTGCTGGAAGAGACCGTTGCCAGATTGGCGGTGCCGCTGCGCCATGCGGGTTTCAGCGCATCAACATCATCTCGTCCCAGCTAAGCGCCGCCAAGTCCTCACCCCGAAATCTCGCATCGTCGGCAACGATGAATTCATCCAGTTGCGGCGGGGCGACGCTGCTGCCGGCGAGCATGGCATGCACCTGCCCGCGATGATGGGTCTGATGCTGGAAAAGATGGCTCAGCACGTCTTCCGCTCGCTCCCTCTGGATGCGGTCGCCGCGATGCAGGTCGATCACCCGCACCAGCCCCTCGGGATTCAGATATTCACACAGAACCACGAGCCGCTGGTCGACTTTGCCTTGCTCCACCGTCAAAGCATCGAGCGTATCGAACGGCTCTTCGATGTCGAAAGCTTTAAGACCGAGCGTGCCGCCCTCCAGCGCATCGACATAAAACCAGTCGACGGTCAGGATGTGACTAAGGGTCGACTTGATCGAGGGAAAGAAACTCACCCGCCTGGCCTCGAACTCACCAGGCCGAAGCGCCGCACAGGCCCGATGCAATCGAGTATTCGCCAAGGCGTTGTTGTAAGCGAGCTTGCGGAACACGCGGATCGGATCGAAACCGGACATGCTGCACTCCCTCCTCTACGCTTTGTCGAGATCGCCGTCCCGCCAAACCAGATGGCGCGCGGTTATCGGCAGGCTTTCGATTTCGTCGGCAATGAAATAGGGCGGAATATCGAGTGCAACCAGCGCCTCGCGCGTGGCCGGCACCCATTTGAATTCGAGATGATTGTCGCCGTCTTGGATGCGATGAACGATTTCCTCGGGCCGAAACGGGAAACCCCGGGGGATATCCATCACATAGTAGAGTCCCAGCTCATGCCAATCACGGCGCTCGTAGTGAAAGAAGTTCTCCACCATCCAAAGCAGCCGGCCAACCACAACGTCGACGCCCAGCTCTTCGATCATCTCTCGCCGCAACGTCTCCTGCGACGTCTCGCCGATTTCCGCCCGGCCGCCCGGAAAGGTCCAGAACGGCTCATGCACAGCGCGGTGGACGAGCACATGCCCCTCGCGAAAACCAAGGCCCGCTACGCGCATCTGGTATCGCGCATAACCGGCGTTCACCCTGATGACCCTGCGTTTCGACATCGCCCTATCCCAGATCGATCACAACGATTTCCGGCGGGACGCCGACGCGAACCGGCGCCACCGAACAGCCCAGGCCGCCGGAGACGATGATATGCCGATCCTCTTCGACAATATGGCCATAGACATACCGGTCGCCATAGCGCGACGGCAGATAGGGCGACCAGCCGAAAACCCTGACCTGCCCGCCATGCGTATGACCGGACAAGGTCAGCGACACGCGCGACGGCACGGTCGGAAAGATATCGGGCTCATGGGCGAGCAGGATAACCGGCGCCGAGTCATTCACCTGCGCCAGCGTGCCGTCGAGATCATCGAGTCCCGTCGTGAACTGGCGCTTCCAGCGGACGCTCCGGCGCAAAGCAAGCTGATCCTCGACGCCTGCCAGCCAAAAGCCGTGTCCATCCTTTTCGAGACGAGCCGAACGATTGGAATAGACCGGAATTCCGACATCCGCCAATGCCTTATGACTGAAGGTCGGGCCTGAGCCGCGCTTCTGCGCCGCCGCATCGTGCCACCAATCATGATTGCCGACGATCGCGTGAACGCCGAGCGGCGCCTTCAGGGCCGCGAGCTCCGCCGCCCACACCCGATGATCGACGCGTCCAGTTACGAAATCCGTCCCCGACGTGTAATCGCCGAGCAGAACGATGATATCGCCACCGAGATCGTTGGCACGGGTGCAAATGGAGGCGATGCGATCGGCCGTCATCCACGGTCTGCACGCATGAAAATCGGCCAGTGCCACGACCCTCAGTTTCAGCCCCGGCGTCCAACCAGGCGGCGTCAACTGGTAGCGGGCCACGTTGAGGCGCAAGACGGGCTCGTATCCAAAGGCATAGCCACCGAGCGCCATCAATCCGACGATACTGCTGCCGAAGAGCTTCAGGAAACCGCGACGGCCGATCACTCGCCTTCCTCCTGGAACAGCCTGAACTGTGCTGCCTCCAGGTCCTTTGGCGGCTGCATCCCGAGATGCCTCCAGGCGATCGCCGTCAGCACGCGGCCTCGCGGCGTGCGCTGAATGAAACCCTGCTGGATCATATAGGGCTCGATGATATCCTCGATCGCGTCGCGCGGTTCGGAGAGGCCCGCGGCGATGGTTTCGATGCCGACCGGGCCGCCGCCGAAATTGACGGCGATCATGTTGAGATAGCGCTTGTCGAGCTGATCGAAACCGACATTGTCGACCAGCAGCCGCGTCAATGCCTCATCGGCGATCTCGCGGGTTACCGCCTCCGCCTTTGCCACTTCGGCGAAATCACGCACCCTGCGCAGCAGGCGGCCGGCGATGCGTGGCGTGCCGCGGGCGCGCCTGGCAATCTCGCGCGCGCCCTCTTCGGTTATCCCGAGCCCCATCAGCCGCGCTCCTCGGCGGACGATCAGCTCCAGTTCCTCGACCGTATAGAAGCTTAGGCGAACAGGAATGCCGAAACGGTCACGCAGCGGCGTCGTCAGCAGGCCGAGACGCGTGGTGGCGGCGACCAGCGTGAACTTTGCGAGATCGATCTTCACCGAACGCGCGGCCGGGCCTTCGCCGATAATCAGGTCAAGCTGAAAATCCTCCATGGCCGGATAGAGAATTTCTTCGACGGCCGGATTGAGGCGATGGATTTCGTCGATGAAGAGCACGTCCCGCTCTTCGAGATTGGTCAGAAGCGCGGCAAGATCGCCGGCCTTGGCGATGACAGGGCCGGACGTCGAGCGGAAATTGACGCCGAGTTCCTTCGCCATGATCTGCGCCAGCGTCGTCTTGCCGAGACCCGGGGGGCCGACGAACAGCACATGGTCCAGCGCCTCGCCGCGTCCTTTCGCGGCCTCGATGAACACCTTGAGATTGGCGCGAGCCTCCGCCTGGCCGGTGAACTCGTCCAGCGACTGCGGCCTAAGCGTCACATCCAGGTCTTCGCCCCGCTTTTCCGGCGATATCAAGCGTGCGGCTTCGCTCATGTCAGACGTTCCATTCCCGGTATGCGTTTTGCGGCTTCGATGCTGAAGACCATGGCGGTCACCATGGCTCCCTCCCTTAGATCACCATTTCGTGGAGGAGCGCCATGAGTCGATCTCCTTACCTTGAGACAATAGTAAGGAATAGAAAAAGGTGCAAAGGATCACCGTGCGAGCTCCTTCAAGCCCAGCCGGATCAGCTTGGCGCTGTCTGCTTCCTCACCCGCCGATTTCATCGCAGCCGCAACCGCATTTGCGGCCTGGTCGCGGGAATAGCCGAGATTGGTGAGCGCAGAAACGGCATCCGCGACCGGGGCGGAAGCGACGCCATCGCCCAATTCCTGCTTTAGGCCGATATTGATCGCCTCGCCCGCAAACGCCGGCGCCTTGTTCTTCAGCTCGGTGACGATGCGCATCGCCACTTTCGGCCCGACACCCGGCGCCCGGGATACGGCGCCGCGGTCCTGCAGCGCGATCGCATTGGCGAGCTCCGACGGCGTCAGCGTCGACAACAGTGCCAGCGCCACCTTCGCGCCGATACCCTGCACCGTCTGCAGAAGATTGAACCACTCCCGTTCAAGCACCGTCGTGAACCCGAAAAGACGGATCTGGTCCTCGCGGACATATGTCTCGATGAAGAGAACACAGGCTTCGCCGACCGAGCCGAGTTTCGACAGCGTACGCGCCGAACAATAGGCGACGTAGCAGACGCCGTGCACATCCACGAGCGCATAGTCCTCGCCGATCTCTTCGATTGTGCCTTTCAACTTGCCGATCATGAATGATGTCCGTCAGGGATGGGTTTCGGGAGAGATAAGGTCAAGTGAAGGAAAGTAAGAGCGATAACGAAAACAAACTACCCCGCCAGCGCCGCCTGGCGCATCCGGCTGGCGCCGCGATTATGGGCATGGCAGATGGCGATGGCGAGTGCATCGGCGGCGTCGTTGCCTTTGAACTCCACCTTCGGCATCAGGATCTTCAGCATCATGTGGATCTGCTGCTTCTCGCCATGACCCACACCGATCACTGCCTTCTTGACGGCATTCGGCGCATATTCGGCAACCTGCAGCCCGGCGCGCGCCGGCACGAGCATGGCGATACCGCGCGCCTGGCCGAGCTTCAGCGTCGCCACCGCATCCTTATTGACGAAGGTCTGTTCGACAGCGGCTTCATCCGGCTTGTAGCTGTGGACGATATCGGCAAGCCCATCGTGAAGCTGGCAGAGGCGCGACGCGAGATCCATCTCGCCGTCCGACGTCACCGTCCCCGAGGCCACGAAACGCAGGGAATTGCCCAATGTGTCGATAATGCCCCAGCCGGTGCGGCGCAGGCCGGGATCGATGCCGATGATTCGAATCGTATTCTGCATGCGTCAACCTATCTTTGGAGCTGCAGATGTGCCAGCAAAATGTGAACAAAACAAAAACAAACTCCCAAACCCAGCCTCTTTCTGCAGCTTTGAAATTAGGGTGACGAAATTGCCGGGCAGGGTTTGGAATGGAGTGTCGGCGCTCCTACATGGAGACAATTGCTCCTCCCCTTTCACCACGCAGGTCTCTTGCCATGGTCCCCTTTTCCATCCTCGATCTTTCGCCCGTTGCCGAGGGCAGCACAGTCAGCCAATCCTTCGAAGGCTCGAAGCGCATGGCGCAGAAGGCGGAAGCGCTTGGCTACACCAGGTTCTGGCTGGCGGAGCATCATGGCATGCCAGGCGTCGCCAGCGCCGCGACCGCGGTTGTTATCGGCCATGTCGGAGCAGCCACTTCGCGCATCCGCATCGGCTCGGGCGGCGTCATGCTGCCGAACCATTCGCCGCTGGTGATAGCGGAGCAATTCGGCACGCTCGAAGCCCTGTTTCCCGGCCGCGTCGATCTCGGTCTCGGTCGTGCGCCGGGCACGGATATGCGCACGGCGCAGGCCCTGCGTCGCAACCTCGATGCCGGCGCCCAGAGCTTCCCCAATGATATTGTCGAGCTGCAGCATCTGTTCAGCCCGGCCGACGAGAACCAATCGATCCTTGCCGTACCCGGCAACGGCGCCAAAGTGCCGATCTGGCTGCTCGGATCGAGCCTCTACAGCGCCCATCTCGCCGCCATGCTCGGCCTGCCCTATGCTTTCGCCTCGCATTTTGCGCCGGAAGCTTTGCTCGATGCCGTCGCCATCTATCGCGACCGCTTCACGCCGTCGGCAACACTCGACAAACCCTATGTCATGGTCGGCGTCATGGGCTCGGCCGCGGAGACCGACGAAGAGGCGGATTATCACTTCACCTCGGCACAGCAGCAATTCGTCAACCTGCGCCGCAATGTCCGCGGCCCCTTCCCTCGCCCCCGCAGGGACATGGACGATTTCTGGACGCCTATGGAAAAACTGAATGTCGAACACACCCTGCGTTACGCCATTGTCGGCTCACCCGCGACTGCGGAGGCCAAGCTTTCGCAGTTCATCAAGGATACGGAAGCGGACGAAGTGATCATTTCGATGCCGATCCACGACATCGAGGCGCGGCTGAGATCGGTGGAGCTATTCGCGCAATTGCCGTCATTCAAGAAGGCTGCCTAATAATAGAAAAGCCCCAGTCTCCCTTGGCAAAACCTGGGAGACTGGGGCTTATTTTTAGAGGAAAAAATCAGGCCGAGAGCTTGGCCAGAATCTCTTCGGAGACTTCGAAGTTCGAATAGACGTTCTGCACGTCGTCGTCGTCTTCCAGGCTGTCGATTAGCTTCATCAGCGACTGCGCCTTTTCTTCGTCGACCGGCACATTGTTCTGGGCACGCCAGATCGCCTTGACGGTTTCGGCTTCGCCGAGCGTTGCTTCGAGTGCCTTGGCAACCTCGTTCATCGCTTCGAAACCGCAGATGATGGTGTGGCCTTCCTCATCGCTCTCGACATCGTCGGCGCCGGCTTCGATCGCGGCTTCCATCACCTTATCCGCATCACCGACCTCGGGCTTGTAGGTGATTTCACCGACATGGTCGAAGGAGAAGGAGACCGAGCCGGTTTCACCAAGCGCGCCGCCGGCCTTCGTGAAGATCGAGCGGACGTTCGACGCGGTGCGGTTGCGATTGTCGGTCAGAGCCTCGACGATGATCGCCGTGCCGCCGGGGCCGTAGCCCTCATAGCGGACCGCATCGTAATTCTCGGTATCTGCGCCGGAGGCTTTCTTGATGGCGCGATCGATATTGTCCTTGGGCATCGACTGCGCCTTGGCGTTCTGGATCGCCAGGCGCAAACTTGCGTTCATGCTCGGATCAGGCAGACCCGACTTGGCGGCAACAGTGATTTCACGTGCCAGCTTCGAGAACATTTTCGAACGCACCGAGTCCTGACGGCCCTTGCGATGCATGATGTTTTTAAACTGTGAATGGCCAGCCATGGCACCCCTGTTCACGTCTTTTGTTGGGAATGGGCCGCCTTATAAGAGCGAAGTGGCTTTCATTCAAGCAAAAAGCCCGCAAGGACGCCCACGACAGGGCGCCCGGTAGCGATATCCTTCGAAGGTGTGCCCGGGCGGAGGGAGAGGGCCGCCCGGGCATCGTGCTGATCGGCTCAAAGCCCCCTCAGCACGTAAATCAGCGGCTTGCGCGGCAGGGTTTTCAGCGAAACGGTGGTGCTTGCGGTGGGCGCATAGGCGATGTCGAAATCCGGGCCGAACATCGCCAGGAATTGCTGTATCGGCGGCCCCCAGCGGTGCATTGGCAGAATGAGCGACGAACGCAGCCGTTTCACCACCCGGCTCATGCTGTCCGCGCCCATGGTAAGGCCGCCATCGACCGGCACCATGACGACATCGAGCCGGCCGATTTCGGCATATTGCTTGTCGTTGAGCTCGAAATGCAGGTGCCCAAGATGGCCGATGCAGAGCCCGGCCACTTCGAAGATGAAGATCGAATTGCCGTTCGCCTCGACACCTCCCGACCATCCACGAATATCGGTCACCACGTTGCGGATCAGCGTATCGCCGACAGTCAGATTGATCTTCGCCGGCTCGCCGGGCGTATCGCTCCAGCCGTGCAGCACATATTTGATCGCCGGATCCGGGGTCAGCGTGTAATGGCTTGGATGCGCCTTGTTCATCGTCACGACGGTCGGCGTATAAGGCGGGACAAAGGCGCCGCTGAAATCGGTCGCGATCGACACACCGCCGGGTGTCTCTATGAAGAGGGTGGCATGACCGAGGAAGGTGATTTTTACATCGCCGCCGACGGGATCGTTGGCCGGAAGCGGGGCTGAACCGGAAAAGCTGGCGAATGTCGCTTTCGGCAGCGACTGCGCGATCGCCTGACATTGGCTGACATGTGGGCGGGACGGTCTCTGCTGGGCGCCTGCGGCACTCCAACCAGCCACGGCCAGCAGGAAGATCACAGCGAAGACGGGAAATCGCAGCATCATGCCATCCCTTCAGCTCCACAGAGCCGCGAAGGATGCGGTATGAGCTGAGGTGCGTCCAGCCGCAATCCGATCAGATTGCTCACAATCGCGTCATCGCTGCCGCGTGATCAACGGCAGGACAATAGCTAACGCCAGAATTCCGGAATGGTTTCGGCCAGACGCGGCCCGATCCTGAGCGGCGCGATCTTTTCGGCAAGCCCCGTCGCATCCGATATCTCGACGCCGACGCCGCAGATGGTGGCCGGCCCGGAAGCCGCCTCGAAACGGCCCTTCGGCATCTTCGAAATGAAGCGGTTGAGCGGCTCTTCCTTCTCCATGCCGAGCGACGAGTCATAGTCGCCGCACATGCCGGCATCCGACATGTAGGCGGTGCCGCCGTTCAGGATCTGCGCGTCCGCGGTCGGCACATGCGTATGCGTGCCGACAACAAAGCTGGCGCGACCATCCACGAAATGGCCGAAACATTGTTTTTCGCTTGTCGCTTCCGCATGGAAATCGAACACGATGGCGTCTGCCTGCTCTTTCAGCGGGCAGGCATCGAGGATCGCTTCCGCCGCCTTGAAAGGATCGTCCAGCTCCGGATGCATGAAGACACGGCCCATGATGTTGGCGACGAGCACCCGGGCGCCGTTGCGGGCATAATAGATACTGGAGCCGCGACCGGGCGTGCCGGCCGGATAATTGGCGGGGCGCAGGAACTGGTCGTGGCGCCCGCAGAACACCACCGCTTCCTTCTGATCCCAGACGTGATTACCCGTCGTCACCACATCGGCGCCGGCATTGATCGTTTCCAGAAAGATGTCCTCGGTGATGCCGAAGCCGCCGGCGGCGTTCTCGCCGTTGACGATGACGAAGTCGAGCTTCAGATCGGAAATGAGGCCCGGCAGGCGATCCCATACCGCAACCCGTCCGGTCTTGCCGACCATGTCACCTAAAAATAGCAGCCGCATTTCCTATCCAATCTCTACGGAAACGAAATTGAGGCCGCTCTCGGTCAAAATCGCGTCAAGACGGACATCATGCGGCTCAGCCGGTACTGATGGCACTTCTTGGCAATCAAATGCAATGCCGATCAGCCGCGGATTCAGCCCTTTTTGCTGCAGATGATCAATGGCGCGATCATAGTAGCCGGCGCCGTAGCCAATACGATGGCCAGTGCTGTCGAAAGCCGAAAGCGGCACCAGCATGATATGCGGGTCCAACACTGGAGCCTCTGGTCCGGGCCCCGCCGTGCCGAAACCACTGGAAACCAGCTCTGCGCCGGGAACGAGTTCGCGAAAGACGATGGTGCGTTTATCGAGAATGACCGGCACGCAAAGCCGCGCACCCCGCTCACGCAGCCGCGCCATCAGCGGCCGTATGTCCACTTCGGACCGGATCGGCAGGAAGCCGGACACGATCTCACCAGGCTGAAGCTCGATCGCATTGCCGGCATGCGCAAGCATCGCCAACCCTTTCTCGATCCGCTCGTCTGGGGGAATGGCGTCACGCGCTGCCAGGCGCTCGTTGCGATATAGGGTTTTCAGCTCTTTGGGGTTCATCAGGCTTTCGCGGAGTTCGACAATATCACCAAAACATAATGAGCCGGCGGCCCATTGCAATGCGTGAAAGCGACATGCCGTGATTGCATGCTGGTCGGGTGGACGTCAACCGTCCCTGCGCATCACCGAAATCCGACCATCATCATCGATATGCGCGCGAACATTCTCGTAGTTCAGCAGCGTCGAATGATTGGTGTTGACCGGATGGGAATGCGTCGCCGTAATCACCATGACGTCGGCGCCCGCGGTTTCGCCGGCCTTGATGCCGGCCATCACGTCTTCGAAGACCAGACAATCGGACGTCCGCAGACCGAGACGCTCGGCGCCGAGGATGTAGCATTGCGGATCGGGTTTGCCGATCTTGACGTCTTCGGCGGTGACGATGAAGCGTGGGACCGGAATGCCCGCGGCGGCAAGGCGCGCCTGGGCCAGCCGATGCGGCGAGGAGGTGACGATCGCCCAGCGCTCCGGCGGCAGCGAGGCCAGGAATTCGATGGCGCCGGGGAGCGGCACCACGCCCTCGACATCGGCGATTTCCGCTTCCATGATCAGCAGCGATTCCGCAACCGGATCGACACCCGGCAGGTTCAAGCGGCCGATCGTATCGACGCCGCGCGAACCGTGCATAGTCGGCATGAATGCCGCGACATCCAGCCCCTTGCTGCGCGCCCAATCGCCCCAGACACGCTCGGCGGCAGCGATCGAGTTGATGATCGTGCCGTCCATATCGAACAGGAATCCGGAATAGCTTTTATCGAAGGCGAGAGACGATGCGGCGGACAAGATTTAGTCCCTTTCGGTTTGGCGGGATCATTTTGGCGGGATCGGTCGGTGCAAGCCATGTCTGACTCGCGTAGTCCTTCCTCCGACTAGCGATAGCGGCGGCTAGAAGCAAATGAATGCTGGGCGGCAGGCGGGTAAAAGCTCCGCTCGCTGAGCTCCGCGTGGCATGAAGCTCAATTGCCGGATATGCGCGACGATCGGGCCGCCGCGCATATCGGTACATTACTCGCCAAGCCGGCTCTTCAGGCCGTCTATGATATGATTGGCCAGCGCCTCGTAGTCATCGTCGAAATGATGGCCACCCTCCATGGCGATGACTTCGGCGCCCGTGCCCTTCAGCGATGGACAGGCGACATCCTCGTCGTCATCCTTGCCGTAGATGCATTGAACCGTCTTCGGATTGATCGACTTCAGGTCGCTGAGGGGATCGCCGCCCTTGCCTTCGCTTTCGGCGCCAAGCCAACCCATGACCGAGATCACATAGTCGACCTTGCGCGACAGCGACAGCAGCGACATCTGCACGATTCTGTCCTTGTCCGGCTGCTTCAGCCGGTTATAGCTCGCCGGCAGCACGTCGGCGCCGAAGGAATAGCCGATCAACACCACATGCTTCACCTTGAAGCGCTTGGTATAGTACTGGATCATGCGGGCGAGATCGTCGGCGGTCTGCTGTGGATCGCGCTCCGACCAGAAGTAATGCAGCGAATCGACACCGACGACCGGGATGCCCTGGTCCTGCAGATAGCTGCCAACTTCCTTGTCGATATCTCGCCAGCCGCCGTCGCCGGAATAGACGATCGCCAGCGTGTCTTCCGTCGGCTTGGTGTTCATGACATCGACCGGAAGACCGAGCGGCGACTTTTCGCTGTCGATCGTCTTCATCAGATCCACCAGCCCGGCGCTCAGCGCCGCATAGGTGTCATCCTCGTCGGAATCGGTGACCTGAACATCAGGATGTTCTTTCTGGATCTCCTCGACGTGTTCGCGTCCATCCTTGGGCGCGTTCGAGGTGAAGGTCGCAAGGATCGGGTTCGGCAGCGCGCCATCTTGCAGGCCGAAGGACACCATGTCGCCATCGGTCTTCTTTTCGGCCGGCGTGCAAAGCTCCTGCTTCAGCGCGATGCCGAAGGTCGGATTGACGGCGAGCGTGCCGGCAACGGTGGCGTCCGGAGTCTGCGCGGCGATAGTCAGCGCCATAGCGCCGCCGGCGCCGACACCGGCGATGACCGGCAATTGATAGGTGCTGTCGGCAAAAGAGCGCTGCACCTGCTGGCTCAGCGACTCCAGATCGGAGACCATGTAGATGCAGCCGTCATTCTGATTGACGTCATACTTATTGAGCGATGCCAGGAAGGACGGGTAATCGATACCGATGACCAGAGTGCCGTTGGCAACGAGCTTTTCGGCGACGCCCTTTTCCTTGTCGCCCCAGCCGGCAGCGTCGGAGATCAGCACGACCTCGCTCGTCACCTTACCCTGCGGACGCATGATGTGTGGCGGAGAGATCATGCCGAGATCGTATTTGGTATCGTCCTCGTCCGCTCTCGCCGCGCCTGATGCCAGTAGGCCCGTTGTCAACATGAATGCGAAAGCCAATGACATTGCGTATTTCAAGATCATTTCCTCACGACCCCCTTAAGTCCGCCCCCGATGAGGAATGTGGCATCCATCAACGCGATCATTGGACTGACACCTCCCGAAACGGCCAAGTAACGAGGCTGCCATTCGGGATGAAATTTGGATTTGAAGGCACGAAGCCCTTTGAAATTATAGTAGCGCTCGCCGTGTTCGAAGACGGTTCCGCCGACCCTGTCCCAAACCGGTGCCGATTCCCGTCTCGACATGCCTGATAGCGGCGCCATGCCAAGGTTGAAGCGCTGGAAGCCCTGCTGCTTCAGATACTCGAGGATCTGCACGAACAGAAAATCCATCGATCCCTTCGGCGCATCGGGTGAAAAGCGCATCAGATCGACGGACCCCTCCTCCTTGGTCTCCGTCATCAGGATGTTAGCGAAAGCAACGATCTTACCATCCTTTTTCAACACGCCAACCGGCTGCGACACCACGTAGTCGGGATCGAAAGCGCCGAGCGAAAAACCCTTTTCCTTGGCGTTGTGATCGGCGAGCCATGTTTCCGAAACCTCGGCAAGCTGATCGATGACATCAGGCACATGCTGCGGCTCGATAACGGCAAATTCTAGTCCGTCCCGCACAGCGCGGCTCGCCGTCTGGCGAAGATTGGCCCATTTGCCGCCCTTCAGCTCGAAATTGGAAAGGTTGACCACCGCCAGTTCGCCGAGCTTGAAAGCACGTAAACCCGCATCGGCGCAATAGGACAAAAGCATCGGCGATATCTGATAGAAGACCGAACGGCAGCCGGCCGAACGGGCGGTTTCGACGAAGCGCCAGACCAGCTCGGGAAGGGCGTGCCGCGGCCCGATCGGATCGAACAGGGCGATCCAGGAACGGCCCTGCTTGCCATACATGATGAAGGCATCGCCCTTTTCGGAGAACATGATGCTTTTGTCGCCCATGCGCACGAGATTGGCGTCGGCAATGCCTTGCTTGCGAACGATTTCAACGGCCCGTTCGACGGCATGGTCGGAAACCGGCTCCAGGCGCGCGGTCGCCGGGCGCAGCAGGCTGAAGATCGCGATCGCCGACGAGACGATGGAGATGCCGAGCACTGCACGAAGTCCGCGCGGCGCTTCTTCGGTGAATTCGAACTGCCACCAGAGTTGGTTGCTATATTCGACATCGCGATAGACGAAAAACAGGATGACGACGGCGCCGATGCAGATCACCGCGATTGCCGTCAGCCATCCCCCGGTCAGGGCTTGATTGAGCAGCGAAGCCGGACGCGTGAACAATCGGCGGCTGACGACGAGGCCGAAAACGAGGAAGGCGAGCAGCGCAGCCTCGACCACTGCGATGGCCTTCAGCAGCGAGAACAACAGCGCAAAAACCGCCGAGATGATCGAAACCCACCAGGCACCATCGAGACGTTGGCCGAGGCCGCGGGCGGCAACGATCATCGCCAAACCGAGAAGGCTGGAGATAAAATGCGCGCTTTCGACAAGTGACAGCGGCAGAAAACTGGAAAGAAATTCCAGGTTCCTGTCCGGCGTCGGCGTCACGCTCGAAAATACCAGCATCATGCCCAGCAGAAGCGCGAAGGTCGACAGCAACTGCGGCATCAGCCGGCCGCCGATACGCCTCATGCTCGAGGCGGCCGGGTGGTCCACGAAACGTCGCAGTTCCGCCGCCGAGACCGCAAGGATCGCGATCGCCAGCGGGATCACGTTGTAGATGACGCGGTAGAGAACCAGCGAGCCGAGAACGGCGTCGGCGTTCACGGAGCTGCCGAGCCAGGCGATGATGATCGTCTCGAAAACGCCGAAGCCGGCCGGAACGTGGCTCAGCACACCGAGGCCGACGGCGATGGCGTAGATGGCAAAGAAGCCCGGCCAGCCGATGGCCGAATCCGGGAGCAAGACATAGAGTACGGAGGCGGAAGCGGCGATGTCGACCGCGGTCACCAGGAATTGCCGCGACCAGGTCAGCGAATCCGGCAGGCGAATGGCGATCGGCCCGATCCGCACCTCTCGGCCATTGCGGCCGACGATGATAACGAAGGCAAGCGCAGCGATGATGGCGCCGGCAATCAAGCGCAGCCAAAGGCCGTCGACATTGATCAGCGGGCCGATCTCGTCGGCGATGATCAGCAGCGCGATGGCGCCGACGGCGGCAAGGCCAAGGCCGAAGGCCAGCGTCACAAAGGCGATAACGCGGGTAATATCGTCCGGGGACAGGCCGAGCCGGGTATAGGCGCGATAGCGGATGGCGCCGGCACTGAGCGCGCCGAAGCCGGCGGTATTGCCGACGGCATAGGCGCTGAAGGAGGTCAGCGCCACATGCGGGAACGGCAGCCGCTTGCCGATATATTCCAGCGCGTTCTGATCATAAAAGATCAGCGAAAAGAAACTGAGACCCGTGAAGAACAGGGCAAGCACGATGGACGAGACTTTCGTCGTCGCCAGCGCGTGCACGACATCGTCATAGCGCACCTCGTTCGTCAGATCGAAGATCGCATAGGCAGCGATACCGAAGACGGCGACGGTAAGGATAGCGACAATCAGCGTGCGATTGCGGTTCAAGAACCCACTTATGCCGCCGCGCGTCTCTAGGTCCTCATCGGCTTTTTCCAGATCGATTGGGGTCGACATGCTCTACCTGTTTGAAATGGCTTTCGCCGGTCCCGTTTGCTCGGATATGCAGTAACGGCAATCTGCGTCTGTGTGTGTTACCGCCAGCACTTCTTTCGACGGGCTCTTTTTCTCGAGCGCTCCCATCATTCTGAATTTGGGCAATTTTGGCGCAGGACCCGTTCCGCCAGCAATGAATCTGTTATTATTTAAAGGAATTTGTCATTCACCCGGATTTTGAGCTTTTCCACACAGAAAAGTGAACTGTGTGGCCTGCGATCAACGCAGCCCTTTATCAGGAAATTCTGGCCAGGTCACACCTTTTGGCGACATCCGCCAATTTGGTTGCCAGAAAAATGGTGATCAGCAGGTCGACGCGACAACCGTCGTACCTGGCGTCAGGTCAGCGCTGCTTCTGGGCGACACGCGCCGCCGAGAAGAATGTCCGATTGCAGCGCATGAGCGCTGCCGCCACTTTACCGATCCGGCGCTTCCGCCGGCTCGCCGTGCATTTCACTCAGGAAGAAACCCTCGCGCAGATTGATGCCGTATTCGACGAAGGCCTTCATGCAGCAGAGCATCTGCGTCCAGCCCTCGCAGTTCAGATAGGTGCCGCGTCGGCCGGCTGCGTCCTCACGCCAGCCGGATTCCTCGATCGTTACCAAGGTGCCGCCGTCGTCGAGCGGTTCGAACGTCATCTCCACTTTTGTCCTGTAGCGCGCGCCGTCTTCGCCGGTACCACCATCCCAATGAAAGACGATACGCCGGTCAGTTTCCACCTCGTTGACCTCGACCGGCGCGTTCTTCCACCAGATCACGGTCGTCCCCGCCACGAGCGGCGCGCTGGCACCGCCGACGGTGGTGAAATAGCTCGAGAGCTTCTTCGGATTGACGACGGCATCGAAGACCTCATCCACTTTGCGGCCGATGCGTCCCGAAATACGAACATTCAAGGTCATGACTTCTCCTCCGCTTTCCGAGTGTGGTTGCTTTTCCATTGCGATCAGGGATTTTATGTTATAAAAACATAACATGTCAAGCGAATCGGATAGCGACCTCATTTTCAAAGCCCTGGCGCACCGTCGCCGACGCGAAATCCTCGACTTGCTCAAGGAAGCCCCGAGGACGACCGGCATGCTCTGCGAGACCTTTGCGGATATGGACCGTTGCACGGTGATGCAGCATCTGAAGGTGCTGGAGGAGGCCGATCTAGTGATCGCCAAGAAGGAAGGCCGGGAGCGCTGGAACCATCTCAACAGCCTGCCGATCAAGCAGATTCACGACCGTTGGATCAGCGCCTATGCCGGCCACGCCTTGTCGATCCTTGACCGGCTAAAAAGCGATCTGGAGGGCTGAGGCCCTATGCGGTCGTATGAACCGCAATCAGGTTTTCGCGCCCAGGAGTGTTTTCAGTTTCCCGCCGGTCCCGTCCTCCTCCAGGGGCGTATAGACAACGAGCTTCATATCCGGCCGGTCGATGACGGCAAGCGCGGTATATTCGAACGTCATCAGCCCACCTTGGGGATGGCGCAATCGCTTGCAGCCTGCGAGCGGCCGCAGCACTTCCTGTCTCGGCCACCAGGCGCGAAATTCCGGGCTTGTCTGCGTCAACGTGGCGATCAGCCGTTCGAAATCGGGATCGCCGGCGTAGCGGGCGCTATCAGCACGGAACATGGCGAGCGAATTTGCCGCTACGATCTCCCAATCGACCAATAGCACACGATGCGCGGGATCGGTGAACACCCGATGGACGCTATTGCGCGCGTCGCCCTGCAACAAGCCGTAATCGCCGAAAAGAGCCACCGCCGCCGGGTTCCAGGCAAGCACATCCCAGCGCCGGCCGAGGACATAGGCGGGTTGCCCAGTGAGGCTCGCGAGCATCCGTCGCAGCGATTCAGGCACCTCTTCCGGACCACGCGAGGGAACTTCTGTTGATGGCCGATCGCTCAAGGTGAAGAGATGCCGTCGTTCCGCCGGATCGAGCCGCAACGCATCGGCAAGCGCCGACAGCACTTCCGCCGAGGCACGCACATCCCGCCCCTGCTCCAGCCAGGTGTACCAGGTGGCCCCGACTCCGGCGAGCAGCGCTACCTCTTCGCGCCGCAACCCCGGCGTCCGCCGGCGAAATCCATCCGGCAGACCGACGCTTGCCGGCGTCAGCTTCTCGCGGCGGGAGCGCAGGAAAGCACCGAACTCGCGGCGCCTGGCGTCCAGAATAGTTTGGTTTTGATTGATGGTCATCGCTCATCATAGCAGGATGAATACTAGGATAAAACCGGAACTGTTTGTCGCTTTCGCAAACTGCCAAATATCACCGCATGTACAAAATAGAGGTGATTGCGATGGACATGAGCGACAAGACGATCCTCATCACCGGCTCGACCGATGGCGTTGGCCGCCGGGTTGCCGAAAGGCTCGCTGCGTCCGGCGCCATGGTGCTGTTGCATGGGCGCGACAAGGCACGCGCTGCAAGCCTGCTTTCCAGCATTCGCGGCGCGGGCGGAAAAGCCACCTTTTATCCCGCCGATCTTTCATCGCTGGATGAGGTCCGTGCCCTGGCCGACGCTATCAAGCGCGATCATGAGCGCCTCAACATTCTGGTCAACAATGCCGGCATCGGCACCGGCGGCGGCGATGCGGGACGTCAGGTCAGCCGCGACGGGCACGAACTGCGCTTTGCGGTGAACTATCTTGCCGGCTTCCTGCTGACACGCTGCCTGCTGCCGCTGTTGAAGGCGAGCAGCCTCGCCCGCATCGTCAATGTTTCCTCGGTTGGTCAACAGCCGATCGACTTCTCCGATGTCATGCTGACGCACGGCTATAGCGGCGTGCGCGCCTATTGCCAGAGCAAGCTGGCGCAGATCATGTTCACGTTCGATCTCGCCAAGGAATTGGCGGGCTGTGGTGTCATCGTCAATTGCCTGCACCCCGCAACCTACATGGACACCACCATGGTGCGCCAGGCCGGCGTGTCACCCATGAGCACAGTCGATCAGGGCGCCGACGCCATTCTTAATCTGGTTGCGGGCGCCGACCTCGAAGGACGCTCTGGCCTCTATTACGACGGGCAGTACCCATCCCGCGCCAATGCCCAGGCCTATGACGCAGCCGCGCGCAAGCGGCTGCGCAGTCTCAGCGACGAGCTCACAGGTCTCGCCTGAACAGACCTCTCCATCTTCGCCATCCAACAAGGAGACAACCATGTCGTCCCAACACACCGTCATCATTGGCGGCTCGTCCGGTATTGGCCTTGCGACCGCCGCCCATCTTCTCGAAAAAGAATATCGGGTGACGATCACCGGTCGCGATGAGACAAAGCTCCGGGCGGCGGCACAAAGCCTCGGTGGCGATGTCGCTACGATCGCCATGGACGCCGCCGACCTCACCGGTCTTGCCAAGATTTTCCAGACGATCGGGCCTTTGGATCATCTCGTCCTGGCACTCGGCGGCGGCAATGGCGGTGGCCCCTTCGCAACCGTCGACCTTGCCGATCTCAAGAAGGGTTTCGACCAGAAGACGATGGCACATTTTGCCTGCGCCCAGGCTTGTCTTCCCTATCTCTCGAAAGAAGGCAGCATCACCTTCGTCTCCGCTGTCTCGGCACAGGCAGCCTTGCCGGGAACAGCAGGGCTTGCAGCCGTCAACGCCGCCATCGCTGCCCTTGCGCCAGTTCTTGCCGTCGAGCTGAAGCCAATCCGGGTGAACTGCATCTCGCCCGGCGTCGTCGACACGCCCTGGTGGGATTTCCTCGGCGAGGAACAGAAGGCGCCGGCCTTTACAAGCTTCGCCGCACGCACGCCGGTCGGACGCGTCGGCCGGCCGCAAGAGATCGCCGAAGCCATCGCCTTCCTGATCGGCAACGGCTTCGTTAGCGGCCACACGTTGATCTGCGACGGTGGCATCCGGCTCGGCCAATAACCGGCAACGCGCCATTGCCGGTCATCGTCGGCAATGGCGCTTCATTTGCCGCCGACATCCGCCTGCAGATGCGTCAGGATGTCGATGAGTTCCGGCGCCATGTCCCGGATCTCCCTGAGGTGAATGGCCGTCAGCCGGCGCAGTATCTCTTCCGATTTTTCCGTCAGCTGCAGCGTTTGCCGGCGTTTGTCAGCCGGATCGGGATGGCGGGTGACATAGCCGGCATCGATCAGCCGGCCGACCAATTCAGTCGCCGTATGCGGCGCGATCAGCAGGCGTTCCGCCAACATGCCGATGGTCATCGTCTCGCTCTGTGGATTGCCCTTGATCGCCAGCAGCGCCTGATGCTGCTGCGGCGGCAGTCCCTCCTGATGGGCTGCGGAGGTGCTGAAATCCATGAATTTCCGCAGCGTGTAGCGCAGTGTCGCCAGAGCCTCGTAGTCCGCCTGCGATAGCATCTCATCCAATTCCCGCGCCAATCCCATCTTCCTCACAAATACATTCTGTTTTCAGCCGTTGATTTATATCGCATTACGATATAATTGCCATTGCAGTTTCGGCTAGTTTGCCGCCGCGCTTTAGCACAGAAAGCCTTCCATGCAGGATATCAACGTACATCATCGGCCCGCCCATGATTTCTCGGGTGGCGCTTCGCGGAAAGACAATGGGGATTTTACAACGGACAAGCGCGTACTAGTGCTTGCGGCCATGGCGTTGGTCGTGGGCACGGGCGGCGCCCTGTCGGCCTGGGCGCTGATCAACCTCATTGCGCTCGTCACCAACGCGGTCTGGCTGTTCAAGATCAGCGTCGAACCGCTGTCGCTGGACACCGTCGCGCGCTCCCCCTGGATGGTGGCCGCGCCCATCATCGGCGGCCTCGTCATCGGCCTCATGGCACGCTACGGTTCGGAAAAGATCCGCGGCCACGGCATTCCGGAGGCAATCGAGGCGATCTTGATCGGCGGCAGCCGAATGTCGCCGAAAGTGGCGGTCCTGAAGCCGCTCTCTTCCGCCATCTCGATCGGCACGGGCGGCCCGTTCGGCGCTGAAGGGCCGATCATCATGACCGGCGGCGCCATCGGGTCGCTGTTCGCACAGTTCTTTCATCTGAGCGCCGCCGAGCGCAAGACGCTGCTGGTCGCAGGTGCCGCCGCCGGCATGACCGCGATCTTCGGCTCGCCCATCGCCGCCGTCATGCTCGCCGTCGAATTGCTGCTGTTCGAATGGAAGCCGCGCAGCTTCATTCCGGTCGTGATCGCATCCTGCGTCTCCATCACCTGGCGGCCCCTGCTGATCGGCAGCGGCCCGCTTTTCCCGGCCCATTTCGACATGGCGCTCAACTGGTGGAGCATCCTGCTGGCCGCCGGCCTCGGCATCGTGTCCGGCCTGCAATCCGGCCTCTTGACGACGCTGCTCTACCGCATCGAAGACGCCTTCGAGAAACTCCCCATTCACTGGATGTGGTGGCCCGCTCTCGGCGGCCTCGTTGTCGGCCTCGGCGGACTGATCGAGCCGCGCGCGCTCGGCGTCGGCTATGATATCATCTCCGATCTGCTGAACGACCACGTCGTCGCAGTTGCGGTGGTCGCCATTCTCTTGGTCAAGGCTGGCATCTGGCTGGTAGCATTGTCATCGGGAACGTCGGGCGGCGTGCTTGCGCCGCTGCTCATCCTCGGCGGCACGCTCGGTTGGCTTGTCGGCCTCGTTCTGCCCGGAGATCCCGGCTTTTGGGCGCTGCTCGGCATGGCCGCGATGATGGGCGGCACGATGCGCGCGCCGCTGACCGGCACCTTCTTCGCCATTGAATTGACCGGCGACATGCATGCGCTCGTGCCGCTGCTTGCCGCCACCGTCGCCGCTTATGCGGTCACCGTGTTGCTGTTGAAGCGGTCGATCCTGACGGAAAAGATCGCGCGCCGCGGCCAGCACATCACCCGCGAATATGGCATCGATCCGTTCGAATTGACCCGCGCTGCCGACATCATGATTGCGAAGGTGAATACGCTTCCCGCCACCATGCCGGTCGCAGAGGCATTGGCGCAATTGACCGAACAGCCGGATGCCCATCGCTTCTATCCCGTTGTCCAGGCCGATGGCCGCTTGGTCGGCATGATCTCGCGCGCGGATGCGCTACGATGGCAGAATGAGCCCGATCTCGCCGGTCAGACGCTCTATGATTTGATCTCTGATACGTCCATTCCGGTCGCACATCCTGAAGACACGGTTGGCCGCGTCGCCGATATCATGATCCATGCCGATACCGGCCGTGTTCCCGTTGTCGACGAACGGACCGGTGTCCTTGTCGGTCTCATCGCCCGCAAGGACCTGTTGCGCCTGCGCAGCGCAGCCAACCGCTCGGAATTCGAGCGCGGCGCCTATCTCGGCGCGAAACGTTAAGAGGAGGAGGAACGGCGTCAGCGAGACAATAAGAATCCCGCAACGCTGCCTTTCTTTGCAAAATCAGGAAAGGAAGAGCGATCCACGACGACCGATGGATGTTTACGATCCTGGGCGCCTACAAACGTAGGTGGGCGCCGTGTGTCCAGGCCCACGAGCCTGGTCAGGGACAGCTCCCTTTGGATCGAGTATGGCCCCAGGGATTCAACTCTTTGTTTTCACGTCATAAAATGAACTCAAAACAAGCTCACCTGAGACGCTGATCTCTAATCTTTTTCCGCTTCCAGCTCCGGTTAATTGACAGGCAGTGTAACACCCGGTGTCAAAATTTGCACTCGATTTGAGATGCTTGTTCACAGAGGGCGGCAGAAGTGTTCCGCTCGCTGTCGATGTTCACAGTGATATTGCCGGTTCTATTTTTAGCCTGCCTCACGCGGCATCAATGAACTGGACAAAGGCGTCGAAATCACCGTCTGCATCGAATGCTTCGAAGGCTGCGGCCCCGTTGATGGTGACCTGCGCGCCTCTCAGATAAACGCGGTCAAGGATCAGATCGGCAACGAATCTGCCGATGCGCTCACGCGGGACGAGTGTCGTTTCGATGACGTCTTTGTAACCGTCGTCCGCTGACAGATGAACGCGAACGCCTCTGTCGGTTCTTTCAATGTTCAGTGTAATTTTCATTTGAAGCCAATATGCTTGGATTGTGGGGATTGGCGGTGTCGAGAGCGGCACATACAGCCGAACGTTGCGCGACACCTTCCCTCGAAGCCGTACATTTCGTCAGCTTTTCGAGTCGCCTATGTCGGAAATCAAGAGGCGCAACGCATCAGCGCCATCAAAGCCGATTGCTTCAGATAAAGCAATCTAATCGATCACGTCGATACGCCGTCGCCCGTTCTCGACACCAAATGGCGTCAGCTCTTGATATACTGCCGCCATATGGCAGCTATGGCTTCAGAATCGTCGGAATAAGCTTTTCCAGTTCTTCCACGGCGTTAAACCCAATGGCGTTTGCCAACTTCACAAACTCGATAACGTCGATACGTCGCTGCCCGCTTTCCAAATGAGCGACCCATGGCTGCGTCTCGTTTAGGACAATGGCGAGGTCTTCTTGCTTAAGGCCTGCCGCCTTCCGCTTTTGACAGATTAGTTCCACGAGCGCCTTGTGTCCGTTTGATCCAATAGTTTTTTCCACGATCCGGCGCCCCGTCCTGTTGACCGGGCTAAGCAAGTATAGGTACAAACCAAATATGGAAAAATTCCATATTAGATATTCAAAATTTAAAGATGAGCTTGCTTTGGAGGTGTTGATGGAAAAGAAGGGGCTGACAGCATTCTTGTTGTGGGCGTTTTGGGCGATTGGAATTTGTGGGCTTCACCGCTTTTATCTGGGGCGGACTTGGACCGGGCTTCTATGGCTTTTCACGTTTGGGTTGATCGGCTTTGGCACGTTGTTCGATCTGTTCTTTCTTGGATCGATGGTGCGACAGGCGAATATCCTGAACGGGCTCAAAGCCGGTGCGGGCGTCAACACAAACACCAATACAAACGCCGTTGCGCCAGTTTTCAACATTCAGATTGGGCTTCCCGCGACTGCGCAAGCTGTGGCGGAAGAGCCGGCTTCTAAGTGACAATTCCCCCCTTTTTGAGAGCCGAATTGCTCAAGTTCGTTCGGTTGCTGGTGTTGCCGGAACGCTTGGCGGCTTTGAACGAAGCATTCAATCTGTCGCCTATAGCTGATTGGACGTTGTTGATGTTCGGGGGCCATCTCAAAGACGGTTCGCACCCCGCGCTTCAACGTCCAAGAGCCTTGTCTGAAAATTCAGGTAGGTGCGTCCGACCATATCGTCTCCCGCTAACACGAGGCACTGTTGCCAGCCCGCAACATACAATCAAAAATAGAAATAAGCGAAATATGTCTTGGCACGTTCTCAGCTAGCGCCCGTGCAACTAAGGCAAATACTCGGCGTTGCTTGGATGGAATTTTATGAAGAATATCATAATATTAGCACTCGTTGTAAGCCTCTTTTTGTTCATCTATAATTGGTTTGGGATTGACCCGAAGTATCTCGTGTACGCATTGACATTGATTTTTGCTTGCGTTGTCGGTGCACTTGTTACCCACGCTTGGCGAGACGAAGAATAGCCAGTCTGGGCGTGCTCACGCAGCATCAATGAGCTTGATGAAATTGTCAAAGTCATCATTGGGATCGAATGTCTCAAAGGCGACGGCATCATTGACGATAATCTGCGCACCCTTCAGATAGACACGATCAAGGATGAGATCGGCAAGAAAACCTGACGCGAAGGTCCGCGATTATTTTCTTACGCGTCTTACTGGTGAGAATCGGTTAGCTATGGAGCCGTATCGATCTGACGGGTAGACATGATTAGGCGCTCAAGAAAAGCTCGCAATGGTAAAAGCAAGTCATTTGCAGAGTGGGTCATTCCATTCACAACTGTAACGAGCGCCGCCGCTGCGGTAGTTGCAACATGCGTGTCCTACGGAAGCTACCAGCAGTCGATAAAGCAGGCTGAAATCTCTGAACGATCACTTAAAGCGGCTAATCGCAACACCGAGGTCGCAGGACTTCTAACGGCATTGCGAATTGCTTGCGACAACGTTGAATCCATCAATTCGCATTTCTTCGCAAACGCCAACTTCATTTACAAAACTGACTTCGACATGAGCCACCCGGGGCCACCGCGCGATAACAATCCTTGGGCTATCCTTCTTTCCGGACCGATGGAGTTTCCCGACCCAAACCGACCCGAAATTCTAGCAGATGCCCGTGCTTTATTAAATTCAGGCTCCGACCTGATGCGCCGCTACGAATTAGTAGAACTCTATCTCACAGAAGCGGAAGCGAAAGATGCAGCAGCTATCGACATTTCCGCGCCGTTCAAAGACTTTGCTGATCTTGGATATTCCGTGATGCGGCAAGAATTAAGCGCGCGTGATGTACTTGAGAATATAACAGCAGCGCAGGTGATGTGCACTTCTCTACCTAAAACACTTGCTGCGTGGTTCCGCGATTCGCAGTCAAACAAGCTCGACTACGTATTGAAGCTTGATGACCTGCAATTCCGATGGGCACGCCGTCCTTTGGACCTGTGGTTGGCTCCGAAGAGGCGAGGTAGCAGCCTCGAAGAGCGTGACGAAGACTTTGAAAGACGAGCCTCCAAGTGGTCGTACGATCCTGTGAGAGACGGTATCTTCGTAAGGTTGCCCTCACCGCTTCACCCATAAGACATGGTCCTGATGCCAAGTGAAAAGCTGCTACGCTGTGTTTCAGCCTGAAATCGAATCGCCTCTCCGGAAGTCAATGCCTCGTCGGAAGCGAGGCTGGACTATATTGCGAGTTCCCCTATGCAGAAAGCCCCAACGTAAGCTTTCGATGCAAGACACGGTGGCAATTAGCGCAAAGGCATTTTAAGTCATCCGTGACAGATACATGCCCCGGCTGCATCTCCGCAACATGCGTGCGATGATGATGAACTTCTATGCAGGCGGTTCCCGCATCTTTTCCATATCGTTCCACTGGATCGAGCCGGCAGTCTTCACAGAAAAGCCGCCCATGCTTCGACAGGAACTCCTCGCGTTTCTGCTTCGCCAAACCCGGCTGTCGTTCGCGGACAAGATGCGATACGATCTTAGGATTACCCTCGATCCACGCTTTCTCTTCCTCTGTCGGTATAAAGCGCTTGAGTTCTGCCTGCGTTTTCGACGGTTTTGCTTTTGGTCTTCGGACAGCGTCAGCAACTTTCGGTACTATCCATAAACCAGCTTCTTCTAATAAATCGAAACTGACTTGCCCCCATCCAGAGCTGAAATGCGCCGGAAACACTTCGATGCCAAGCGCCTCCTGAAGGGCGAGACCGAAGACTTTCTTTGGCACAAGGGGTTTGCCATCGGCAGTCATCGCGTCATAGTCACGGGAGGGGGAGAAATTGGGCGCGTCGCCTCCGTTCAATAGGAACTCTACAGCACGCTCAATGTGTTCACGGTGAACCTTGCGCAGCTCGGTAGATGGCAAGCGGGATGCACCGGGTTTAGCCTCTTTGGCTCCGACAATGGAGAGCAGGCTTTGTGGGTCTATCCCCGGTGTCGTGATAAGCAGACGCCGCCACGCTCCGTGGCTAGAGCTCCCCTCATTCATCGCTTGCACAATGAGATCGAACCGCCTTGCAATTGGCGCCTGTTTATCAAAAGAAAGTCGGCGCTCAGGAAGAGGTTCATCTTGGACGCGGTTGCTGTCTCGATAAATTTCGAAATCAACATCGGCGTTGTCCAGACTGCGGCTATGAAGGACTATTCCTAGGTCGTTAATCTCAATCTTTGCGTTGAGTGGCAATCCGGCTTCGTTCGTCAAAATCATTCTGTTCAAATCCTAAAGTCGAGGTAAGTCTCAATCATAGGTGATCAGATGTTGCTGAATCATTTCGCGCAAACGTAGAGAATAAGCTTACGGCTGTCGGCTCCGACGCCCATATCCAGCTTGTCCCTACAATATCGTAGGGATAGCCGAGTGCAGCGAAGCGGATATGCCCTGGGACTATTGGGTTTGGAGGCAAATTGATGGTTGATGCAATCACAGTTGACGACGTAGTCCGTATGGCGATTGAAGACCTATTTCCAGACCAATCGATACCGGATCAAAACAACAGCATTGGCAAGGGCAGGCAACATAAGGCGCCCGACCATTTGATCCTCAATGGTAAGATTGCCATCGAGCGCAAATCTCGCAACGCGATTGATCAATCCCAATTTTATAAGAAACTACAAGAAATCGCCGCGCAGCAAGGGGCGCCGTTTTGGGGCGTCGGAAGATTGAATTTCAAAGCGATAATAAACCAACTGCCCGACTCGAAAGACGCCTCCCAAAAGATGACTGATTTTATGATGAATCAAGTCATGAAAACAATGCGGAAAAGCCAAAAGAAGTTTGAAGAATACGCACAATTTGTTCCACAGGAAGGGCAAGCGCGCGTCTTGATTATCTCTGACAACACCGAAATCAGACAGGGAACTGCTGCCGTCGAATATTTCATCGGACGAAAGATGGGAGCGCTCGACGCTGGCGATGATCAGGTGAAGGCTATCGATGCAACATTCTATGTGAAGGACCCACGTTGCACGATAGACGAAGAAGACAGCTATTGGTTCACGGCAATAAGTAGGGCGTGTCTTTCGCAGGAGAAACAGCAAAACGTGAATGGACTGGCATCAGTTTTGCACCATCGAATTTCTCGCTACGCTCCCTACGCCGGAGCAGCCAATAACTTCTGTAATTCGTCGTTTCGATTGTGCGTCGTGTAGTGCCCAATTAGATTCCCTCCACGCCTCGAAAAGTATAATCCGCGTCGTATCGCCCTTTTGCAGCTTGAGTGTGCCCCGGCATGAATTGAGTGTTTACCATCCAGATCAACCCTGAGTGCGCTACGCTCCCTGCCGTGACATATTCCGTGTGGCGACCTTGGGAGTCCTCAGTGCAGGCGAATGAAAACGGATCGATCATCACCATAGTGACGGCTAACCCGACCGCATTCAATTGGGGCTTGATGCTCGCGGTGCTTGCATCGTCATTAGCCGTCGGCTTTGGATGTTATTTCGCTCTATCAAGGATATTTCGCCGCCATCTGTCGCACGAACCACCGTCAACGATCAGCGCGACGGAAAGAAGCTTTCGTAATGTCTATGCAATTATGACCGAAGATCGACGGCAAGGTCTTATCCGCTTCTATCAAGAGAAGCATGAGTGTGGGCGCGAGGAAGCCATGGCAAAAGCTATTGACGATAGGCGGCGAGAAATCGACAGATTGCATTGATGAGCTGCATCGCGTGTGGGCTGCAATGATTGGTCGTCTGATTGCGGTTCAATTTTGGTGTGCCTCCGCTAAACCAATCGGCATGGATCAACATCGCCCGGATTTCCAGCAGCCTTGACGGTTCAGTAAGGATGGTTTACATAAAATCTCAAGTAAACCAATCTGAAGTAAACCGAAAGAGTTTCCATGCTGGCAAGGATGTATCTCAGAGCATCAACCGACGAACAGGACGCAACACGGGCGCTACAGGAGCTTGAAGATTTTGCTGCCGAACGCGGCTTGACCATTGCGGCGACGTATATCGAGAACGAAAGCGGGGCGAAGTTGCAGCGTCCGGAACTGTTCCGCCTGCTTCGCGACAGCCGTCCGGGCGAAATCCTGCTGATTGAACAGGTTGACCGCCTGTCTCGTCTTACCGAAGCCGATTGGCAAAAGCTTCTTGCCGAAATTGAGACAAAGCAGGTCCGGATTGTAGCGCGCGATCTTCCTACATCGTGGATGCTTGCCAGCCCAACAGACGAATTCACCGGGCGCATGTTCAAAGCCATCAACGGAATGCTTCTTGACATGCTCGCTGCCGTCGCCCGCAAGGACTACGAAGACCGTCGCCGGCGACAGGCACAAGGACAGGCACGCGCCAAGGCTGAAGGTCGCTATAAAGGCAAACAAGAAGACGTGAAGCGCAATAAGGGCATTGAAGCCATGCTAAAGGAAGGCAAGTCCTACACCCAAATTCAGGACGTGACCAAGGCTTCCCGGGCAACAGTGGCGAAGATCGCCAAGCGACTGAAGGAACGCGCTACAGAAGCCGCTTGACGGCTGTCGTGGTTGCGGGAAACATCAACATCCACGAGCACTTTTACCTGACGGACAAGGTGTTAGACCAGTACAGCGAGCAGTTGTTCTATAATAATTGGTGTGAGTGATGGTCAAGAAGCCGACGTTTGTATTTCAGCAAGTCTCAAACCACGGGGCGTCTCATCCGGTTGTCGCACGACTGACGCTGCAAACCTTTGAACTACTGAACGCGGTTCATATCGAGAAAGAGACGAGGGAAGCCATTATGGAGGTCTATATGGGCCTGCAAACTCGTCTGCTGCATTGCTACGACTTAGCCGACCGCATATTTGATGAACGCGAGCGCACCCTTAATGCGTTCCTCTTGGAACTGCGCAAGGGAAATACCAGCGTTCCTTTTATCATCGACCTTCAGGTGAATGCGGAGAGCTTCTTGCTCGCAGCAAAGCAGTACCTTCGAGATTTGGTGAAACCGCTCAACCTTCTGTTCGGCGCAAACCTGCCCATTGAAGCTAGTATCTTTTGGGACAAGACGGGTGCGGGCAATAGCCAAATCGTGAAATGGGCTACCGCAGAATTCGGAAAAGATCATTCCATCACGAAAATGTTCTCTGATGACCATGACTGGATTGCCGAACTCGTCAAAAAAAGGAATGCGGTGGAGCATCCAGGTGGTAAGAACGGAACACTGATTATCGAGAACTTCAAGTTGAAGGGCGGTCGTGTTGTGGCACCATCTTGGTATCGAGATGGAAGCAAGAATCCAACACCTTCCGACATACTCAGCGATATTTTAGCTACACGAGAAAACATGCTGACGTTGGGTGAAGATATAGTGGCACACGCTGTTGAACAAAAGGGCATGAGCAAGGCCTTGCAGATTGCTGAAATCCCAGTCGAGGAACGAGACCCGAAAACTCCGATACGATTGCAGATCGTGCTAAACGAGGAAGCTTTAGCGAAGTCTCCGAAGGGTGCACCCGCCAAAAAAGATGCTGCGGAGTAAACGAAACCCCGGCTTGTTAGATCGGGGTAACACGCGCCGCCTTCCTTCGCCAAGCGGATCAAAGAAGCCGCCTGACAGCCTAAATTGTTATTTTCATCAAAGCCCGGAATCGTGCGACTCCGAGCTTCTTTGCATTTGTCTATTCAAGCAAACATTTGCTCATCCCTGACCGATTTGGGCGAGAAATCCCGGGAGGCTGGTGGCGCGGGGCGCAAAACATGGTCCCCGCAAGAAGTCTCGCCAATATGATTATACGTATGCTCTTACTCAGTTCTGATGTTACAATGTAACACTGCTGTCTTGTCGCGGCACTTCACCATGTCACGTTTGCGGCACTCCATAAGGTCATAGTCGCCCTACCGATGTCGGATCGAAACCCCACGGTATAGGTTGATTACGTCATTTGCCTTTCCAGATGTCAGCAGAGATACACCAGCGGAACACAGATTGAATTCAGTCGAAACCAGTTGGATACAGTTGAAGCTAATGAACTACAGGTGTTGGCAGGATAGCCACAGGGTAAAGTCAGTTTTCCAACAGGGTTCATCAGGCGAACAATGATGGCAAAGGTTGATCGAAAAAAAACTTTGTCTTGCCAGTTACGTGAGCGAAGCGAACACGCGAGCGAAGCGAGTGTCCATGCCAACAATAGCCATTGGAAGTAAATCCATCTGATAATGAATCGATAAAGGAATCTATAGGGTCTTCTATCGGTCGGAATGACAATTGGTAGGAAATCCATTTGGAAATGAAACCTTACTGATTGCAATGGATTTAAGAAGCTCACTTCGCTTCGCTCGTGAGCTGGATTGCCCACTCGCTACGCTCGTGGTCATCCAGCGGCTAGTGTTTTTAGATTCCTTTATTGATTCATATCCCTTAGATTCATGTCACATTTTAATCCTATAAGAAGAGAGAATCTGTTTTAAGGAATTAAGTGTGACACTGCTACGATTGAGTGCCGCAAACGTGACATATACACTGTAATTCGTTTTGATTTTGAATAATAGTTCAGAATCTTACTTGATATATACGTATATATTCGCTATAATGCGACAATTCCCGAAAATTTAAGCCTTATCCAATGTGATGCGAAACCGTGTCCTTTATCAGTTTTATTGTCGCCTCATGAGGAACGCAAAATTCAGCGTATTCAGTGCTAATAACACGAAAGTTTTGCATCAAAAGACACGATATTAAGGGAGAAGATTACTAGATACTATTGTTGAGATCGAAGTCGGGCGAATGACTTAGTTTCAATAGGTCATTCGAAAGGCTTCGGCATCACATCCTCAAGACAAGTGCAAACGAATCTCTAAAGGTCTCTGTGTTCCTCGCCCGACGCACAGAGACCTTTTTTCATTGCGCATGTTAATTTGAGGAAAATTTGATGAAGAAAATCATTCAGAAAGTAGATGGTCATATCGGTTCGGGCAAATCCTACAGAACGCGAGAATGGTACGCTAAGCTAATCGCCGAAAACGGCGGCAATCCAGTTCCGGCAACCTTTGCCACTCCTACCAACGGATTGAGCAATGAGCATCACGAGGAACTAAGCAAACTCGGAATCTCTTCGCTTGTCATCTCGCAAGATGCGGGTTTTCGCAGTTCTACCGAAGCGTACGTTCGCTACTGCGACGAAGGCTATGAAGGCGTCCTGATCCCAAACAACATGATTGCCCTGAACGCCCGGGCGAACACGTCAAATCGGCTACTTGCTATTGATGAAGCTTTTTCGCCTCTCGATACGATCCGGATTGAATTCGAGAGTCCGGAAGACGTTCGTGAACTGTACGTCATTGAGGCGACAGACACCCAACCAAAAGCGGCGCCCATGTATGAGGTGGTTCCGTCCACTCCGATGAACAACGCTCTAAAAGACCCCTATGACACTGAACGACGTTTCAAGGGTTATGGCGAGCATGCGAAGAAGCTAGCGGCATACATCCACAACGATCAATACCGCGTCGTCATCGATCAGGACAGCTTTGACAAGGCTTCGTCTGGCAACGCGTTCCTGAAGCGCGACAAGACCGGCAAGGTGATTGGGGAAAGTCGTGTCTGGCTTCAATTCACTATTTTCATGCTGCCGTCCATCGTTGATGCGTACAAAGATGTTCTGATGATCAGCGCGAATTTCGACAAAACCTTGTTGTCGCTGATGTGGTCGAAGGACGTTGAATTTCAGACGAACAAAGAGATTCAAACGGGGCTGCGCTATCAGGATATGAAGCATGTTGCCGACCACGTTGAACTCTATCATGCCCCGGTCAAGAACCTGTCCAAGACGTTTTTAACGCGGCTTGGCAAAGGTGATGAGGAAACCGGCACGCAACAGTTTTTGGACATGGTTGCCCTTTGTTTGGATGAGATGTTCCCAGGACGCGAACACATTCACTGTTCGAACAAGCGTTCAAACGACAAGGACTTCAGGTGGTTGTTGGATGGTGAGAAAGGCGGTCAACGTGTCATCACCAACCCGTTTGGTTGGAACAGTTTCCAGCACTGTAATATGGCTGTCTTCCTTGCCGCCATCAACTACGATCCGGATACCAATGAGCGGCTTTACGCCTTCTACGGGATCACGCAGAAACAGGCGAAAGACGCGCTATGCTATCAGATGGTTTATCAGTTCATGGGGCGCACAATGATCAGGGACAAGGAGAACATTGGCAAGCCAGACGAAAACGGCAAGCTCCTGAAAGTTGTTCTCGTGCTTCCTGACGAAGGTGCGGCGGAAGCCGTTCAAGAGATGCTTGGATGTGCCGCATCCACTCCGCTTCCGATTGACTTTGGCGAGCAGCCTAAGCGGGGTCGTCCGCGTGTTGAGAAGAGCGAAGATCAGAAGCGCGTCGAAGCTACTGAACGGAAGCGCAAGAGTAGAGCAGCGAGGAAAGCCGAAGCCGCTGTCGAAACGACGCTGTAACAGCGGAGCCGAACGCTCATTTCTGACAAATCTCGTTCATCTTGGTCTTGACGTTGCGCCGCAAGATCGGATCGCCTGGGGTTTCGATAGCCTCTATGAAGCTCGTGAACTCTTGCGATAGGCTCTGATGAAACAGGGTCCTATTGATCCGGATTAGACCATCTGCGGAAAATTCCAGCGCCGTGCCTGAAATGCCGACCTTCAGGAAGTCAGTGCTACCGCTGTGATGAAGGGCGCATCGCCCGCTTAAATAGAGCTTTCGAGCTTTGTCTTCTTGCTCAGCCTCAACCGAGACGCTCTCTTTGAATAGGGACCATTCCTTGAGAAAGTTTTTGAAAAGGGTTTCGCTCTGTCCGGTATGGTTGATCCTGCCCTCCCGGAACCCTTGAACTGTCTCTATTACAAGGAAATCCAAGGCGAGAATTGCAAAGCCGAATGTGCCCTGAGTTTTGTCTGCTTCTGCCTCTATCAGCGCATCAGCCGGTTTCAAAAATCGTCCTTCAATCCGGTCTTTTATAATCTCGCCCGCTTTCTGCCACTGCGCTTCATCGGCGTTGTCCGGATCAAGATTCAGGTCTTGCCAATTCTGTGCAGTGTAGTTCGGGCTGATCAACTGGCTTCTTGGGCGTGGCTTCGTCGTCGTGTGCATACATCCTCCGATGTAAAAGATGTCGGCACTCTACCCGAACCAGAAGGTTTGTCGCAGATTCTAAAAGCAGACACTTGGAGAATTTTTCGGATCGGAAGCGTTTCCGACATCATCCGACATGAAGGAGGAACATCCCGGTCATGAGCACGGCTATAATCGCGGCAACGACAATGCCAAGCGTGCCGGTGCCTGATAGCTCAAACAAGCCGAAGAGCTTAAACTTGAATTCCGGGGGGTTTTCCACAGCAGGCACCTTTCACCAAAAGAAAAAAAGAATTTGGTGTCTGCTTCTGCTTCGCAGTGTGAGCACGAATGGTTGTCGTTACAAGTGGGTGCGCCCGCCATTCACAGGGCCTCTAATGAAATCAAATAGTTGGCAGGAACCTTGTGTAAAATTCATCGTGGACCATCTGGCTTTCCACTCGAAAATCGACCGATTTCAAAACGAATCGGGGTCAATTGATCGATGAAGCCCAAATCCACCCATACATCCTAATCGGGCTTGTCATGCTTCTCCTGATCGTGAACGGGGTATTCTGGTTTATCACCATTCCACCATTGCCGAGCTTGCCACGCTACATGCCAATGTTGCCAAATACGAAGTCGCTTGCTGATGAAGCCCGGATAGTTATTCCTTCTCAAATAAGCTAGAAACAAAAGTGGCTCAGTAGGTGGACGTGAATCGATGGAACGCGATTCCAAGATCGAAATCTTTCGACTTCATATCTCGAAATCCCAATTGGAAGCAGTGCCCCCGAGGAGCGCGCACTCCTCTTGCTAGCGAGTTACGCAATTAATCAGATCACAGTGCTCCGCCGTTTGCTCATATTCTCAATGAATTTCGAGTCGAAGCACGAAGTGGAAAACATCCTCAGCGCTGCGCAAACTCAAATGATTTTGCGGTTTATGCTCGCCTCCATGGCTGAGACTTGGGAGATGATCAGACGACCAAATATCCAGAGACTACTTTTGGAGATTAATGGTGATGTTGAAGCTGATGGAAAGGAAGCCCATCGGCTGTTGAAGCGTCATTTTGGGAACAACAATGTGCTACATCGGCTCAGAAACAGTGTCGTTTATCACTATCCTGATCTTGCAGCGCTCGAAAAAGCTTTCAGTGAGGTTCCGGACGACGAGGATTGGGCGTGGTATGTCTCCCACGCGGTGACCAATGGCTACTACTACTTGTCGGATTTGGTCATCTCGTCCCACATCCTCGAAGTCATGGGCGAGCGCAATCCAGAATTGGCGTTTGGGAAGCTGATGGATGAGGTCGTGCCGGTAGCAGAGAACCTTCTCGACTTCCTAGCATACGTGATGAGGGCGATAGTCACCCGCCATTTTGGAGCTGAAATGCTATCTCCGATGCCCGGAACGGGCATCTCCATCTCCGGTGTTCCCAACATGAACGATGTCTCGATTCCTTTCTTCACAATACGGGATCAGGACATTTAAGTCGCTATCACGATCATATCCCGTGAAATGGTCAATTTGACCGCGATTAAGCCCCTGTTTTTATTTGACGTGGAAGTCCCGGGACTCGCCACTGTGGAGGGGGCGACACCCTTGCCTTTGGTGAAGTAGTCGGCAATCGCCTGGGCTTTCCACGCCAGAAGCCCAAAAGGAACAAAGAAGGAGAGCGGGCTCAGCGCGCAAATCAGGGTGTGCCCGAAGTGGACTACACAGACGAGGCAGGGCGACCGGATGGTGGCGCTGCATCGAGGCTTGTGCACAAATCTGTAAGCCTCTCGTACTTTTCGAACCGCTCGGCTAAATTGCCACGACAAAGCGCGGCAATTGAGATATTTGATGCTTCAATCCTTGACAGAAGAGCTATCGTTTACGGCGGAAGATATTCGTAACTTCCAGATATTTTATCCGTATGCCTTCAACAAAACTATTGAGGCGCTGACTACACGGCATTCATTTGTCCATTATTGCAGCAGTGCAGCCGCCGAATCCATGATCCGGAACGGGTCTGTATGGATGAGGAATGTCACGTGGATGAACGACAGCTCCGAGATACAGCACGGAAAGGCTTGTCTTGCTAATGCTCTGACGAGCGATTCAGCACACGAATTGGCGAGGGTACTAGACGGAAAATTTCCAGGGTTTACTGAGCATCTTATCGGGTTAATCAACTCGTGGATGCCGCACTTTGAACAGGAGACCTACATCACTTGTTTGACGGAGCAGTTGCCAAACGAAGAGCAGATGGGCAGACTTTCCATGTGGCGCGCCTACGGTGCAGGCGCAAACCCGGTTGCATTCGTGTTAAATAGCGGTCCTTTTCTTCGTCCATCAGACGCACTTGGCGCCTACACCAGCCCGGTTGCCTATCTATCCCCCGCACAATTTCTTGAGCAATACGAGCAAGTCGTAAAGAACATCATTGTTAACTTTGAATTCCTGGAACGGCTCGGACGCGAGCATATACTTGCAAATCTATTTGCAGCCTACCGATATGCTATCATCTGCACGAAACATCCCAGCTTTCACGAAGAGCGTGAATGGCGAATTGTATATCAACCTACGTTTCAAAAGTCCCAAAGGCTCGTGCCAGACCGGGTTATCATCTCGCAGGCCCCGCAGCGCATCTATAAAATCCCTCTGATTGATGTACCAGATGAAGGTTTCTATGGAGCCACGCTGCCTGAACTCTTCCAAAGGCTTTTGATCGGCCCCGGCACAATGTCTGTGCAGCTCAAGCGCGAATTTGTTGCCCTTTTGGAAGATCAGAACGTTCCAAACGCCGCGACTAAAGTTGAAATATCCGACGTGCCATTACGTTTATAATGTCGCAGCCATATCACGGTGGTGACCTAACGGTTTATCGCAATTGGAGTCCCTCTTTAAGGTCAGGAAGGAAACCCTCGAACATGAGTGAGGTCTAAGCCTTTGTAGGCGATGGATTGAATGCCTTCGTTCAAAACCGGCAACCCATACGAGCTTCCGTAGACCTCGCGGATACCCTGTGAATGGCCCTGAATTTGGTCCATAACGGCACTATCCACTCGGCTATCGCGACAGGCTTGCTCGAATGAATGCCGCAGAGAATGCCAAACCTTCTTTTCTGCCTTGATCCCCGCCTTTGAGAGCAGTTTGTTGAACAACTTCGAGGCATGGCGGTGACGCTGGTTGGCAGGTCCGATCCCGATATCGGGAAATAACCGTTGTCCGGGCTGCACAGACTGAACAAATTTAACAAATCCGAGTTCAATCAATTTCGCATGGACCGGGATTTTACGAGCGGCAAACATCGTCTTGAGCGTCTTCCCGACAAAGCTGCCGTCCGTGTCGTCAGCATTAACATCCAGAAACCAAATCCCACCCTCTAACCGAACGTCCTCGCGAAACAGTTGTACGGCTTCCATCAACCTCGTCCCTGCATACAACGATAGAAGAGGTACCCAGAAGCGCCCTGTGGCTTGCATGGGCACATCCCCCTTCACGAACCACTCCCGCGCGCTCTTTACCCCAGTGAAGACCGGGCTGTGAAAGAGCTTCTGTAATTCGAGGATGCTGAAGCCGTGCCTTTTATCGCGCCGGTCGCCGGCGCTCCCGAGTTTTGGTATCATCGGCTGAACAATGTTCTTCAGATTTATGTCGAATTCAGCGCGAGCCCACCCAAACACTAAGTTCATCGCCGTCATCACCTGCCGAACGCTTTCGACCGATAGACCTTTGGACGAGCCGTCTATTTTTGCACGAGCAGCAATCTCTAATTTGGAGAGCCCCTTTAACTCGGACCGACCATGGGCCTGAGGAGGCAGCTCAAATAACGTAGACTTTAGCAACCTGATGTCTGACTGAACGTATTGATTGAGTGGCTTGTCACCACAGATAGCAATGACCTGCTTAATCTGGTTCGCGCGTGCCGACTGAGTTTTCGCGCTCCATCCCTTGGATTTCGCAAGCGATTCAAAGCATTCGACTGCGATCACTGAGAGCAATGGCAGCTCTGTTTCCCTCGCCGTCGCCTCAGGAGCTTTCGAACTTCGCACGTCTGATGAGGATTGGCGCAGCGACATGCCTGAACAAGGGCCACTGAACTCTCGTAGCCAAGCGGTGATCATGGTCCGCTCGCAATCATACAACATACCTATCGCAGCAGTCGGATCGGCATCTGCAAGATCGAAATGATCGTACGCTCGTTGCCAGCGCGATAGGTCGCGAACGGCATAAGCGCGCTCAACAGATGCGAGGCGATGCTCAAGTCGCTGCCGATGCTCGACAAAGAGAGTGTCGATGATTTCCTCTCGTTGAGCGCCCCCTGAACCAAACGCTCTCAGCGCGAGCGCCCTTTCATCGTCTTCCTTCGATTGAAGAAGACAGCGGAACTCGTCGCGCGCCCGTAGCATCATTTCTGAACTAACAGGGATCGTTGGATTTCGTCGCCATCCGGAAGTCGCATCAACCAGTTGATTGAAATGCTTAGCCCTTATCAGGGCGAACGCGTGGTCCACCTCAACGATCACAGCAGACAGCAGCCGAAGTGCCGTCCGCAAGTCGCGCGTTCTCAGTGATCGTTGCTCGATTTGCTTGCCATAGAAAGATCGTATCTCGGCAGGAACTTTGACCCGGTGATAGTAGATACCGTTGGGATGACGATAGAGTCGATAGCGGTCAGCCATAGTCGGCAACTCGATTTTCACACCGGTGTCAAAGTCGGTGTCAAAGTTTCAGTCGAGAGCCAAAAATGTTGAAAATCAATGAGATATAAGAGCGATCCACGACGACCGATGGATGTTTACGATCCTGGGCGCCTACAAACGTAGGTGGGCGCCGTGTGTCCAGGCCCACGAGCCTGGTCAGGGACAGCTCCCTTTGGATCGAGTATGGCCCCAGGGATTGTGGTTCCTGTCGGGAAGCGCAGACCGCAAGTCCTATATAAAGAGAATTCTCGCCTTGCACCAGAGGGTGCTACGGTGCAGTCCCGAGAAATAAAAGAACGCCTCAGTTCGGCTCGGCGCCTGGGCGAACCGTCAGCTTCTCGGTGATGCCGCGAATGCGCGTCGTCACTTCGTCGATGACGGTTGCGAGCGTCTCTTCGCTGCGGGCATTGGCCGCAAGCACGGTGTCACGGTTGTTGCGCAAGTTTTCGAGCTCGGCCTCCAGCCCCGAAACGCGACGTGTCAGCTCCGCCACCTCGTCCATGATCATGATGCCGGCCATGACGGTGACGCGCAGATCGCCGATTTCGCCGAACTGGCTCTTCAGATGCATGACATAGCGGTCGAAGCGGGTGGCGAGATCCGTCAGATGCTCTTCCTGCCCCTCTTCGCAGGCCATGCGATAGGCCTTGCCATCGATCGTTACCGTTACCTGCGCCATGAGACTTTCCGATCATTGCCGCTGATCGCGACGGCTGCGTCCCGAGGGATCAGCGGTCGAGCACGGCTCTTATGGTTTCCATCGCCGTCACAAGCCGGCGCGACACTTCGCGATTGACCTCTTCAAGCCGGTTCGCTCGGAACTCCGCCTGGTCGAGTTCCTGGGCGAGCCGCGAACGATCCGCATGCACCCGGCGAACCTCGCCTTCGACATCGCTTTGCGCGCGTTCACGTTCGAACCGCACATCGACGGCGCTCTCCAAAGTCGAAAGCGCCTGGCGCAACTGAGCGAGCGCCACATCCACCGTTTTGCCTGAGGGCGTCATGCCTTTCGATTCCCCGCGCAAGGCCCGAATCAAAATATCCGGCCACTCGACTGATTTCCCAACAATATTCAACTCGGCAACTGAACGTCAATAAAGGCCGCCATACGGCAGGGGACCTAATCTGTGGATGAAGGCCGCCTTTATGGCTTAAGCGGCCTTTGTCTTACCCTTGTCGTCTTTTGTATAAGTCGGCGGGCAAATGTCGAAAAATTGCCGCACCACCCCCTGATCGCCCCGCGGATTTATTGACTTGCTCGCCCCAACTGCTATGTCTCAGCCGCCTGAGGCAGCAGTGAAAACGGAGTTTGTAAGGTACTCCTCCGTTTCGGCCGCCTTTCAACCGGTGGCCCAGCCTCCCAAGCGTGTGGCCATCCCCCGAACCCGGAACCCTGCGGAAAAACCATGATCTCTCGCGAACAACACGACCGGATGGCGAATGCGATCCGTTTCCTTGCCATGGATGCTGTCGAGAAGGCCAATTCCGGTCACCCCGGTTTGCCGATGGGGATGGCGGATGTCGCCACCGTTCTCTTTGGCAAATATCTACGCTTCGACCCGAAGCATCCGCATTGGCCGAACCGTGACCGCTTCGTGCTCTCGGCTGGCCATGGCTCCATGCTGCTCTATTCGCTGCTGTACTTGACCGGCTACCCTGACATGGGGGTCGAGGACCTCAAGCAATTCCGTCAGCTCGGCTCCAAGACTGCCGGCCATCCGGAATATGGTCACGCCACCGGCATCGAAACCACCACCGGCCCGCTCGGCCAGGGTATTGCCAATTCGGTCGGCATGGCGATCGCCGAACGCAAGCTGCGTGAAGAATTCGGCGCCGAGCTGATGGATCACTATACCTATGTCATGTGCGGCGACGGCTGCCTCATGGAAGGCATCAGCCATGAAGCGATCGCGCTGGCCGGCCACCTGAAGCTGAACAAGCTCATCCTCTTCTGGGACAACAACTCGATCACCATCGACGGCGCCGTTTCGCTGTCGGATTCGACCGACCAGGTTGCCCGCTTCAAGGCCGTTCACTGGAACACGATCGAAGTAGACGGCCACGACCAGGCCGCCATCGGCGCTGCCATCGAAGCCGCGCACCAATCCGACCGCCCGACGCTGATCGCCTGCAAGACGATTATCGGCTTCGGCGCTCCGAACAAGCAGGGCACCCACAAGGTTCACGGCTCGCCGCTCGGCGCCGAGGAAATTGCAGCGACGCGCGTTGCGTTGAACTGGCCCTACGAAGCTTTCGTCATTCCGGACGACATTCTTACCGAATGGCGCGCCGCCGGCGAGCGCTCCGTCAGCACCCGCGAAGCCTGGGAAGGCCGCGTCGCTGTTGCGGAAGCCGGCAAGAAGGCCGAATTCAATCGCCGCTTTGCCGGCGAGCTGCCGGCTGGCTTCGATGCCGCCATCAGCGAATACAAGAAGAAGCTCGCTGAAACCAAGCCGACGCTCGCAACCCGCAAGGCATCGGAAGATGCGCTCGAAGTCATCAATGGCTTCCTGCCGGAAACACTGGGCGGTTCCGCGGACCTGACGCCGTCGAACAACACCAAGACCAGCCAGATGAAGTCGATCACCCCGACCGATTTCTCCGGCCGGTACGTCCACTGGGGCATCCGCGAGCACGGCATGGCCTCTGCCATGAACGGCATTTCGCTGCATGGCGGCCTGATCCCCTATTCCGGCGGCTTCCTGATCTTCTCGGACTATTGCCGTCCGCCGCTCCGTCTCGCTGCGCTGATGGGCATCCGCGCCATCCACGTTCTGACGCATGACTCGATCGGCGTCGGCGAAGACGGCCCGACGCACCAGCCGGTCGAACAGATCGCCGGCCTGCGGGCCATTCCAAATTTCCTGTTGTTCCGTCCGGCTGATGCCACCGAAACGGCGGAATGCTGGCAGATCGCGGTCAAGACGCACAATCGTCCGTCCGGCCTCGCGCTGACCCGCCAGAACCTGCTCGCTGCACGTACCGAATACAGCGAGAAGAACCTCTGCGAGCAGGGCGCCTACACGCTCGCCGGCAATGCCGACGCCAAGGTGACGATCTTCGCTTCGGGTTCCGAAGTCGAAATCGCCGTCGCCGCCCGCGCGGCGCTGGAAGGCAAGGGTATTTCCACCCGCGTCGTTTCCGTACCCTGCACGGAGCTCTTCTTCGAGCAGCCGGAAGCCTACCGCACGGAAGTGCTCGGCAATTCGCCGGTCAAGATCGCCGTCGAAGCCGCCGTTCGCGAAGGCTGGGACGCATTCATCGGTCCGGAAGGCGCCTTCATCGGCATGAAGAGCTTTGGTGCTTCCGCACCTTACAAGGACGTTTATAAGCATTTCGGCATTACCGCCGAGGCGGTTGTCGCTGCCGCTGAGGCAAAGCTTTCCTGAGGGCGTCGAAAGGCGCTCTCCATTTCAATAGAAATACCCTGAGTGAACGGGAGTGAACACATGACTGTAAAAGTTGCCATCAACGGTTTCGGCCGCATCGGCCGTAACGTTCTGCGCGCGATCGTCGAATCCGGCCGCACCGACATCGAAGTTGTTGCTATCAACGACCTCGGCCCGGTCGAGACCAATGCCCACCTGCTGCGTTACGATTCCATCCACGGCAAGTTCCCTGCCGAAGTGAAGGTCGAAGGCGACACGATCATCGTTGGCGGCGGCAAACCGATCAAGGTCACGGCGATCAAGGATCCGGCAACGCTGCCGCACAAGGACCTTGGCGTCGACATCGCCATGGAATGCACGGGCATCTTCACTGCCCGCGACAAGGCCGCCGCTCACCTGACGGCCGGTGCCAAGCGCGTTATCGTTTCGGCTCCTGCCGACGGTGCCGACCTGACCGTCGTTTTCGGCGTCAACCACGACCAGCTCACCAAGGAGCACATGGTCATCTCCAACGCTTCCTGCACCACGAACTGCCTGGTGCCGGTCGTGAAGGTTCTCGACGACGCCGTCGGCATCGACCACGGCTTCATGACGACCATCCACTCCTACACCGGTGACCAGCCGACGCTCGACACCATGCACAAGGACCTGTACCGCGCCCGTGCCGCAGCCCTGTCCATGATCCCGACCTCGACGGGCGCCGCAAAGGCTGTTGGTCTCGTTCTGCCGCACCTGAAGGGCAAGCTCGACGGCACGTCGATCCGCGTTCCGACCCCGAACGTCTCGGTTGTCGACTTCAAGTTCGTGTCCAAGAAGGCAACGACGGTCGGCGAAATCAACGAAGCCATCAAGGCTGCATCGAACGGCAAGCTGAAGGGCATCCTCGGCTACACCGACGAGCCGCTGGTTTCCCGTGACTTCAACCATGACAGCCACTCGTCGATCTTCGCGACCGACCAGACCAAGGTCATGGAAGGCAACTTCGTGCGCGTCCTGTCCTGGTACGACAACGAATGGGGCTTCTCCAGCCGCATGTCCGATACGGCCGTTGCATTTGCCAAGCTGATCTGATCATGGCCTTCCGCCCTCTCCTTCCGACGACAGTTCGCTGGCGTCCGCTGGAAGGAGACGGGCTGGAGCATCTGACGATCGCTCCCATCGACACCGCCACGGGCGCAGCCATTCGCGCCTGTGGCACCATCATCGGCAGCCGCGACGGCTCGCCCTACGGCGTCTTCTACCGCATCAATTGCGCAGCCGACTGGACCGTTCTCTCCTTTTCGATCGATACCACCGATGGCCGGCGCCTTGCCTTGCTTTCCGACGGCAAAGGACATTGGCGCGCCGAAGACGGCATTGCCTTGCCGCAATTCGACGGCTGCATCGATATCGATCTCTCCGGCTCGCCTTTCACAAACAGCCTGCCGATCCGCCGGCTTGAGCTGACGCCGGACGCTGGAACGGCAAAGCTTTCCATGCTCTATATTCCATTCGACAGCTTCGTGCCGCTGCGCGACGGCCAGCGCTACACTTGCATCACGCCGCAGAAACTCTATCGCTATGCTGCCGAAGACAGGACCTTTACCGTAGACCTGCCCGTCGACGAGGATGGGCTGGTGATCGACTATCCAATCTATTTCAAGCGTGTGGATGTTTAATACGGCCGCGCGGACAACAGCCTGCGGTCCGCATTATTCCTCCCATTCGCCTCAAATCTTTCCTCTCCCTGCCCTGCTATGGTCCAGATTTACAAATAAATTTTTGACAGGAATTCTCCCAAAGCGTTCCGGGGCCGTTTCGCTGTTCTGGCGAAACGCATCACAGCATGAAGTCGCTATCGTCGGAGCGGGCATCGAACCAGCGCCTTCTCCGAAGAATATTTGTATGTACTAATTTTAAGCATGCGGCAGCATAGTGAGTGGCGGGAGAATTGCGAAGGATCCCGGCTGCGGCCGGGGCAAGAGCGCGCGGGAAAGGGGAAGAAGGGCGTGGAGGCATTTTACGTCGTCGTATTGGTGTGCACGGTCCTCATTCTGATGGCGGCCTTCTCGAGTCTGCTTGCCTTTCGTTTCGGCGCACCGCTGCTGCTGCTTTTTCTGATGATCGGGCTGATGGCCGGCACGGACGGGCTCGGCATCGAATTCAGCAATAACTATCTTGCCTATATCCTCGGCTCGCTCGCCCTCGCCGTCATCCTCTTCGATTCCGGCTATGGCACGCCGATCCAGGCCTTCAAACTGGCCGCCGCCCCGGCCCTGACCATTGCGTCCATCGGCGTTCTCGTGACAGCGGCACTGTTCGGCCTCGCCGCCACCTGGCTCCTTGGCTTTACCTGGCTGCAAGGCCTGCTCCTCGGCTCGATCGTCGCGTCGACGGATGCGGCTGCTGTCTTCTTCCTGCTGCGCATCGGCGGCATCAACATCCGCGACAAGGTGCGCTCGACGCTGGAAGTCGAATCCGGCACCAATGATCCGATGGCGATTTTCCTGACGCTGGCGCTGGTCGAGCTGCTTGCGAGCGGCGACGGCTATCACGGTTTCAACCTTGTTATGCTCGCCACCTTCATCCAGCAGATGGGCCTGGGCGTCATTCTCGGCCTGCTCGGCGGCATGATGATCGTGCTGATCGTCAGCCATCTGGAGACCGATCGCGGCCTGACGCCGATCTTCGTGCTGGCGCTCGCCCTGCTCGTCTTCTCCTTTACCGGCGCTGTCGGTGGCAGCGGCTTTCTCGCCGTCTATGTGGCAGGCATTTACGCCGGAAATCGCAAGATGCCCGCCTCGGCCAGCATCAAACGCTTTCAGGACGGCATGACGTGGCTGGCGCAAATCATCATGTTCCTCGTCCTCGGGCTACTCGCCACGCCGTCGCAATTTCCGGCGATCGCCATCCCCGCCGTGGCGTTGGCGCTGTTCCTGATCTTCATCGCCCGGCCAATTGCCGTCTGGCTCTGTCTGTTGCCTTTCGACTACACGCAGCGCGAAACGGGTTTCGTCGCCTGGGTGGGCCTGCGCGGTGCCGTCTCCATCCTGCTCGCCATCATGCCGATCCTTGGCAATCTCCCGAGCAGCCAGACCTATTTCAATGTCGCCTTCATCGTCGTGCTGGTGTCGTTGCTCGTTCAGGGCTGGACGATCAAGCCGATGGCGCGTCGGCTCAGCCTCATCGTGCCGCCGCGCATGGGCGCCGTCGACAAAGTCGAGGTCGATCTGCCGGGCACAGTCAATCACGAGCTGCTCTCCTATCGCGTCGTCAAGGATAGCCCGGTTCTGCGCGGCGAACGCATCCCGCGCTGGGCGATGCCATCGCTCGTCGTCAGGGACGGCAAGTCGATGCGCTACCAATATGCTGGGCGCCTGCGCGAACACGATCTCGTCTATCTCTTCATTTCGCCCAGCTATTCACGCCTTCTCGACCGCCTGTTTGCCAGCCGCGCGCCGGTCGATCCGGATGATGCGGATTTCTTCGGCGCCTTTTCGATCTCGCCGCTGCGTCCCGCCGCCGATCTCGACGCCGCCTATGGTCCAGGGCTTCTCAGCGATGCGGAAAAAGGCCTGACGATCGCCGAGCTGATGCGCCAGCGCCTCGGCGGCAAGGCCGATTATGCCGATCGCGTCCGTCTCGGCGAGATCATCCTGATCGTCCGCGATCTCGACGAAAACGACCATATCCAGTCGGTCGGCATGTCGCTGGAAGCGTTGGAACCACCGGCGATCCTGCCGATTTTCATCAATCTCCACGACATTTTGAACGGTATTCGCGGCTTCCTGCGCAAGCGTCGCGAGCACGCCGAAGAGGTCGTTTCAACCGATTCAAATACCGGCAAAAACGACGCCTGACCGCCTTGCGTCTCGCATCATCCGTAGTATGGTCGGCGCACTTCGCGGCACCAACAACATTGGATCCTCCCTATGGCAGCCTTCAAAACCCTCGACAATCTCACCGATATCACCGGCAAGCGCGTGCTCGTGCGCGTCGACCTCAATGTGCCGGTCAAGGACGGCAAAGTCACCGACGCGACCCGTATCGAGCGCGTGGCGCCGACGATTCTGGAATTGTCCAAGAAGGGTGCCAAGGTCATCCTGCTTGCCCACTTCGGCCGCCCGAAGGATGGGCCGTCGCCGGATCTGTCGCTTTCCTTGATCATTCCCGCGATCGAAGAAGTGCTCGATCACGCCGTCCTCTTCGCCTCCGATTGCGTCGGCGCACCGGCAGCCGACGCCATCGCCAAGATGAACAACGGCGATATTCTGCTGCTCGAAAACACTCGCTTCCATAAGGAAGAAGAGAAAAACGACGCCGCCTTTACTCAGGCGCTGGCAGCCAACGGCGATATCTACGTCAACGACGCCTTCTCCGCCGCCCACCGCGCCCATTCCTCGACCGAGGGCCTTGCCAATCACCTCCCCGCCTATGCCGGCCGCACCATGCAGGCCGAGCTGGAAGCGCTGGAAAAAGGTCTTGGCAACCCGGCCCGCCCGGTTGTTGCCATCGTCGGCGGCGCCAAGGTCTCGACCAAGATCGACCTGCTGATGAACCTGGTGAAGAAGGTCGATGCGCTGGTGATCGGCGGCGGCATGGCCAACACCTTCCTCGCCGCCCGCGGCACCAATGTCGGCAAATCGCTGTGCGAGCATGATCTGGCCGACACCGCCAAGCAGATCATGATCGAAGCCGCGACGTCGGGCTGCGCCATCGTGCTGCCGGAAGACGGCGTTGTCGCCCGCGAATTCAAGGCTGGCGCGGACAATGAAGTTGTTTCGATCGAAGCCATTCCGGCCGATGCCATGGTCCTCGATGTCGGCCCGAAATCGGTCGAAGCGGTCAAGGCCTGGATCGGACGCGCAACGACGCTGGTCTGGAACGGCCCCCTCGGCGCTTTCGAAATCACGCCTTTCGACGCCGCCACCGTGGCTGCTGCCAAATATGCCGCTGAATGCACCAAAGCCGGCAAACTGACCTCGGTTGCCGGCGGCGGCGATACCGTCTCCGCGTTGAACCATGCCGGCGTCGCCGATGATTTCACCTATGTCTCGACGGCAGGCGGCGCTTTCCTCGAATGGATGGAAGGCAAGGTCCTGCCGGGCGTCGCCGTTCTCCATACTGAAAAATAGACCGGCATCTCACACAAAAAGGAGAGCTGCGACCCGGACTTTCGCAGCTTTCCACAGGATGCTAAAATGATAGTCCGAACTTTCAAACGGTTGAAATCATTTCAATCGTTTCAATAATTTAGCTGCCCATTTCCCTCTTTATACACTTCTGTTATCGCCGACCTATATGACCCCGTCGCTGACTGAAATCGACTTGGAGAACGAAAATGAGCGAACGACTTGAAGACATTGCCGTAAAGATGGTAGCCGGTGGCAAGGGCCTGCTGGCGGCTGACGAATCCACCGCCACGATCAAGAAACGTCTCGACACGATCGCTCTCGCTTCCACCGAAGAGAGCCGCCGCGATTATCGCGAAATGCTCTTCCGCTCGGAAGAGGCGATGAAGAAGTACGTCTCCGGGGTCATCCTCTATGAGGAAACTCTCTTTCAGAAGGCCGCCGACGGCACGCCTTTCGTCGACATCATCCGCGCTGCCGACAGCATTCCCGGCATCAAGGTCGATACCGGCGCCAAGCCGATGGCCGGCTTCCCGGGCGAAACCATCACCGAAGGCCTGGACGGCCTCGCTGACCGCCTGGCGAAATATTATGACGCCGGCGCCCGCTTCGCCAAGTGGCGTGGCGTGATCGCCGTTTCCGATACGCTGCCGACCCATGGCTCGATCAAGGCCAATGCCCATGCGCTCGCCCGCTACGCCGCGCTTTGCCAGCAGGCAAAGATCGTGCCGATCGTCGAGCCGGAAGTCTTGATGGACGGCGAACCCGGCACCCACGATCTCGCCCGCAGCGAGGAAGTCACCCGCTGGACGCTGCAGATCGTTTTCCAGGAGCTCGCAGAAGCCCGCATCAACCTCGAAGGCATGATCCTCAAGCCGAGCATGGTCATCGACGGCAAGAAGGCGCGCAAGGCATCGGTCGAGCAAGTCGCCGAACGCACCGTCAAGGTGCTGAAGGAAACCGTTCCCTCCGCCGTCCCCGGCATCGCCTTCCTCTCCGGCGGCCAGACGCCGGAAGAAGCAACCGCGCATCTCTCCGCCATCAACGGCTATGACCTGCCTTGGCACGTTACCTTCTCCTACGGCCGCGCCCTGCAGGACGCCGCGCTGAAGGCATGGGGCGGCAAGGCGGAAAACGTCGCCGCCGGCCAGCGCGCCTTCGCCCACCGCGCCGAGATGAACTACCTCGCCGCCAAGGGTAGCTGGACCAAGGACAGCGAAAAGGCCGCCTGATCTAAGGTGACGCTTCGAATGGATGAAAGCCCCGATCGCGATGCGGTCGGGGCTTTTTGCTTTTGTGCGGTAGATGAGTTTGCAGCACGCTCAAGCTGTTTTGAGGGCAGCGAGATCACCGCTACTGAGAGACGCTAAGTTGGCTTCGATTTTGTCTATCGGCCAATCCCACCAGGCTATATCAAGAAGTTCGTTGATGACCTCACTCGGATAGCGCATCCGAATGATAGTTGCCGGATTCCCGCCAACAACTGCATAAGGCGGTACATGACTTGCGACGACCGAAGCAGCGCCGACGATCGCGCCCGCCCCAATCTGCACGCCCGGCATGATGGCCGCGTTATGACCAATCCAGACATCGTGACCGACGATGGTATCCTTCACCGGCAGGTCGGTGTAGCCGAAGGTCTCAGGCTTAAAGATGCGAAATGGATAGGTGGTGAAGCCAGTCATCGGATGATTAGCCGAACTGGTGATGAAGTAGCTTCCCCGAGCAATTTGGACAAACTTGCCGATCACTAGGCGCTCACGAACGCTACCACCGAGATAGGGCGCCAGTATCTGGGCAGTATCTTCCGGCCTTCCGGAATGGGTATAATAGCTGAACTCGCCGATTTCCATGCGCGGATGGTCAATTACGTTCTTCAGGTAGACAGTATCGCGATAGAGGGTGCCATCAGGCAAAGTAATTGGATGGACTGCATTAGGGTCAAGAAGAGGCATGGAAAACCTTTTCAAATTGCCGGTAACTTCGCAGAAGTAGATCCCGCTTCATCCTAGCTATGTGATTTTATACAGACGAAGCTAATCCCGCATATCGATGGAATCCATCACGCCGCTCGAAAGCCTTCATGAATAATGTAAATGATGGCTGAGGCCCGCTCCACGGCGAAGAACTTGTCACCGGCACAAGTTCCCGCTTTCAGGCTCGCCCGAGCCGCGGCTAAATCCTCGCAGTTCGATCAATACTCTGGGAGCCGCCATGAACACCGTCGCTTATGTCACTGTCGACGTCTTCACATTGGAACGTTTCGTCGGCAATCCGCTGGCCGTCATTCCCGATGCCCGCGGCGGCCTGAGCAGCGACGCCATGCAGAAGATCGCAGCCGAGTTCGGCTATTCGGAAACGACCTTCGTGCTGCCACCGGAGAACCCGGATCATACCGCGCGCGTCCGCATCTTCACGCCAACGGCCGAAATCCCCTTTGCCGGCCATCCCAATGTCGGCACCGCTTTCGTTCTCGGACAACAACAGGAAATCTTCGGAAAGCCCGCGGGCGACAGGCTGATCTTCGAAGAGGATGCCGGGCTGGTTGAGGTGACGCTGTTGCGCAAGGGCGGTAACATCACAGGCGCCAGCATCCGTGCGCCGGGAAAGCTGACGGTCGGCGACACGATTGCCCCCGAACTGATTGCCCGCTGCGTGCAGGTCGGTCCGCAATCGATCCGCACGATAACGCACGCCCCGACCTTCGCCTCCGTTGGCCTGCCTTTCGCCTTCGCAGAACTGGACAGCCTGGAAACGCTTGGAAAAGCGTGGCCGAATGCGGCGATCTTTGTCGAAGCGGCTGCCCGGCACAAGCTGGACAAGACCGGCTTCTCGCTCTTTCTCTACGTGCGCTCGGCCGAAAACCCGTGGCATATCCGCGCGCGCATGTTTGCGCCCATGGACAACGTGACGGAAGACCCGGCGACCGGCAGCGCCTCCGCTGCACTCGGCGCCTACCTGACCTCCCTGTTGCCGGCACAGGATGCGGAGGTGAAAATCACCATCGAGCAGGGCGTGGAAATGGGAAGACGCAGCGTCATCGGTGTCGAAGTCCGGAAATCTTCCGGCACGGTAAACGAAGTCTTGCTGTCGGGTAGCAGCGTCCATGTCATGCGCGGCGAAATCCTGCTTTAAGGCGCCCCGCACGATCCTCCGAAGGCCTCAATCCCGGCCTGCAATGCCTTAAAACGTCTCGTTGATGACCAAGGCGATCGTCCAGGCTGCAAAGGCTATCACGGCGATCTTCCAGAAATCGGCACGCCGTTTGAGGCCGGGCAGCCCGAGCGGCTTGATGATTTGCACCGCCATGGCAAGCAACAGCAGCACCGCGATCACTTTTGTCACGGTATTTTTCCCCGTTTGCGCAAGAGTGAGCATAGCCTCATCAAAAACCACTGCGCAGTTTTCATGATCATGCTCTAATCGTCATAGGACGGACATTTTTCCGCGCCAACAGACTGTTTCTTAACGCCGATAGCGGCAATCCGGGGCACAATCAATAGTGAAAACTGGCAGGGCTTGGTTCTGCCTTATCGGTTCTCTAAGTGGAGCCGCATGAAAGTAGGAACATGAAGAGAAATATTTTACCCGTTCTTGCCCTGCTTTTCGGTACGCTCTTCCTATTCACCGGCAATGGCCTGCACAGCCTGCTTCTACCGGTGCGTGGCACGGCCGAGGGCTACGCCACCACGACGCTCGGTCTGCTCGGCACGACCTGGGCGACAGGCTTCGTGCTCGGCTGTCTGACCGCGCCGAAACTCGTTCGGCGCATCGGTCATGTCCGCGCCTTTTCCGGCTTCATCTCCGTCATCGCCATCATCGCGCTGCTGACCGGCATCATCGTCGACGCGACCTGGTGGGTGCTGCTGCGGGCCGTCACCGGTTTCTGCACCGCCGGCACCTCGATGATCATCGAAAGCTGGCTCAATGAACGTGCCACCAATGAAAGCCGTGGCGCGATCTTCTCGCTTTACATCGGCATTACCTTGATCGGCGCCGTTGCCGGCCAGATGATGATCCCCTTTGCAGATATCCACACGCCGATCCTCTTCATGTGCTGCGGCATCTGCTATTGCATCGCCATGCTGCCGACGACGCTCTCGACCGCTGCCTCGCCGCAGCCGCTGAAGGCCGTCAGCCTGGATTTGAAGGCGCTCTACCGCAACTCGCCGGTCGCCTCCATCGGCATCCTCTTGGTCGGCATTGCCAATGGTGCCTATGGCACGCTCGGCGCCGTCTTCGGCGCCAATGCCGGTCTCTCGGACAGCAATATCGCGCTGATGATGAGCTCGACCATCTTCGCTGGTGCCGTGATGCAGTTTCCGGCCGGGCGCCTTTCCGACCGCATCGACCGCCGCTACGTGCTGGCCGGCATGGCCGCTGTCGCCGCCATCGACGGGCTGCTGCTCTTCCTGCTGCAGCCAGCCGGTCCTTATTTCCTGATCGGCATGGTGGTCATCTATGGCGCCGTCGCCAACACGCTCTATCCGATCACCGTCGCTCATGCTAACGACTTCGCCGCGCCCGAGGATTTTGTCAAAGTCTCCGGCGGCCTGCTGCTGCTCTACGGCATCGGCACGATCATCGGCCCGACGCTGAGTGGCCCGGTCATGTCCTCCATCGGTCCCTACGCACTGTTCTTCGTCACCGCGGTCGCGCATGTGCTGATCACCAGCTACGCGATCTTCCGCAGCCGCATGCGCGCCGCCAAGCCCGCGAGCGATCGCGACGCCTACACCAACATGCCTTCGGCGAATGCGCAGATGATCACGCCGGAAAGCATGTCGTTGGCGCGCAGCGAGGCTTCGAAAAGTGAGGCTTCGAAAAAGGACGATATGACGGTAAATTACGGCACATGAGCCGGGGAGTGACGAGGAGGAAACAGAATGAGCATCTTCGATGATGACCGCCCGAAAAAGCCGTCCGCCCATGAAATCGGCAGCGATTTGTCGCTGCTTTCCGTCGACGAGCTCAAGGCACGCGTCGCGCTGATGCAGGCGGAGATCGCCCGGCTGGAAGCGGAGATTGCCACTAAGGCATCCGGCCGTCAGGCGGCCGAAAACCTGTTCCGCTCGTAAGCCTGCCATCGGCGCAAACCTGTGTGATTGAAGTACAGATAGAGGCATGCTCAACGGAATATTAAGCTTTACGACATATTACTATGACCATCCAGATTTGCTCTGGACTCAGACAGTTCCTCCACTTGGCGAATTGGTCTGATTTTTCTCCCTGTTTTACCTTGAGAGCCGCGTTTGCGGCTCTTCTTTTTCGCCTTGACACGGCGCTCCCGAGGAAACTGTGGAGATTAACCCTTTCTTAAGAATCGCCTTGCGAATTTCAGTTAAAACCACCATCTTGAAGTCATAAGAACGGACGCCGAGAGTTCTTCTGAACTTCACCGGCTTTTCCTGAACAAAAGTGTTGCGTTAGCAGGGATTTCTTCGATGTCGGAACTTGGTTTGAACACGATCAGCTTTGCTGGCCACGCAGCTTCGTCGGCGCAGTTCAGGACGCTGTATTCGGAAGGCATGTCGCTGGTCGAAGAAACCGCCGCTTATCTCGACGGCCAGGGTCGGGCAGCCTCCAAGGTTCTGCCGCGCATGGCCTCCGTGCTCTACGCCGCCGAATCCATGCGGCTGACCACCCGCCTGATGCAGATGGCCTCGTGGCTGCTGCTGCAGCGCGCCGTCAACAACGGCGAAATGTCGCGCGATCAGGTGCTGGCCGAAAAAAACAAGGTTCGCCTCGACGGCTTCAACGTCGACCGCAATGCTCCGGGCTGGAACGACCTTCCGGAATCCTTCCGCGATCTCGTCGAGCGCTCGCTGCGCCTTCAGAACCGCGTCGCCCTGCTCGACCGCGAAATCTATCGCCCGACGGAAGCTCCGATCGTTCCGGACAACCAGAACAGCGTCAAAGCGCAGCTCACCCTGCTGCAGACGGCTTTTGGGACGAACTGAGTTTCGATAGCTTATAGCTGACGAATAAAACCGGCCGTGTTTCGCACGGCCGGTTTTATTTTGTTCGGTCTGAGATGATAGCGGCGATGAGCCTGAGAAGCGACCGCTCTACGAAGAGCATCGCATCAAGACAACAAAAAAGCCCAGCAAAGCCGGGCTCTTTTCAAAACACCAGATCGCGAAGCGATTAGATGCCGAGACCGCCGAAACGCTTGTTGAACTTGGAAACGCGGCCGCCGCGGTCCATGAGCTGCTGGTTGCCGCCCGTCCAAGCCGGATGAGACTTGCTGTCGATTTCGAGGTTCATGACAGCGCCTTCCGAACCCCAGGTCGAGCGGGTTTCGTATTCGGTGCCGTCGGTCATGACCACCTTGATGGTGTGGTAGTCGGGATGGATGTTGGCCTTCATAACAATCTTCCTGTCATGCCAGGGTCCATTTGTCGCAAGCCATTGCGGCAACCGAACCGATTGAATAAATGAAGCCGCAGTCCGATTGAGGCCACGGCTTCCAATTAAGATGGCGTGCCTATACATGAAGGCGGCAAGGATAACAAGGGGCGAAAGAGCGAAGTCCCTTGCTGATATGGGGATTGGAGACGACTTGTCAGAGACGGGCCAGGCAGACGACAAAAAGCGCAAATCCATTCGGCCGCTTGGACGGCTGGCACCCTATCTCAGGCGCTATCGCGGCATGGTGCTGGGGGCGCTGATCGCCTTGGTCGTTGCTGCCGTCACCTCTCTCGCCCTGCCGCTAGCCGTCCGGCGCATGATCGACCATGGCTTCGATCAGTCCGATCGCGGTCTCATCGACAGCTATTTCGCCGCGATCATGGCGATGGCCGTCATTCTCGCGATCGCAAGCGCGTTGCGCTATTATTTTGTCATCACCATCGGCGAGCGCATCGTCTCGGATATGCGCCGCGAGGTCTTCGATCATGTGACGCGGCTGTCGCCCTCCTTCTTCGATGTCAATCAATCCGGCGAGATCGTCTCGCGGCTGACGGCCGACACGACGCAGATCAAGTCCGCCGTCGGCGCAACGGCTTCGGTGGCGCTGCGCAATCTCATTCTCTGTCTTGGCGCCGTGGGCATGATGATCATCACCAGCCCGAAGCTGTCGAGCATCGTGCTGATTGCCATCCCGATCATCGTGCTGCCGCTTGTCAGCTTCGGCCGCTCCGTGCGCAAGCGCTCGCGCGCCGCGCAGGATACGCTTGCCGATGCATCCGCCTATGCCAACGAGACCATCGCCGCCAGCCGCACCATCCAGGCCTTTAACGGCGAGGCGGCGGCAGCGCAGCGTTATGGCGCCGCGGTCGAGGATGCCTATCAGGCGGCGCGCGCCGCGATCAAATCCCGCTCGCTGCTGACCGGATTTGCCATCACCATGGTCTTTGGCAGCATCGTCGCCGTGCTTTGGGTCGGTGCGCAAAATGTTCTCGCCGGAACGATGTCGGCGGGTACGCTCGGTCAGTTCCTCCTTTACTCCGTCATTGCCGGCACGTCGCTCGGCTCGCTGTCGGAAGTCTGGGGCGAGCTATCGCAGGCCGCAGGCGCAGCCGATCGCCTGGGCGAACTTCTCGCCGAAGTCTCGCCGATCGCCGCCCCCTCCAATCCATTGCCCCTTCCCCAGCCGCCGCAGGGTCGGGTGGAATTCTCCGACGTGCATTTCTCCTATCCGTCCCGACCGGGCAAATCAGCGCTGCATGGCCTGTCGCTTTCCGTTCAGCCGGGCGAAACGGTGGCGATCGTCGGTCCTTCCGGTGCCGGCAAGAGCACGGTCTTCTCGCTGTTGCTGCGCTTCTACGATCCGCAGCAGGGTAGCATCGCCATCGACGGCATTGACGCTCGTCGCGTTTTGCCCGACGCCCTGCGCGACCGCATCGCCATCGTGCCGCAGGACACGACCATTTTCGCCGCCTCGATTCACGACAATATTGCCTTCGGCCGCCCCGAAGCCTTGCGCGACGAGGTCCGCGCCGCCGCGATCGCCGCCCAGGCGGATGAATTCATCTCGCGCCTGGACAAGGGTTACGACACACAGGTAGGCGAGCGCGGCATTACCCTTTCCGGCGGACAGCGCCAGCGCATCGCCATTGCCCGCGCCATCCTGAAGAATGCGCCGATCCTGCTGCTCGACGAAGCGACATCGGCGCTCGATGCGGAGAGCGAGACGCTGGTGCAAAGGGCCCTCGATGGCCTGATGGAAACGCGCACCACCCTCGTCATCGCGCATCGCCTGGCGACGGTTCTGAAGGCCGACCGCATCCTTGTGCTCGATCAAGGCCGCATCGTCGAAGAAGGCACGCACCAAAGCCTGATCCATCACGGCGGCATCTACGCCAAGCTGGCGCGGCTGCAATTCGACGCCGGCATCGACGACCGCATGCTCGCAGTCAAATAACGGGGATCGGGCAAGCCGAATACAACAGGTGGAAATAGCTTTAAAGTTGCGCTAGATTTTTCCCGTTATCTCGCGCTGACGCGATTCTAGGAGACGGGAACCATGTATAAATTTGAAGTCTACAAGGACAAGGCTGGCGAATTCCGCTTCCGCTTCAAGGCCTCGAACGGCGAAACCATGTTTGCCTCCGAAGGCTATAAGGCGAAGGCTTCGGCCCTCCACGCTATTGAATCGATCAAGTCCCATGTCGGCGCCGCCGCTATCGACGACCAGACCGCCGCCTAAGACTTCGCGTCGAGCGCTGCTATACAGCCTCTACGGCCGGCTGCCTTCGGGCGCGCCGGCCGTTTTCGTTTGCCCATCAAAAAATTTCGAAAAAATCTGCTCGGCCTGTCGAAATCAGCCTCGCTCGCGTCTCATAGTATCGGAACGGGCATGAAGCCGTTTCGCCGGCGGCGTTGCACATCTTGGCATTTGCTCTTTAGATGCAGCGTCCAGTCCGGCTTACCGCCAACACAGCGAGCAGGAGTTTCCCCATGCAATATGCTTTGATCATCCGTGAATCGGCCGAGGATTTTAAGCGGCGCGAGGATCCCGCCTATAAGAACGGCTGGATCGCCTATACCCAGGCGCTTGTCCAGGCCGGCATCATGACCGGCGGTGCCGGGCTGACCGAGCCGGAAACCGCAACGGTCATCCGCCGCCGCGGCGAAGACCATGATGTGCAGGACGGTCCTTTCCCGGAAGGCAAGGAACAGCTCGGCGGTTTCTATCTGATCGATGTGCCGAACCTCGACGCAGCCCTGGAATGGGCCGTGCGCGTGCCAATCTCCCAGAAGGGATCCGTCGAAGTGCGGCCGCGTCTGCAAATGTGACATGGCCATGGACCATGACGTTGGACGCGCCACGGAACGGGTGGCGCGCCAATCCTACGGCAAGTTGATCGCTTTCCTGGCGGCGCGCTCGGGCGATGTGCCGGCGGCGGAGGATGCGCTGTCCGAGGCTCTCGCAGCCGCATTGCGCGCTTGGCCGGCGCGCGGCATTCCCGAAAATCCCGAGGCCTGGCTATTGGTCGCGGCGCGGCGCAATCTTTATGGCGCCGCAAGACATGCAAACGTCAAGGCCGCCGCCCGCGATACGATCACTCTGGCTTTCGAGGAAGCGGAGGAGCGCATGAATGCGGATGGCCCCACCTTCCCCGACGAGCGGCTGAAGCTGCTGTTTACCTGCACCCATCCGGCGATCGACCGGTCCGTGCATACACCGCTGATGCTACAGACGGTTCTCGGCATCGATGCCAGAACCATAGCGCAGGCTTTCATCGTCTCGCCGGAAACGATGAGCCAGCGGCTAGTTCGGGCCAAGACCAAGATCCGCGAAGCGCATATTCCATTCAGCGTGCCCGATCGTTCCGTGCTGCCGGAGCGGCTGACGGGCGTGCTCTCGGCGATCTATGCTGCCTCCGGCCTCGGCTGGGACGGGCTCGATGGCGAAGACGGCAAGCTGCATGCTCTGGCAGACGAAGCCATCTGGCTCGGCCGCGCCCTGCTTGCCACCCTACCGCAGGAGCCGGAGGCGATCGGATTATTGTCTCTGATGCTTTACTGCGAAGCCCGCCGTGCCGCCCGCCGGGATGCGGATGGCTGCTATGTACCGCTCGGCGAACAGGACACCGCACGCTGGAACGCCATCATGATGGCCGAAGCCGACAGCCTGCTGTGGCAGGCGGGAACTTTCGATCGCTTCGGCCCATTCCAATGCCAGGCGGCAATCCAGTCCATCCATTCCGAACGCCGTCGCTCCGGTGTCACCGACTGGACGGCGCTCGCAAAGCTCTATGACGCACTCGTGCTGATGAAACCGACCGTCGGCGCCCGCGTGAGTCAAGCCGCCGTGATCGGCCGGGCGCAGGGGGCTATGGCGGGATTGCAGAAGCTGAACCAGTTGGTTGAGAGCGATATCCTGAGCTACCAGCCCTATTGGGCCGTCCGTGCCCATCTGCTTGCGGAAGCCGGAGAAACGGAGAGCGCGGTTACGGCCTATCGCACGGCGATTGGGCTGAGCCACAGCTCTGCCGTCCGAGAATTCCTGCAGGCAAGCCTCGATACCATTCTGGTCGAGAGGAATTGACGACTATTTCTCCGTCAGCTTCAGCTCGATACGGCGATTGGTGGCGCGGGCTTCCGGCGTATCGCCGGGAGCGATCGGCTGGAATTCGCCGAAGCCGGCGGCGACGAGCCGGTCCGCAGGAACGCCATGGGCAATCAGGAACTTGACGACAGCGATGGCGCGCGCCGACGACAGCGCCCAGTTGTCGGGATAGCGGCCGCTGCCGGAGAGCGGCACATTGTCCGTATGCCCATCGACGCGCAGCACCCAGTTGATCTCGGGCGGAATTTCCTTGGAAAGATCGATCAGCGCGGCCGCAAGCTTGGCCATCTCCGCCTGGCCGTCCGGGTTGAGATCAGCCGCACCGGAAGGGAACAGCACTTCCGACTGGAAGACGAAGCGGTCGCCAACGATGCGAATATTGTCGCGGTCGGAGAGAATTTCGCGCAAGCGCCCAAAGAAGTCGGAACGATAACGGTTGAGCTCCTGCACGCGCTGCGCCAGCGCCACATTCAGCCGCCGGCCGAGATCGGCGATCTTCACCTGCGATGTCTGATCCTTCTCCTCCGACGCCTGCAAGGCCGCCTCGACAGCGGCAATTTGGCTGCGCAGCGCGGCAATCTGCTGGTTGAGAAGATCGACCTGGCTGAGAGCGCGGGCGCTCGCCTGCTTCTGGTCGTCAAGCTGCTGCGTCAGCGTGCCGACCCTCTGCTGCGCGGCCTGGCTATTGCCGGAACCGGCATCCAGCAGCGCCTGCAGACGCGAGCGGTCGCCCTCTGCCACCGAAAGCGACGCCTGCAGATTGGCGATGGAATCCTCGAGATCCTGCTTGCCGCTCTTTTCGAGCGCCAATGCCTGCGTCAATTCGTTAATCTGGCTATTGAGGCGATTCAGCACCTCGTCGCGGCCGGAAATCTCGCGACTTAGAATGAACTGGCCAACGACGAACACCGTCAGCAGGAACATGATCGCCATCAGCAGCGTGGAGAGCGCATCGACGAATCCCGGCCAATAGTCGACCGTTCTCTTGTGGCGACTGTTTCGCGCGAGCGCCATGATTTACTTGCTCCCGGTCTTTTCGGTATGGCTGATCCGGTCGGCGAGACGGTCGAGCGTGCGTCGCATCGATTTCGCTTCTTCCTGCTGTGCCTCGATCCAGTCGCGCAACATCTGCTGCTCGTTGCGCATGTTTTTCACCAGGCCCTGGATGCCCTCAGCAAGGTTCGCCATCGCCGTCACCGAGCGTTGGCCACCGCCGCCTTCTTCCGCGATCTTGCGCAGGTATTCCGAAAGCACCCGCACATCCTCGGAGGATGCGCCATTGGCGCCTTCGATCACGGGAGAGATGTCCGAGCCGACATCGGTAACCGAGGAAAGCCAGTTTTCCAGTTCGGTGTAGAAGCGGTTCTGCGCGCGGCCGGCCTGAAGGTCGAGAAAACCGAGGATAAGCGAGCCGGAAAGGCCGAGCAGCGAGGACGAGAACGCCGTGCCCATGCCGACCAGCGGGCCGGAAAGGCCGGTCTTGAGGGCGCCAAGGATATCGCCGGTGTCGCCGGAGCCGACATCGAGGCTCTGGATGACATCGTTGATCGAGCCGATCGTGCCGATCAGACCCCAGAAGGTGCCGAGCAGGCCGAGGAAGACGAGCAGACCGATAAGATAGCGCGAAGTGTCGCGCGATTCATCGAGACGGGTGGCGATGGAATCAAGGATTGAGCGCAGCGTCGCCGTCGACAACTGCATGCCGCGACGGTTGCCGATGAGCGCCCGCATGGGCGCCAGAAGCCGCGGATTGCGGCCGACCTTGTCGGCAGCATTGCCGACGGCGCGGAAATGATTGAACCAGCGAACTTCGGGCCTCAGCATCAGGACATGATTGAAGACCAGCAGAATGCCGACGGCCAGCACGCCAAGGATCAATCCGTTGAGACCGGGATTATGCAGGAAGGCGACTTGAGCCTGGCGAAACAGGATCGCCACAATAAAACCGACGATGACCAGGAAAAGGATCATCGTCCAAAAGAAGGCCATCGGGCTGGAGAGCTTGTAGGTATAGCTGCCCGACACATTGTCGGTCGACCCCAGATCCCCCAGATTCACATTTTCCATCGCACGCTTTGCCTCCGCATACTCCGCCCGCGGAGACTAGAGCAACATTGTGCCGAATTGAAGAGACGGAAAACACAAAACAAGCCATTGGCAACAGGCTGTTTTGCTGAAGGGCAGTTGCTGAAAGATCAGCTTTATTTTGTCGGGATAGGCCGCTTGACGACCTCGGCCAGCGCCTTTTGAATATGCTCGTTGCCGCAGATGATCGTGCCGGTACCGAGCATATCGGTGCCGCCGTCGTAATCCAAGACGAAACCGCCGGCTTCGCGCACCAGCAGGATACCGGCCGCCATGTCCCAGGGCGACAGGCCCAATTCCCAGAAGCCGTCGAAACGGCCGGCTGCGACATAGGCGAGATCGAGTGCTGCCGAACCGAGACGGCGGATGCCGGCGACTTCGCCCATCACATGGCGCAGCTCGACTAGGAACTTGCCGTGATTGCCACGGCCGAGATGCGGAACGCCGCAGCCAATGACGCTGTCCGACAGCACGCGACGCGAGGCGACGCGCAGGCGGCGATCGTTGAGGAAGGCGCCACCGCCGCGCTCGGCGGTGTAAAGCTCGTCCGTCGCCGGATTGAAGACAACGCCGGCGACGATCTCGCCATTGCGCTCCAGCGCGATCGAGATGGAGAACATCGGAATGCCGTGCAGGAAATTGGTCGTGCCGTCGAGCGGATCGACGATCCAGCGATGCGCGCCGTCCGTGCCCTTGATCTCTTCGCTTTCCTCGCCGAGGAAGCCATAGGTCGGCCGCGCCTTCAGCAGCTCGTCATGGATGATCTTCTGCGCCTTGAGATCTGCCTGGCTGACGAAATCGCCCGGTCCCTTCACCGAAACCTGCAGGTTCTGCACTTCACCGAAATCGCGGCTGAGCGACTTGCCTGCCTTGAGGGCGGCCTGAACCATGACATTGAGAAGAGCAGAACGGGCCATCGGGCTTCCTTGGGTAAAATAGAAGGCACTAACCGGACCCGAAAGCAGGCCCCGGCGGAGCGGGATCGGCAGCGCAATAAAGATTGGCGGCCTCAAGACCACAAAATCGGGGGAATTTCAAGTACAGCGAGGCGGAAGGCCTGGTTTTCTCGTCGAGCCGACTTCGCGACATAGTCCGCGCCGATCAAATCGACGATTATCCAGCCTAGAATTTCTGCTGCGCCATCAGGATCTCGCGGGCGATCTGCTCGAGCGGCACGACTCGGTCGACACCGCCGCGGGCGATCGCCTCCTTCGGCATGCCGAAAACGACGGAGGTCGCCTCGTCCTGGGCAACGGTATAGGCGCCTGCCTGTTTCATCTCGAACATGCCGCGCGCACCGTCGTCGCCCATGCCGGTCATGATGATGCCCATGGCATTCGATCCGGCCGCCCGCGCCGCCGAGCGGAAGAGGACATCGACTGACGGACGGTGGCGCGAGACCAGCGGTCCGGTCTTGATAGCCACATGATAACGCGCACCCTGCCGCTCCAGCATCATGTGGTTGTCGCCGGGGGCGATCAGCACATGGCCGCGCAGAACCGGATCGCCATCGGCCGCTTCCTTCACTTCCACTTCGCAGAGGCTGTTCAGCCGCTTGGCGAAGGCGGCGGTAAACCTCTCCGGCATGTGCTGCACGATGACCATGCCCGGCGCATTGGCGGGCAGCGCCTCCAACATTTGCCGCAATGCCTCGGTGCCGCCTGTCGAAGCGCCGACACAGACGACCATCTCGGTCGTCTTCGCCATGGCGCGGCCGGTCGGCGGCGGCAGCATGGCGTCGGCCGTCAGCTTCTTCGTCGGTCCCGAAGCGGATGCCGAACGCGCCTCAGCGCGGCGGACATTCGGCATCCTGGCATGCGAAGCGCTCTTGACCACCTCGCGGATGCGCATCGCCTCGTCGGCCAGATAATCGGCAGCGCCAATCCGCGGTTTCAGGATGATATCCACCGCGCCCGCTTCCAGGGCCTGCAGCAAAGTTTCCGAACCCGCCTCCGTCAGCGAGGAGCACATGACGACCGGGATCGGCCGCTGCGACATCAACTTGCGCAGGAAGGTGATGCCATCCATGCGCGGCATCTCGACATCCAGCGTAATGACATCTGGCACCTCCTCCTGGATCCGGCGGGCGGCCATGAAGGGATCGTTCGCCACCCCCATCACCTCGATCTCGGGGTCCTCAGACAAAAGCGCCGCCAGCGTTTGGCGTACGCTGGCGGAGTCATCGATGATCAGGACGCGGATTTTCTTTGGCATGAAGGCCTGCCTAAATTCGCTGGAAGGCCGTGTTGGAAACCTGTTTCAGCGGCAGGTCAAAGCCGGTGATCGATTCCGAATGGCCGATGAACATATAGCCGCCGGGCACGAGACAATCGCAGAGACGCGAAAGGACGCCGGCCTGCGTCTGCTTGTCGAAATAGATGAGAACATTACGGCAGAAGATGATGTGCATGGCATCCCCCACCTGGTATTTCTCATCCATGAGGTTCAACCGGCCGAAGCCGATCTTCGAACGCAAACGCGGCGTGATGCGCACCTCCCGCCTACCCGGCACTTTGGCGGTCATCACATATTTGCGCTTCAGTTCCGCCGGAACCGGCAACACCATGTCGTCCGCGTAGATGCCGCTCCTGGCCGATTGCAGCACGTCGGTGCTGAGATCGGTCGCCAGGATTGCATAGTCGATGCGACCTTCGCTTTCGGAAAATTCCTCCATCACCATCGCCATCGAATAGGGCTCCGCCCCTGTCGAGCAGGCAGCACTCCACGCGCGCAGGCGGCGATGGCCGGCGCGCATCAGCGCCGGCAAGGCCACAGTCTGCATGAACTCGAAATGTTTGGCCTCGCGGAAGAAATCGGTCTTGTTGGTCGTCACTGCATCGATGAGATAGACAGTCTCCTGTTCCAAGCCGCCATGGTTGAACAAGAAATCGCAATAATCGTCGAACGACGTGATGTTGGTGGCGCGCAGGCGCCGCCGCAGCCGCCCCTCCAGCATCGTCAGTTTCGTCGACGGCATCTTGATGCCGCTGTAGTCATAGATGAAACGCGCCAGCTTCTCGAAATTCCGCGTGCTGATGCGGTCACCGATGATTTGGCTCTCCTGAACGGCAACCGTTCCCATTCACCCACCCCCTTACGAATTCTTATGCGGCATGGCCGGCGCGATGCGGATCGAGCGCGACGGTGTCTTCCCGCGACAGCAAGCGGGCGAGATCGACGATGACGACGAAACCATTCTCCCGGCGCACGACGCCGGCGATGTAGTCGGAACGCCAGCGTACGCCGATATCGGGGGCCGCTTCGATCTGGCCATGCCGAAAGGGCGTCACCTCGAAGACGCGGTCGGCGACCAGGCCGAGCGTCAGCACCTTGGCCTCCATCGGAATATCCAGCACCAGCACACGGGTATGCGGGGTCGGAACGGTCTTGGTAAGACCGAGCTTCAGCCGGAGATCGATGGTCGGCACACCCTGCCCACGCACATCGCGCAGGCCGAGCAGGTAATCCGGTCCGTTGGGGATCTTGAAAGCCTCGGCATAATCGAGGATTTCGCGGACCACTTCGACCGCTACGGCGAAGACTTCCTCGCCGAGGCTGAAGGTGACGAATTGCGCTTCCAGAGCAGGTGAAGCCATGGTCATGCACTTTCCTTGAATTCGGCGTCGGCATCATCCGGGCCGCCCATGGAGAGATCGAGGGCAAAGCCCTTGAGACGCGCTTGCTGCGCCTGAACGGAGGCGGGTTTCGGCGCTTTCGCCTGACGAGCGACCGCAGCCGGAGCCCGGTCGGTCGTCTTGGCCGCAACAACACTGCGCTGGCGATTGGCCGATGTATCGACCTTGAAGAAGGCGATCGAAGCTTGCAGCTCTTCAGCCTGGGCGGCCAGTTCTTCCGAAGTGGCCGACATTTCTTCCGAGGCACCGGCATTCTGCTGCGTGACCTTGTCGAGCTGCTGGATCGCTTCATTGATCTGGGCGGCACCGATGTCCTGCTCGCGGCAGGCGGCGCTGATCTCGGAGACGAGTTCGGCGGTCTTGCGGATATCCGGCACCAGACGGCCGAGCATCTCGCCAGCCTCGGCGGCAGCCTTGACGGTATCGCTCGACATCGAGCTGATCTCGGCAGCAGCCGATTGGCTGCGTTCGGCAAGCTTTCGCACTTCCGAGGCAACGACCGCAAAGCCCTTGCCATGTTCGCCGGCACGAGCCGCTTCGACGGCCGCGTTCAAAGCGAGCAGATCAGTCTGGCGGGCGATCTCCTGCACGATGCCGATCTTTTCGGCGATCGTGCGCATGGCGCTGACGGCGCGAGTGACGGCATCGCCGCTTGCTTCCGCATCCCTGGCCGACTGGCGGGCAATCTTTTCCGTTTGGGCGGCATTGTCGGCGTTCTGCTTGATGTTGGCCGCCATCTGCTCCATCGAAGCCGAAGCCTCTTCAGCCGAAGCCGCCTGCTCGGTAGCACCCTGCGACACCTGCTCCGAGCTTGCCGAAAGCTGCTGGCTGCCCGAGGAGACGTTGTCAGCCGCACCCAGCGCATCGGCAACCACGCCGCGCAGACGTTCAACCATCTGCTCCAGCGCCAGGCCGAGCACATCCTTGTCGGAAAGCGGTTTCGGCGTCACCGTCAGGTCTCCGTCGGAAATCTGCGTGGCAATATCGGAGGTGGTGCGCAGGTTGGCGACCATGCTCTGCATTGCCAGACCGAGAACGTCCTTGTCGGAGAGCGGCTTCACGGCAACGGAAAGATCGCCCATGGCGATGCGGTCCGCCACGCCTGCGGTGATGCGCAAGTTCGATGTCATGACATTGACGGTATCGATCAGATCCTTGATCTCATCATTCGTCTTGACTTCGACCTTCTGATCAAGGTCGCCGAGCGCCACCGCCTTGGCGATGTTGGACACCTTGGTCAGGCCGCGATTGATCCCGAGCGTAATCCAGAAGGCGGCGCTTAATGCAATGATCAACGCGACGGCGGAGGCGATCGCCAGGATCATCAGCGTGTCTTCATAGAGAAGGTCGCCGCCCGCGTCCGTGGCCGCCAACTCCTTTTTCTGGATGTCGACCAGCTTGTTGATCACGTCGGTCATCTGATTGTTCAGGTCGCTCAGCTCGCCGTCCGAAAGCGCCTCGGCGCCGGCGTGATCGCCCTTGGCCTCGAGGGCCTGCAAGTCGGTGGAACGCTGGCGGAAGGTCTGGCCAAGCGATATCAATTTCTCCCAAAGCGGCTTGCCTTCCGCCGCCGAGGCAGCGAGACCCTCCTGGGCTTGTGAGAACATGGTGTCCAGATGAGTGCTGGACTCCTTATAAAAGGCGGTTTCCGCCTCACCGCTGGATATGAGCGCATCTTTCTGCGCACGAACGGCTTCAACTGCGGCAATGTTGGCGTCGAGCGCCAGTTGCAACCGTTTGACCGGTCCCTCGGTCATCTCGTTGCTGGCGTCGTTGAGGTGACCGAGACTGATGCTGCCGTAGACCGCTATGCCAATCAAAAGCAGCGTCATGGTGCCGAAGGCGAGGCCTAATTTCAGTTTGATGGAAAAGCGCATGTCCTATCCCCAGAGATAAAGAGGCAAATGAGTATTGCGGAACGGCGTCACCGTTTGACAGCGTCGTACCGATAAAGAGAGCCGTCGAACCGGGGAAAGCGATCCATTCACCTCCCCGTCACCGGACATCTCAAGAACCACGACGCCAACGCATACACACGTTGGGGATATCAGAACGCCGGGACCATGACGGTCCTGGCGGGAGTCATCGGGAAGCGCTCAGGCGCTTTCGCGGAAATCCGCGTCGCCGGCATCCGGGCCGCCCATGGAAAGATCGAGGGCAAAACCCTTGGCCCGGGCCTGCTGGGCAGCGACGGTCTGCACGGAATTTACCGCGGCAGACGTGGCACGGCGGTTGGCAGCCGGCGCAGCGGCAGCCTTGTGACCGACCTTGGTGGGCAACTTCCTGGCCGTGACTTTGCTGCCTGCCGTATCGACCTTGAAGAAGGCAATAGAGGCCTGCAGCTCTTCAGCCTGCGCTGCCAGCTCTTCCGAAGTGGCCGACATCTCTTCCGAGGCACCGGCATTCTGCTGCGTCACCTTGTCGAGCTGCTGGATCGCTTCGTTGATCTGGGCGGCACCGATGTCCTGCTCGCGGCAGGCGGCGCTGATCTCGGAGACGAGTTCGGCGGTCTTGCGGATATCCGGCACCAGACGGCCGAGCATCTCGCCGGCTTCCGCGGCAGCCTTGACGGTATCGCTCGACATCGAGCTGATCTCGGCAGCAGCCGATTGGCTGCGTTCGGCAAGCTTGCGCACTTCCGAGGCGACAACCGCAAAGCCCTTGCCATGTTCGCCGGCACGAGCCGCTTCGACGGCCGCGTTCAAAGCGAGCAGATCGGTCTGGCGGGCGATCTCCTGCACGATGCCGATCTTCTCGGCGATCGTCCGCATGGCGCTGACGGCGCGAGTGACGGCATCGCCGCTTGCTTCCGCATCCCTGGCCGACTGACGGGCAATCTTTTCCGTTTGGGCGGCATTGTCGGCGTTCTGCTTGATGTTGGCCGCCATCTGCTCCATCGAAGCTGAGGCCTCTTCGGCCGAGGCCGCCTGCTCGGTTGCGCCTTGAGACACCTGCTCCGAGCTTGCCGAAAGCTGCTGGCTGCCCGAGGAGACGTTGTCCGCCGCACCCAGCGCATCGGCAACCACGCCGCGCAGACGTTCGATCATGACATTGACGTTGCCGAGCAATGCGCCGATTTCGTCGTGATTGGTGATTTCCGCCGTCTTGGTCAGATCGCCCTCGGCAACTTCTCGAACGACGGTATTGGCGCGGGCGAGACCCTTGCTGATCGTGTTTGCGATCCAAAACGCGGTCACGGCTGCAATCAGCAGCGCTACACCTGCGGCAACGAGCATCGTCAGGCGGGTGCCGGCATATTGCACATCGGCGCCGTCGTCCGCTTCCTTCATTTTCTGCTTCTCGGTGGCGAGCAGAGCTTCGAGAGCCTTGTCGATCTCGTTGGCGGCCCGGCGGGCATCGGTAACGGAGATGTTGCTTGCGCCTTCCTTGTCGCCTGCCTTCAGCAGTTGCCGAATCTGGTCGTCGGCCTGGATGAACTTCGCTGCGATGGCTTCGACGGAGTCCCAATGAGCGCGGCTTTCTTCGGTAGCGACCTTGTCCACGGCCGCCAAAGTGTCGGCAAGCTGCTTGCGTGCCACGTCGCCGGTAGCGAGCGCAGCCTTGGCTTCATCGTCGCTGTGGGCCGCAAGAAGGTTCTTCTGCTGACGGATGACCTGGAGCTGGGAGATGTTGACCTGCTGTGTCAACTCCAGTCGCTCCACGGGGCCTTCGAGCACGTTGCTGATGGTGTCGTTGAAAGCGCTAAGGCTCATGAGGCCGTAGCCGGCCGTGCCTATCAGCATGAGGATGATGAAGGCGAACGCCCCCACCAGCTTGGCTTTTATCGTTAGACGCATAGTCTTGCTTCCCTCGAAAATTCGGCCGCGGCAATGTTCAGGCGGAAAGCGCCTTGTTTCGCCGGGCGGAAAAAATCGCCTGCAGATTGGGGAGAATGATGAATTCCCCTCCGCGCTTGACCAGGCAGTTGATGTAGTCGGGACGCCAACGCATCCCCACGCTAGGCGGTGCTTCACTGGAAGCTTTTGCAAGTGTGGTGACTTCATTCACCTTGTCGGTCCGCAGACCCACGAGCGTGGGTTCATCCTGCAGGTCAAGTTCGATAACGATGATACGGCTATCGATAGTCGCTTCCGCCGCTTCCATGCCGAAAGCGAGACGGAGATCGGCAAGGGGGATCACCTTGCCGCGAAAGTTGATGACGCTGCCCACGAAGGGCTGGCTGCCGGGAACGGCGGTTTCCGGCAGAATGTCCAGGATTTCCTGAACCATGACCGCCTCGAGGGCGAAGGTTTCACCGGCAAGATCGAAGGTCAGAACTTCGACCTCGCCGTTTTCATTCCAATGAGTGCCATTCCAGAGATTGTCGGATTTCCTGGCTTTTCCGCTCATCCCGCTGCACGCAGATGCGCCTCCTGTTGCTGGCCGGCCGCGACCAGATGCACGACATCGAGAATGAGGGCGACGCTGCCGTCACCAAGGATCGTAGCCCCGGAGAAATGCGCGACGTCATTGTGCAGCTTCGACATAGATTTGATCACCGTCTGGTGGTCGCCGATGATCTGATCGACCACCAGGCCAACCCGCTCAGTCCCGGTCGAGATAACGACGACCTTCTGATGCACATCCGGCTTGGTGCCGGTGCGGAATACGTCCCGCAACCGCAGGAAAGGCACCAGGCTGTCGCGCAGCGAAATGAAACTGCGGCCACGCGAGCGCAGGTCCTCTTCCAGCGACAATTCCAGGCATTCCTCAACCGCCGACAGCGGAATGACGTAGCGCCCGGCGCCGACGCGCACGAGCAGACCGTCGATGATGGCGAGCGTCAGCGGAATGCGCAACGATACATCGGACCCCTGCCCCGGCAGGCTGACGATATCGATGGTGCCGCGTAGCGTTTCCACCGTCTGCTTCACCACATCCATGCCGACGCCGCGGCCGGAAAGATTGGTGATCTGCGCCGCCGTCGAAAATCCGGGCGCGAAGATGAGCTGCAGGAGCTCGGCATCGCTGAGCTGCTGACCCGGCTGGATCAACCCGGACGATTCCGCCTTGGCGCGAACGCGCCCACGATTGATGCCACGGCCGTCGTCCTTGATCGAGATGATAACCTCGCCGCCCGATTGCCGGGCCGACAATATAATAGTTCCAGCTTCGGCCTTACCGGCAGCAAGACGCTCTTCCGGCGGCTCAAGGCCATGATCGATGGAATTGCGCACCAGATGCACCAGCGGGTCGGCAAGCCGCTCGATTACGGTCTTGTCGACCTCCGTCGTCTCGCCTTCGGTGACGAGCTCGATGACCTTGCCAGTCTCTCGCGCCAGATCATGCACCAGGCGGCGGAAACGGTTGAAGAGGCTTGCGACCGGCACCATGCGCAGCACCATCATCGTATCGCGCAACTCGCCGGACAAGCGCTCAATCTCTTCCGATACCGATCTCAGCCCGATATCGGCGCTGGCACTGGCCAACTGGCTTAGGCGCGATTGTGCGATGACCAGTTCGCCGACACGGTCCATAAGTTCATCGAGACGCAAAGCCGGAACGCGAACGCTTTCGGCAGCCTTTGCCTGTCGCTGGTCGGCAACCGGCGCCGCAGGTGCCGCCACTTCCCGTTTGACCGGGACAATTTCGGCAGCGGCCGGCGCGGCAGGAGCAACGACCGCCTGCGGGGCAGCCGAAACGGCGGGCTCATCCGGCGTTGCAGCAACTGCATGGCCATCGATTTCCTCGACATCAAGCTGCATGTCGTCCATGACGAAGATGAAAACATCGTCGATGGCCGACCGCGGCTGCTCGGTCGTAACAGTGACATCCCAGGAAAGATGCAATTCCGTAGGCACCAGCGCGCTCAGCGGCGGAATGGCCGAGGTGTTGGCGAGGATGCGGCATTCGCCGAGATCGCGCAGCTCATCCAGCAACCCTAGCGGATTGGTGCCGTTGATCATCGCGTTCTGTGGCAGGCTGAAACGAATGCGCCAGGTCTTTCGCTTGTCCGTCACAACAGGCGCAGTCACGGCGACGGCCTGAACCGGCTTTGCAGCATCGCCGGCGCCGCCGACTGCTGCATGCAATTGCGCCAGAAGACGTTGGCTGGTGGCTTCGTGATTGCCGTTGGGATCGTCGACGAGGGCGCGCATATGGTCCTGCGCGTCGAGAACGGCGGCGACGAGCTCGGCCGTTGCCGGCGCCTGGCCCTTACGGACGCGGTCGAAGGCGGTTTCGCAATGATGGGTGAAGCCGGCGAGCGCATCGAAGCCGAACATGGAGCCCGAACCCTTCAGTGTATGAAGGCCCCGGAACACGGCATCGATCAAAGCCTTGTCATCGAGCTGATGCGTGAGATCCAAAAGGCCTGCCTCGATCTGCTCCAGGCATTCTGCAGCCTCGGTACGGAAGACAGCAATTGGATCGAGCGAGTTCATCTGCCCAGCACTTTCTTGGTGATTTTGACGAGATTTTCCGGATCGAAAGGCTTGGTCAGCCAGCCGGTGGCGCCGGCGGCCTTGGCGCGCGCCTTGAGATCAGCATCGGATTCCGTCGTCAGGAAGATGATCGGAACGCCCATGTGAGCCGGCAGCTTGCGCAGCTCCTCGATCATGGTCAGTCCGTCCATGACGGGCATGTTGAGATCGGTCACGATGAGATCGAAGTGCCCGGCCTTGGCCTTATCCAGGCCTTCGGCACCATTCTCCGCCTCGGTGACCTCGTAACCGGCATTGGTCAGCGTCACCTTGGTCGTCAGACGGATGCTGGCGGAATCATCGACAGTCAAAATCTTCGCACTCATGAATGTACCTCTTTATGGAGCCAGAATTGCGCATCCTCCGCCGTAAAGGCGTCGACGAACCCGCCCCTCTGCAAGACTTTCAAAACAGAACCGCTAGCCGGCGAAGAAAGACGAAGTGTTTTGTCGGAGGCCTTCGCCTCCATCCTTGCCGACTCGACCAATTGCACGAAGCTCAAATCGGCTTCCGCATCGTCGGCGACTTCGAGGACAAGCATTTTGCCGTCCCGAAGCTTCAAAGTCATACTTTGATAAATTTCGGAAATGTTCCTGATGCTTAGGATATTCGGCAGGGAAATAGATTCGGAATATTTATCATCCATTTCAAATCTGGCCCCGCTACCAAACGAATACTTGAGCAATAACTATTGAATCTCATGTCAGCCTTAAGAGGGAGTAAACACAGGTTGTATAATTCGTCGTTTCAGGGGATGTGAATTCTCACCTGGCATAAATGACCACTCAAATTTTACGATGAAAATATGATTGGGATTCAGGCGGTTAAATCGAATAGATCAAAACACGCACTTTCCGGTGAGTGAATATTAACGCTGCCGGGGAAAGTCTGGCATGCAACGCCCACGAGTCCGGAGAATTTACCGGAATTTTCCATCCCACATTTAAGAGTTGAGTCAAACAGGCCTTTTTCCAAGTAAAGGGACAGACATGACATACGCAACAGCGCTGGCACGCCGCATCGATCGCCAACGGGGATTCCCGCAGGCCATGGATGTCAGCCGCACCCTGGAAGCGGCGCGCAGCGAGGTTGAGAAACGCTTTCTCGACGGCGGCGCTGTTCTCCTGTCTGTCATGGAGGTTCTGAACCAACTCCTGTCATCCCTCGACAGGTTGACCAAGGCGCTCGACAGCGATGGCGCCAGCGACACCACCACCGATCTGTTGCAGACGGTGAGCGGCCTGTCCGACCTGCCCGGACTTGAGGTCAGGCGTCAGCAGAATTTCGCCGTTCTGGCTGAGGCCGGCACCAAGCTGCATGCCCATGTCACCGATATGCAGGAGACCATGCGTTACCTGCGTACCTTCGCCGTCACGGTGAAGATCACCGGTGCGGGCATTGCCGAATTTGCCGGTTTTGCCGAGGAAATTCTGGAGCGCATTCACTCCGGCACCGATGAAGTCAACACCTTCGCCCAGCAGCTCGGCGCCCTCGAACGCGAGTTGAAGGTCGCCATGGGCTTTGGCGCCACCACCGCGAAGGCCTATGACCGCAACGTTCCGCAAGTGGTGGCAGCACTGGAAAAGGATGCCCGCACCATCGCTGCTCACCGTAAAGAACTCGCTGTGATCGCCGCTGAAGTTGGCGCTATCGCCCGCGGCGTGCAAAGCAAGGTCGCGACCACCCTTTCGGCTCTGCAAATCGGCGACATTACCCGCCAGCGCATCGAGCACATACAAAGCGCCTTTGCTTTTCTGGAAGAATTTCTCGCAAGCGGCGAGGGCAGCAAGCTCGATACCGATGCCCGCCAGCGGCTCGAAAATGTCATTCATCACCTGACGGCGGCACAAATGCGCGACATGGTCACGGACTTCCAGCGGGAGTCCGGTAGCGTCGTCAAGACGATCGCCAGCTTCAGCCATGACACGCAGGAAATCCTGAAGCTGCGCGACGCCATGAAGCCCGACGGCAGAAGCGGCGACGGCAATGTGCTGCGCGCACTGGAACAGAGCGTCTCCGCCGCCCACACGATCGTCAAACAGGTCGAAACAGCCCGCATTCAGGCCGACGGCATCAGCCAGTCGACGCTCGGCACGGCCTCGAACCTGTTGCACCGCATCGAGACCATCCGCGCCGTCAAGACCGACATCCACTACATGGCGCTCAACACCAATCTGCGCTGCAGCCGCATGGGCGAAGAAGGTCGTTCGATCAACGTCGTCACCGCCGAACTACGTATCTTTGCGGCAAAGCTCGATGAATCCGCTGACGCGATCGTCTCCGGCCTCGCATCTCTCGAAACAGCAGCCGGCCACGTCGCCTCGGGCCAGGAGGCCTCAGACTATCGATTGGACGAGAGGCTGATCTCGGCCGTCGACACCATCCGCGCCGCCGCCAACATCATGGATGGCGAGTTGGAAACCCTCTCGGCGCATGGCCGTGAAGTGGCAAACAAGATTATGCTGTCTATCGGCAAGCTCGACTTCCAGCGCGACCTCGGCGAAACCTTGGCAAATTGTGCCGATACGCTCGAAGACATGGCCGGCAGCGATATGGCCGATGCCAGCGATTTGGAAGAAATCATCGCGCCGCTCAGCGCCCGCATCTTTAAGACCTACACGATGGCGCAGGAACGCAACGTCCATCGCGATATCATCGCCATGGACGTTAGAGCGGCACCGATTGCGGCAGCGCCGGTCAAATCAGACGACGAAGATCTTTTCGCGGATGCTTTGTTCTAGCGGGATTGGCTTTCACGTAGAGCGCCATACGTTCAAATAAACGCTGCGCGCTTTAAGCATTACTGCGACCTGCGAAATTTGTTCGCGGCGTCGATCGCAGCCTTCTGCTGATAATCCTCGATGCCCTGGTAAAAATCCTCGAGCTCCGGATCTTTCAGGCCGGCGCGACGCGAGATGACATACCAGGTAGCCGCAGCGACCGGGTCCTGCTTCGTGCCGAGCGCGTTAATATAGAGATGCGCCAGCTTGTTTTGCGCAACGACATTGCCGCGATAGGCGGCGACCTTCATCCAGTTGAAACCGTTCTCCAAATCCTGCTTGCCGCCGATCCCGTTGATCAGCCAAATGCCCATGTCGAGCTGGGCGGTGTCGAAGCCCGCATTGGCGGCGCGCGACAGCCATTCACGGGCCTGCTCCTTCTTCTCCTGCGGCAGGTCGGGCAGATTGAGATAGAGCTGAGAGACGGCATATTGCGCATCGGCAATGCCCTGCTGCGCCGCCTTTTCATAATATGGGAGAGCCATCTGCAGGCCCTTGATGCCTGGATTGTCCGCCGTCAGGCTCTGCCCCCAGTTGAATTCGGCGGATGCCTGGCCGGCATCGGCCGCCTTCTTCATCCATTCGTCCGCCTTCTTCTCGTCGCGCGGCACGTCGCGCCCCTCCATCAGGAGCAACGCGTATTTGAACATCGACGTCGCATCGCCGCCCTCGGCTGCCTTGCCATACCAGAAGGCAGCATCCTTGGTGTCGCGCTTGACGCCCAGGCCCTGCGACATCAGTTCGGCAAGCAGGGTCTGCGCCGCGGGATCACCGAGCTGTGCCCGCGGCAAGGCTTTCTGGAACGCGGTCAGGTAATAGCCGCGCTGGAAGGCGCCATAGGCTTCGTCGACCTTGCCGGTAAAGGGCTTTTCCGGTGGCAGGTCGGGCAGCTTCGCGCCCATGCGATCAAAAACGCCGACACCCTGGGAAGGCTTGATGGCATCGTCGGCTTTCGGCTCGGCACCGGGCCCGACCTTCTCCGTCTTGAAAGTGCCGACGGTGGCATTCAATGGCCGCGTCACCACGCTATCATTTTGTGCCGGCGCGCTATCGTCCGGCGCCGCAGTCTCATCCGACTGAGCGGCATCGTCGGATTGGCCGCTATCGGTGGGCCGGCTGCCCTTTTCCGGCTGTGTCGTAATGCCCGGCAGCGACGTATCGCTGTTGTTCGATTGGGCCACCGCCAGCGGCGGCAATGCCGTCAGCCCAACGGCGAGCGCAGCAACAAAGAAACGGTGACGGAATCGAGGCGTGAGCGACATGGATTGCTATCAATCTTCAAACCGTGGCGCTTTTTCGTCGAGAAGCGCATTCACTTCCGCAATGATGGACGGCGCCGCCGAAGGGTCGGCAAAAACGGCCGTGCGCAGCGCCACGAATTCGGCGCCCGACAAAGCCACCTCCAGCGCCGATTTTGGATCGGTGCCACCCATGACGATGCAGGGAATCTCGATCATCGAGGCCCACCATTCGCCGAGTGCGACGTTTTTCGGATGCGCCTCCGGCTTGATGTCGCCGTCGAGCTTGCCGAAGAAGATATAGTCGGGACGCAGTTCGCCGATCTCCAGCGCATTGTGCCTGTCCGTGGCGCTGCCACCGCCGACGATCAGCTTCGGCACGAATTTCTCGACCGCCTCGGTGAATTCGGCAAGATTGCCGGTAATGTGCAGCCCGTCGGCCTTGGCGCGGCCCGCGACACGGCTATCTCCGGCAATCAACGCCGCAGCACCCGCCGCCTGCACCATCGGCACCAGCTTTTCCGCATGCTTCTGAAAGGTGCTGTCGTCGAGCCCATATTGCGGAATGATGACCGACGCCACATCCCCGCCTCGCAACGCGTCAGCCACCGCCTTCGCCTGCTCCTCTATATCGGCGATATCGGGAACGATGAGAACAAGGCGGCAGCGATCTTCGGGCACGGTCATGCAAGCTTCCATATTTGCGTTCATTTATCAGGGATGGCGCACCCATTCGATGCTTGTGAGTAAATCCGTTAGAACTTGCTGACAAGGGGAAACAGACGCTGATCTGCGCATTGCCCGCCCGACAACTGAAGACTCAAGTTGATATTTGCCGCAGTACCAAAATAAAGCTAGGGGACTGATCGCCGACTGGTTGGGATTCATGATAAATCATATGAAACTAGTGCGCATAATATTCGCATTAATATTGAGCTTAGCGCTTTGCGCGGTTCGCACGGTCGCCCTGGCCGATCCAGATGAAGCCTTCATAGCCTATCAGAAGTCGGATTATGCCACCGCCTTCAAGCTTTATCATGAAAGAGCGCTGAAAGGGGACGTGGCGGCTCAAGGCATGGTCGGCACTCTCTACGCTTACGGACGAGGCGTTAAGCAGGACGACACTCAGGCAGCCTTCTGGTTTCAAAAGCTAGCCGAACAGGGCATTGCTAAGGGACAATTCGCATTGGGAGAGATGTATCTCGCAGGCCGCGGCGTACATCAGGATTATTCCAAGGCGGCCGAATTATTTCGCAAAGCCGCGGAACAGGGCGAACCTTTCTCCGCATTTTGGCTGAGTATGCTGTACGAACAGGGCCAAGGAGTCCCCAAGGACCCACAGCAGGCGGCCTACTGGAAGAAGAAATCCGACGAGAACATGCCCGACTTTTCCAATCTTTTGCTTCCGCAACAGCAAAAGTAGGGCGCGACCAACATGATTCATCATGCGGCGCACAATTGACTTGCCGCTCTTTGGCGTTTGACGTAGCTTCTCGCCATGTCGATCATGGACCCCTTCGCAGCCATCGCGGATCCGAACCGGCGCCACCTGCTGGAGGAGCTCCGCCGCGCACCGAAAACGGTCAACGAACTGGCGCAGGGCCTGCCGATCAGCCGCCCTGCCGTATCGCAGCATCTCAAGGCGTTGCTCGACAGCAATCTCGTTTCCGTCACCACCGAAGGCACGAAACGCATCTACGCGGTCAACAGCCGCGGTTTCGATAAGCTCAATTTGTGGCTGGATCAGTTCTGGGCCTGAGACTGGCTCTCTTGCGCGCGCTCTGCAGCAATTTCCCGATCTTTGTCAGGAAAGTTGCGCCAACTCCCACTCCTCACGTTTTGAAGTTGGCGCATCCATATCGACTGGAGTAGTCACCGTCTATTACAAAGGAATTGTTTCAGGGCCTCTTGGCCCGCCTGTCTTCCTTGCCACGATCGGCGGCTTTCTGTCCTCAGGAAGACGTTGTGTCAGTGAACTGACGATCGCAGACGTTGGATTTCGTCTTTGAGGCGCAGCTTTCTGCGCTTGATGTCGGCTATTTCGGTATCATTGATAGAGGGAGATGTCAGTGCAGAATGTAGCTCCTCCTCGAGAGCGACATGTTTCTTTTCGAGCGATTCAAGATGAGCTTGAACAGTCATATGACCCTTCCTTCCTCTTACGAACCTTGGCCATCCATCGCCAAAGCTCTAGGTGTCAACCCTACTACTGTGCCATAATATTGGACCCTTGTCGAAGGCCAAAACGTGGCTTATGAGCGGCAAATTCGTGATGAAGGATAACTTCCCGTTACCGTCATTTGGTGATAGGAGCTTGCGGAATTCACGAAGCGGAACGAGCACGAGTCCGCAGGGCATTGGGGAAATAGGAATGGCCGATCAGGAACAGGCGGAAATCAGGCTGATCGTGGCGCGGTTGCGTCAGGAACATGAGGATTACGACGCCGCAATCGACGCCATGATCCAGACGGGCTGCGACGCGCTCCGCATCCAGCGCATGAAAAAGAAGAAGCTCGTCATCAAGGACAAGCTCACCAAGCTGGAAGACCAGATCATTCCCGACATTATCGCCTGAGGAGCAGACGCGACGATGATGACAGAAAGACCGCCCGTCGCCATCATCATGGGTAGCCAGTCCGACTGGGAAACCATGAAGAACGCCGCTGACACGTTGGAAGCGCTGGAAATCACCTATGACGCGCGCATCATCTCCGCACATCGCACGCCGGACCGGCTGGTGAGCTTCGCCAAGGGCGCACGCGACGAGGGCTTTAAAGTCATCATCGCGGGTGCCGGTGGCGCCGCCCATCTTCCGGGCATGGCCGCCTCGATGACGCCGCTGCCGGTCTTTGGTGTACCGGTGCAGTCCCGCGCCTTGTCCGGCCAGGACAGTCTTCTTTCCATCGTGCAGATGCCTGCAGGCATTCCCGTCGGCACATTGGCGATCGGCAAGGCCGGCGCGATCAATGCCGCCCTTCTCGCCGCCGCCGTCCTGGCGCTTGGCGACGAGGATATCGCCGAGCGGCTGGACGAATGGCGCGCCCGGCAGAGCGCTGCCGTTGCTGAGTATCCGATGGACGACCTATGACCGAGAAAACGATCGGCATCATCGGCGGCGGCCAGCTCGGCCGCATGCTGGCCATGGCGGCGGCTCGTTTGAACTTCCGCACGATCATCCTGGAGCCGCAAGCCGATTGCCCGGCCGTGCAGGTGGCGGACGACCAGATCGTGGCCGCCTATGACGATCCCATTGCGCTTGCCGAACTGGCGAAGCGCTGCGACGTCGTCACCTATGAATTCGAAAACGTGCCGGTCGCCGCCGCCGAAAGGCTTGCCAAGGATATTGCCGTCTACCCGCCGCCGAAGGCGCTGGAGATGGCGCAGGACAGGCTGACCGAAAAGCGCTTCATCAACGATTGCGGCATTCCGACCGCCCGCTTCCATGCCGTCGACAGCCAGGCCGATCTCGAAACGGCGCTTGCCGACTTCGGCGGCCAGGGCGTGCTCAAGACTCGCCGTCTCGGCTACGACGGAAAGGGGCAGCGCGTCTATCGCTCGTCCGCCGACAGCGCCGAAGGCGGCTATGCCGCGCTCGGTAGCGTGCCGCTGATTCTCGAAAGCTTCGTGGCGTTCGAGCGGGAGATTTCCATCATTGCCGCCCGCGGCCTGGACGGCAGCGTCGCCTGCTACGATCCGGCGGAAAATATCCATCGCAACGGCATTCTCCACACCTCCACCCTTCCCGCCAGCATCTCCGCGGAGACGGCGGGGGCGGCACGCGTGGCGGCGGAGAAGATTTTGACCGCGCTCGGCTATGTCGGCGTCATCGGCATCGAGTTCTTCGCGCTTGCCGACGGTAGCTTGATTGCCAACGAAATGGCCCCGCGCGTGCACAATTCCGGCCACTGGACGGAAGCTGCCTGCGTCGTCTCGCAATTCGAGCAGCATATCCGCGCCGTCGCCGGCCTGCCCCTCGGCAATCCGGCGCGTCATTCCGACTGCGTGATGCAGAATCTGATCGGCGACGATATCCTTTCGGTTCCCGATTGGCTGAGCCAGGATGACGTGCTGGTGCATCTCTACGGCAAGACGGAGTCGCGTCCCGGCCGCAAGATGGGCCACGTCACGCAGCTTCGCCGCTAACAGCCCTGGGAAAAAACCCCTGACATGGTTGACAGGGCCCAGGCGACAGGGTATTTGCTGCCCACCCTAAAGAGCGCGCCCCGAGCGCGCTTTTGATTGTTAAAGATACCGGGCGAATGTGACATTCCCCCTCAAACATCGCGGATCAGAAAAATGAAGATCAAGAATTCGCTCAAGTCGCTCAAGGCGCGTCACCGTGACAACCGTCTGGTCCGCCGCAAGGGCCGCATTTACATCATCAACAAGCTGAACCCGCGCTACAAGGCTCGTCAGGGCTGATTGTGCGTGGCGCCTGGCCCTGGGCCAGGCGGACCGTTCGCGGTCGCTTGAGATGATCACATCAAAATTATTTTGATCTTCGACATTGGCGGGCTACTATGCCCGCCATGCGCATTTTTGCTTTGTCATATCTGGCCTTGCCGATTCTCCTCGCTCTGACCGCCGCCGCACCGCATGTCGCTATGGCGGATGATTCTAATATCGTTGAGAAAAAAGATCCGAACGCCGCGTCCGGCAGCCTGTCGTCGAAGCAGCAGATCGATAATCTCTTCACGGCGTTGAAGCGCCAGCGCAATCCCGACCAGGCGAGCCTCATCGCCGACCAGATTCGCATGGAATGGAGCGATTCCGGCAGCGCCACCATCAATCTCCTGATGCAGTGGGCCGATAAGGCCATCCAGGAAAAGCGCAATGCCGCTGCCATGGATTTCCTTGACCAGGTGATCTCGCTGAAGCCGGACTATGTCGAGGGCTGGAATCGCCGCGCGACGCTGAATTACGCCATCGGCGACTATCGCAAATCAATGGAAGACATCAATCAGGTGCTGCGGATAGAGCCGCGCCACTTCGGCGCGCTTGCCGGCATGGCCGCGATCCTAAGCGAAACCGGCAATGACGAGCTGACGTTGAAGGCCTGGGAGCGCTTCCTTGAGATCTATCCAGCGAATCGCGCCGCCCAGGACCAGTTTAATACCCTCTCTGAAAAAATCGCCGGCAGCCGCACCTAGAGCATCTGTCTGCTTGCTGGTGATTCCACCTGTAAGCGGCATGGTCTGGGGTTTTACAACAACGGGCAGGCCTACGGCGGACGAGAGGTCATGAACGTCGGATAGGCTGGTGGTCCAATTCTCTACTTCATACTGCAATGATCGATGTTCTATTTTGTGCTCTTGTCCTGCTTCTTGCCGCCGCAGCCGGTTTCTCGGCGTATAAGACACGCGCGATCGAGCAGGCCTATCCCAATATCGGCGAGCTGACCGATATCGGCGAATTCCGCATGAACGCCCTGCACTTGCCGCGCCCGGCCACGGCCGATCTGCCACCGCTGGTCTTCATCCATGGCGCCAGCGGCAATCTGCGCGACCAATTCGAGGCCTTTGCCGGCCCGCTCGCGGGTCGGGCGGAAATGCTCTTCGTTGATCGGCCCGGCCATGGCTATTCCGAGCGCGGCGGCCCGGAAAATGCCCTGCCCTCCGGCCAGGCCGACGCGATCGCCAGATTGATGGAGAAACGCGGCATCGAAAACGCCATCATCGTCGGCCATTCCTTCGGCGGCGCCATCGCCGCCGCCTTCGGCATGCGCCATCCCGACAAGACGGCTGGCCTGCTCTTCCTAGCACCGGCGACCCACCCGTGGCCGGGCGGAATCGACTGGTATTATACGCTTGCCGCCTTTCCCGTCTTCGGCTGGCTCTTTGCCCATCTGCTGGTGATCCCGCTCGGCCTGCACCGTGTCGAAAGCGGTACGCTCGGCGTCTTCCGCCCCAATCAGCGGCCTGCCGATTACATAGCGAAGACCGCGCCGGAGCTGGTGTTGCGGCCAAGGGCCTTTCGCAACAACGCAGCCGACGTTGCCAATCTCCTCGCCTATGTTTCCGCCCAAGCACCACGCTACCGCGAGATCACGGCGCCGACCGTCATCATCACCGGCGATAGTGACGATATCGTCATGGAAGAGCTGCATTCGCGAGGCCTTGCGCGCGACATTGCGGGCGCCGAGCTCATCACCATCCGCCATCTCGGCCACAAGCCGGACTATCTCGCGACCGACGTGGCCATCGCCGCGATGGAGCACCTCGCCGGCCAGTCACGCGATCTCCAGGCTTTCGCTCAGGAGGCGGAAGCCCGCCTCGCCCGCCTGAAGACCGTGCTGCCGAGCGAAGCCGCCGCCGCTCAGGCGGTCACGAGTTCGTAGTCCGGCGCATCGACAAACACCCGCCCCTGTGGCGTCGCGTCCACCGTTTGCCGCACGGCTTGCAGCATGATCGACGCCAGCCGCTCCGTCGCCGGGTTCGCTTCCGCTTCGGCGCGATGCAGGACCAGATCGAGCTTCGGCAGCGGCGGGAGACCGGCTTCGCCTGGCGCCATAAGCCGCACTTTGTCCGGCAAACCCAACGGCGTACGCACCGTCAGGCCCAACCCAGCGGCCGTTGCAGCCCAGAGCCCGCCAAGGCTGGGGCTGACGAAGGAAATGCGCCAGCCGATGCCTGCATGGTCCAGCACCTTGGTCGCGATCGACCGCAGCAGGCAGGGAGCTTCCAATGACGCGAGCGGCAGCGGTTCGCCGCTATCGGCACGCCAATGGGTGGCACCATGCGCCGGCCCGACCCAGCACATCGGAACCTCCGCGATCCGATCGGTATGGGCAGTGCGAAACCCGTCGCTCCAGGCAAGGGCCAGATCGAGCTTGCCGGAGGTCACGCGCTCGACCAGCTCGGCATTGCGCACCACACGCGCCTCGATCCGCACCTTCGGATGCGCGCGCGCAAAGCGGCCGAGCACCTCCGGCAAGAGTGTCTCGCCGAAGTCCTCCTGCAGGCCGAGCCGCACCCATCCCTCCAGATCCGCGCCTTGAAGCGCAGTCGCCGCCTCGTCGTTGAGATCCAGCAACCGCCGCGCATAGGCGAGCATGGTTTCGCCGGCTTCCGTCAGCGCCAGCCCGCGCCCAGCCTTGCGGAAGATCGGCGTGCCCGCCTGTTCCTCCAGTTTCTTGAGCTGCGCGCTGATCGCAGACGTCGAACGCCCGAGCCGATCCGCCGCCTTGGCGAAGCTGCCAAGTTCCATGCCTGTCACGAAGCTGCGCAGAACGTCGAGATCGAAGATAACTTTCCGCATGATCAACTATTCACATTTTTGGGACTATCGATCCAATATTATCTGATTTTCCGAATGATTATCCCGTGGCATTGTGGCCCCGTCAAGTGGACAGATGACAGGAGCTTCCCATGCCGTTCACCCGCATTTCCCTTCTCCGCGGCAAGTCGCCGGAATATCTGCAGACGCTCTCGGATAATTTCCACCGCGCCATGGTCGAAACGTTCGATGTGCCGCCCACGGATCGCTTTCAGGAAATCCATCAGTTGGAGCCGAACGAGCTGATCTTCGACCGCACCTATCTCGGCGGCCCGCGCTCGGACAATTACGTTTTCTTCCAGATCACCATCGGCAAACCGCGCTCGACCGAAGTCAAGAAGGCCTTCTATCGCCGCCTCGTCACCCTGCTTGCGGATGCGCCGGGCATTCGGCCCGAAGATATCATGATCAACATCATCACGACGACGCGCGAGGACTGGTCCTTCGCAGACGGCATCGCGCAGATGATCGAACAGGCCTGACGACGATGAACCAGACAAGCATTCGACAGCCATTTCCGATCCATCGCGCCGGAACCGCCACGCAGCATTCGCCAGAGGGCATCGCCAATGCGCCCTTCTGGGTCGAAATGTTGGTCGAAAACAACAAGGATGGTGGGCTCACTGCCATGCGCTGCACGCTGGAACCCGGCATCATGACCCGTTGGCACACCCATCCACATGGCCAGATTCTCTACGTCCTGTCGGGTGTCGGCCTTGCCCAACGTAACGACGAACCGACTGAGGAACTGCGCGCCGGCGACTGCATCACCTTCGCACCCGGCGAGCGTCACAGACATGGCGCAACGCTGGACAGCACCTTCGCCTATATCAGCATTCAGGCCGCACAGAACGGCGCCGCCGTGACCTGGCTGGAGGATTGACTATGATTGCCATGCAATACAGCTTCACCCTGCCTGCCGACTATGACATGGCGATTATCGATCGCCGCATCCACGACAAGGGGCCTATGCTCGACAATTTTCCCGGTCTGAAGTTCAAGGCCTATCTCACGGCCCGGAAAAGCGATGCCAGGACAGGAAGTCGCGAGAACCTCTATTCGCCCTTCTATGTCTGGGAAAAGGATGAGGGCTTGAGCAATTTCATCTGCGGTCCTGGTTTTGCCGGGGTGACGGAAAGTTTCGGCTGGCCGCAGGTGAAGACCTGGGTCGTCTGGCACACTGCAATTTCGCCAGATATTCGCGACGCCCGGTTCGCCATCCGCGAGATCGTTCAGATGGAGCCCTACGCACCGCTTGCCGAGATTCGTCAGCGCGAAAGCGATGCAGCCGCTGGCGAGGTCGCGCGCGGCGAAGCGCTTGCTTCCGTCGCCGCCTTCGAGCCGACCGGTTGGACGCAGGTGCGTTTCCGTCTGCTTGCCGATCTGCCAAAAGACGTTTTGAGGCCTGGTGTCCAGATCTACGATGTCGGCCACCTTTCTTTGTCGGATGCCGGTTGAAGTGTCACCGGGACAAAGTCGTTGTTTTAAAGAGAACCACGGCGTCTTATTGATGAACGGCCTTTCCGCAGCAGAAGAGTGTTCCCTCCATGGTCGATATTGCAATGATTGAAGCCGCTCGCGATCGCCTCGACGGTCGCGCGCGACGCACTCCCCTTCTCTCCTCCCCATTCCTGGATGAGATCGCCGGGCGGCGGCTGTTCGTGAAAGCGGAATGCCTGCAGCATACCGGTTCCTTCAAGTTTCGTGGCGGCTGGTCGGCGGTTTCCGGGCTGGAACGCTCCCTACGTGCCAAGGGCGTCATCGCCTTCTCCTCCGGCAATCACGCCCAAGGTGTGGCGCTTGCCGCGCAACTGCATGGCATCCCTGCCGTCATCGTCATGCCGACGGACGCACCGAAGCTGAAGATCGCCAATACCCGCGCCTTGGGCGCCGAGGTCGTACTCTACGATCGCATCAAGGAGGATCGCGACGAGATCGGTGCGCGGCTCTCCAAGGAGCGCGGCCTCACCCTGATCAAGCCCTTCGACGAGCCGCTGGTGATCGCCGGCCAGGGAACGACAGGGCTGGAAATCGCCGAACAGGCAGCCGAAGAGGGCATCGATGCCGCGACTGTGCTCGCCCCCTGCGGCGGTGGTGGCCTCACCTCGGGCATTGCACTGGCACTGGAAGCCCGCGCGCCCGGCTTCAAGGCCCGCCCCTGCGAACCCAAGGACTTTGACGACACCACCCGCTCTCTTGCCTCCGGCAAAATCGAACGCAACGCCGCTCTGCAGGGCTCGATCTGCGACGCCATCATCACTCCACAGCCTGGCAATATTACTTTTCCGATCCTGAAGCGCCTCTGCGGCCCCGGCCTTGTCGTGACCGACGAGGAAGCGCTGGACGCCATGGCACTCGCCTTCACGCGCCTCAAGATCGTGGTCGAGCCTGGTGGCGCCGTTGCGCTGGCGGCCGCCCTTTTCCATGGCAATGAGATCGACGGCGACACGGTCATTGCGGTCACCTCCGGCGGCAATGTCGATACCGATGTCTTCGAAACGGCGCTGCGCCGCCACTAACCGTCAATTCGTCGCGCGACGATAAAGCGCCAGCGAGCCGGCCAAGGCGAGGAGCGCGCCACCGCAGGCGCGTTCCAGCCATTTCGTACCTTCCGTCTTGAGGAAACGCACGGCTTGCGAGCCGAAAGCGGCGTATCCGAACATGATCGCGAAATCGAGCGAAGCGAAAAGCACCGCGAGGATGGCATATTGCGGCATTTGCGGTGCGGCAGGATCGATGAACTGCGGCAAAAAGGCCGAGAAGAACAGATAACCCTTGGGATTGGTCACCGCGACCATGAAGCTCTTCATTCCAATGGACAGCATCGTCCCTTTCGCCTGCCCGGCACTGGCCTTGAGCATGCCGTCGATCGTTCCCTTGGAGCGCAGCATCATGATGCCGAGAAAGGCAAGATAGGCAGCACCCGCCCATTTCAGCACTGAAAACCAGAATTCCGAGGCGGCCAGCAACGCGCCGAGCCCGATGGCAACCGCGCCGATCAGCACGAAATCCGACAGCACGGCGCCGACCATGCCCGCCAGGGCGCGGCGCACGCCGTAGCGCGAGCCGTTGGTCAATGCCAGGAGCACGGTCGGCCCCGGCGTCGCGATGCCGATGAAGGAGACAGTGGCAAAGGCAAGCAGCGTGGCAGTGTGCATGATTTCCTCCCCATGACTGTCGGAAACTTGCATGCACCGCTGCGCTTTGCAAGCATGGGGATGGATCTCCACAACCTCTAGACGACCAACAGCACAGTACCGGTGCCAAGCAGAACCAGCGTCCATACGAGATCCACATTGATCCAGGCGCTGCGCAATATTTCGAGCCCGACCCAGCGATAGACCGCGAGGGCAACGAGGCTTGTGACCACTAACATCGCAAGGGTGTGGACACCGACGGCCGCAATCGTCATCGCCGCGGACGCATCCCCGCCGATGTCATGCAATGGTGACCCCGCAAGGCAGAGCGGCATCAAGGCCGGCAGGAGCATGAGCCCGGCGCCGTGGGCCGTCGCCATCAAAAACGACCAGAGCACGAGGCCCGTAAGCCCAGTACGCATGCCGATGCGAACGCGGTGCCGGTATCCATAAAAGTGATGCCAGATAGCCCATGCGATGAGACCCAGCCCCGTGACCGTGCGTACGGCGCCCTGATCCACAAAAAGACCGACAGCGACCACCGCTCCGGCAACAAGCGCGATGGATACGGCGTGGCCAAGGGCAATGGCGGGCACCGCCTTGACCACGGCTGCGGAACTCTGCCGATGAACGCCAAGCGCCACGGCAAACAACCATCCCATCGCGGGGTTGAGGCCATGAAAGGCGCCCAATCCCGCCAGCAGCATCCAGGGCCAGAGTTCGTTCATGGGGCGCCTCGTCCGGCTGACCTATGCTCACGGATAGCAATAGGAATCCGACGAGCAATCCCCACCCTGCAAGCGGACCTGGTGCGGACGATGCGATTTCGGCCACTCGACGAAGAATTTCTCGTCGAAGGCAATGCCGCCGTCCGCGCCCGCGTCGAGCTTTACCATCCAGCCGGAAAGGCCATCGGGATAGAACTGCTCGTCGATCGCGCCATAGAGCGAGTTGGTGAAATAGACGCGGCGACCATCGCGGCTGATCTCGACCATTTGCGGGCCGCCATTCAGCGCGCCATTCTTCGCTTTCGGGTGCGACGCGCGCGAAACGATGCCGCCGATCCTGACCTTCCCCGTCAGCTTCGGCTTGAAGGGATCGGAGACATCATACTGATGCAGATCGCCGGTCCCCCAGCAGGAGACGTAGAGAAATCTGTCATCCATCGAAAGATCGATGTCGGTAACGAGCGGCGGCACGGCACCGAAACCCTTGAGCATCGGCGGTAACTGCTCCGGATCGGCAGGCTCCGCTGGAATGTCGATCACCTTCGTCACCGCCCACTTCTCGCCGTCGCGATGCCAGACCCATATCGAGGAGGAGAGGTCCTCAAGACTGAGAACGCAGTTGACGAAACCATAGGCCTTGGTCGGGTCATGCGCGGGTCTGAGTTCGAATACGAGCTGATACTTGTCTCCGAAATCGATCGTCTGCAGATGCTTGCGCTTGTGCAGATCCCAGAAATGCAGACGGCGGCCATATTTTGCGCCGAGCAGGACTTCCGGAATCAGGCCATTTTCGAATGTATCCGGCGTACCCCACTCGCTGGTGACGAGCGTATCGTGACCAAGGTGCCACCAGACATCATAGGAAAGCTGCTGCGGTCCGCGATCCATTTCCCATTGGCCGCGCACCTCGAAGGTCTCGTGATCCATGAGGAACACCCCGCCCGGTCCCTTCCCCTCGGCATTGCCAAGAGCGGCGACATAGATCCCTTCCGGTCCGCAGTGAATGGTGTGGGGCCGGGAATATCCGGCGCGCTCGGCGACTTCGCCGGGCTCGATGACCTTGACGATCGATGGTTTGCGGCCATCGGGCTTGGTATCGATGATGTGGATGCGCGAAGACCTCAATCCCGGCACGACCAGATAACGGCGCTCCGCATGCGGATGCGGCGCATTCGGGCAAAGGCAGGACGAGCAGGCATTCCAGCCGAAATGATGCAACTCGTCACCGACATTGGGCATCGCGACGGAGGTGACGATCTGACCGTAAGAGGCTGAATTGGGATCGACATCGACGACCGCGAGCTCGTCGGGAACCGCTCGCGTCGGATCGAAGGCAACGACATAGGCAAGCGTCTCCGGCGCCGCCTTCATGGCCATGCGCGGTGACGGATAAAAGCTCGGATCGGGTTTCCACGTTACCATGTGAAGTGCTCCTGGCTCGCGATTGCTGAACAGTGAAGATGTTCGCTAGATGCTTGCCGACAGCAGGCTCATCGCTGCGGACGGGGCAGGATCAAATGCTTCAATGGGATACTGATTTGCGACTGTCCTCTCCGCTGAACATGCAGCAGAGGCAATCCTCCCCGCGCGATTATCTCAGATAAAGGCGGGTTTGGGCAGCCTTTTTCGCCGCCATTCTCACCACAGCGACCGGTTATCTTTTCAAGATGAAGGTTGGCGCGAAGGCCCTGGCCTTTCCCATAACGCAAAAGCCCGCCGCCTTCTCAGGCAGCGGGCTTCGATACTTGTAAATACCGGCAATCAGACGCCTGATTGGCCGTCAGAGCCTATATAGGCGATGCGGAGCATGTTGGTCGCACCGGGAGTGCCGAGCGGCACGCCGGCGGAGATGATGATGCGGTCGCCGGGCTTGCCGAAGCCTTCCTCGGCGACGATGCGGCAGGCATTGTTGACCATATCGTCGAGGTCCGTGGCGTCATGCGTGACGACACAGTGCATACCCCAAACCACCGACAGACGGCGAGCCGTCTGGATGATCGGCGACAGCGCCAGGATCGGAACCTGCGGGCGCTCGCGCGAAGCGCGCAGACCGGTCGTGCCCGACGAGGTGTAGCAGACGATGGCGGCAAGCTTCAGCGTCTCGGCGATCTGACGGGCAGCGAGCGAGATAGCGTCGGCGCCAGTTGCTTCCGGCTGCGCGCGCTGAGCGTAGATAATGCCCGGATAGTGCGGCTCGCGCTCGATGGTGCTGGCGATCGAAGCCATTGTCGATACGGCCTCGACCGGATAGTCGCCCGAAGCGGATTCGGCCGACAGCATGACGGCGTCAGCGCCTTCGAAGACGGCGGTGGCGACGTCGGAGACTTCGGCACGGGTCGGAACCGGCGCCGAGATCATCGATTCCAGCATCTGCGTGGCGACGACCACCGGCTTACCGGAACGGCGGCAGGCGCGGATCAATTGCTTCTGGATGCCGGGAACCGCTTCGAGTGGCATTTCGACACCAAGATCGCCGCGGGCGACCATGAGCGCGTCGGAAAGCTCGATGATTTCCTCGATGCGCTCGACAGCTTGCGGCTTCTCGATCTTCGACATCAGGCCGACGCGGCCGCGCGAAATCTTGCGGACTTCGGACAGGTCTTCCGGACGCTGGATGAAGGAGAGCGCAACCCAGTCGACTTCGTTGGTGGCGAGAACGGCGTCAAGGTCGGTGCGATCCTTGTCGGTCAGCGCGCCGACGCCAAGCAGCGTATCCGGCAGGCTGACGCCTTTGCGGTCGGAAATCTTCGTACCGGAAATGACGGTCGTGACAATGCTCTTGCCGTCGCACTTTTCAGCGCGAAGCGCGAGCTTGCCGTCGTCGATCAACAGCCGGTGACCGGGCTGAACCGACTCCAGGATTTCCGGATGCGGCAGGAACACGCGGGTATTGTCGCCGGGCGTATCGTTGTTGTCGAGCGTGAAGGTCTGGCCGGGCTTGAGATCGACCTTGCCCTGGGCAAACTTACCGACACGCAGCTTGGGACCCTGCAAGTCGGCGAGAATGCCGATCGGACGGCCACAGCGGGCCTCGACGGCGCGGATACGCTGGATGAGCGTGCGCATCAGGTCATGGCTGGCATGGCTCATGTTGATGCGGAAGAGGTCGGCACCGGCCTCATGCAGCTTCTGAATCATCTCCTCTTCGGAGGAAGCTGGGCCGAGCGTCGCTAGGATTTTGACTTTTCGGTTGCGTTTCATCAATTCTGGCTTTCTTGGCTGCCCGGGGTATCGGAGAGCTGAACCATCCAACTCGCCTGACGCCCCGTGTCGTATTCCTTGAATCCCATTTTCTGGTAACCGCGCGCGTAGCAATCCTTCACGCCTGGGATTTTGAATTCATTTTCCGCCACGCACATTTCGATATCGCCCGTCCAGCGGCCGCCGCGAGCTGCATCTTCTGCGTAGAGGTAATAATAGCGGGATTGAAGCGGCCCTTCGATCAAAGTCGCGCAGGTGGTGGCCGGAACCTGCCACCATCCCTCGGTCACCCAGCCTTCCTTCGCACGATAGCCGATCGCCACACCCACGAGATTCTGCGTACCGTTGCAGACGCGGAAATCGGCATGGGCTGCATTTGGCATGAAGAAAAATGGCGCGGCGGCGGCAAGGATGAAAAATGCGAATCGGGCAAGCGGCCCTGACCGCGTAACGAAACTTGGCGCGACTTGGCTGGACACGGCTTCCAATGGGCTCCCGGTTATTCGTTGTTGCGTCTTCTTGCGCTGCCATCCCACGAATGTCAACGCAACTCTAATCGATTATATTTTCTTCACGGGATGGTAGCAGTGCCCTGCGGCCTCGCTCTCGCCCGATCAAGAGGCCGAGCCTTGCACCTTCTGCCCGCGCATGCAATCAAACAACGGGCTGAAAAATGCGATAATCGACAATCCACATGAATGACTTCAAATCTTTCGAAATCATAACCGGCAATCGTGACAAAGGCATGGTCATCCTCGGCGATCATGCGATGCGGCACCTCCCCGAACGCTATGGCCGGCTAGGCCTGCCCGAAACTGCCTTTTCGCGGCATATCGCCTATGACATCGGCATCGAGGGGCTTTGCCGCCAACTTTCGGCGCGGCTCGGCGTGCCCGCCGTGCTGGGCGGCTTTTCCCGCCTGCTGATCGACCCGAACCGCGGCGAAGACGACCCGACCCTGATCATGAAAATCTCCGACGGGGCGATCATCCCAGGCAATCATCCGATCACCGAGGAAGAGTGGAACTACCGCATCGAGGCCTTCCACCGCCCCTATCACCGCGCCGTGGATGAGACGATCACATCGGTCGCCGACGCGACGGGCAAGGCGCCGCTGGTGCTGTCGCTGCATTCCTTCACACCGGCCTGGAAGGGCGTCCCTCGCCCTTGGCATGCAAGCGTGCTCTGGGACAGCGACGATCGCGCCGTGCTGCCGCTTCTTGCAAAGCTCAGCGCCGACACCAATCTCGTTATAGGCGACAACGAACCCTATGACGGGGCGCTGAGGAACGACACCATGTACCGCCACTGCATGGCCAAGGGCATCGCACACGCGCTGCTCGAAGTCCGCCAGGATTTGATCGGTGATGAGGCGGGCATCAGCGAGTGGGCCGCGCGGCTGGCGCCGATCTTTGCGGCGATGAACGACGACCCGGCGCTACACGAATATAAGCGCTATCCGTCGCGTACCGGCCCGTATGACGAGGCTTGACGCCAAACAAGCAAAGCGGCCTCGGACGAAATCGTGCCGGAAAAATGACGTGAGGAAACAGAGATGACTGAGCTCACCAAGGAACAGCAGACCGAACTGGAGGCAGCCGCCTTCCGTCGCCTTGTCGCGCATCTGCGCGAGCGGAGCGACGTGCAGAACATCGACCTGATGAATCTTGCCGGTTTCTGCCGCAACTGCCTGTCCAACTGGTATCGCGAGGCGGCAGAGGAAGCGGGCCTGCCGGTGACCAAGGACGAATCGCGCGAAATGGTCTACGGCATGCCTTACGAGGACTGGAAAAATCTGCACCAGACGGAGGCTTCCGCTGTGCAAAAAGCCGCTTTTGAGCAGAACAGGCCGAAGGAATAGGGCGACGTTCATCGAGACGGCTTGACCTCGCGCTCCATTCACGGCAGGTCAACGGCCCATCGAATTCAGGCCTCAAGGCAGCAAGAGAGGATATGACACATGGAAGAAGTGGCCACGACCGGCGATATCAACGTAGCGGCGGCGGAACTCCGCCAGTTCATCGAGCGCATCGAGCGACTGGAAGAAGAAAAGCAGACGATCGCCGACGACATCAAGGACGTGTTCGGGGAAGCGAAAGGCCGGGGCTACGACACGAAGGCGATGAAGACGATCATCCGCCTGCGCAAAAAGGACGCCAATGAGCGCCTCGAGGAAGAATCCATCCTTCAGACCTACATGGCCGCGCTCGGAATGGAATAAGCTTTCGGCGGAATGGAAGCGCGAGGAGCGCGTTCATTCCGCTGCTTCCGCCGAAATATTTTTGAACAATCAGCCGCTTTCCCGTCATCATTGGGCGAAAATTGCGCCCTGATTTGGGGTTCTTCTCAGACCGGTTTCAACGGTGAGAAAGAGTTCGAGAGATGGCTGTATCAATTTCGAGGTTCATCGAGAGTAAGATTCTGTATCTGGCCTTCGCCGGTGCAGGATTGGGTGTGTCCTGGTGGATCGGCGGGGGAGACATAGAAGCGTCCCGCCCTTTGCCGCAAGTAGCAACCGTCTTCGCTGCCGACACGCAAAACAGCCGGCCTGCAAAGGACGATCTCCTCGCATCACTTCCGCAGCAGACGCAATCGGACGTCTCCACGGCAACGGTAGCGTCAACGCCGGCAAACCTTCCGATCCCCACCATCATCAGGACGTCCTCCGAAGTTGCGACGAAAGCAACTTCGAAACGGTACGATGCGACACGCACTTTTGAATCGTGCCTCCCCGAATGCGAAACCCGTGATCCCCTGGTCGCGTCTCCTAGCAAGGTTTCGTACGCCGAGCCCTCTGATGACTCCGACTACGACGTTTCCGAAGTCGTCGTTGAGCCACGCAGGACGATCATGGCGTCGATCGTGGACGGTGGCGAAGACTTCATTGCCAACGTCGGGGCTGCCTCGCTGGGAGCATATCGGAAGAGCGAGTCAGCGTTGAGGGTCGTGGTGGACCCTCTGCGATGATATTACGGCCAAGTGCCAGGACAATCCTCACGACGACGGTTGCTCGGTCGCGACCGCGAAAGCGATGTGGCCTCGATCATCTTATGCAGCAGTGCGGCGAGCGCGCCGAAATAACGGAAAACCGTCGTTTCCGCCCTAAGATTTGACCAATCCTTTCATTGTTAATTGATAATTAACCATAATTGCGCTTAACCTAAATATTGAACTCAGGGGCTTGATTTCAAAATTCATCGCGTAATTTGCCCGTGAATATAACGACAAATGATTGCCGCGATCAAAGATGCACTTAGTCAGAATAATAGCCCTCGTAACATTGGCCGTTGTAGCGACCAGTTGCACGACAACGGGCGGAGTGCGGCAATCGGCTGATGCGGAAACCGTGCCTAATGAAAAAGCTTTGGCATTCCCGCCGCCCGGCGGCCCTGCCATCGTCAGCGTGGTCGAGCGCAAGCATAAAGACGATGTAGAGCAAACGATATCGCTCTCCACGACATCGTCGGTTGCCGGTCAGAACTTTCTCAAAGTGCAGTTTCTCGGCGCGTCCGGCTCGAACCCGGGACTTGGCAGCACGCCTTATCAAATGATCAGCGAAGGCGCGATCTCGCGCGAGATGGCTGCGACGATACCCGGCGTTCGCCTCGCTCGCTCCGCAAACTTCGTGCAGAACAGCTACGGCCCCTTCGGTTATGCTTCTGGCCAGAGCCGGGCGGGCGATACCTGCATTTATGCCTGGCAGCAAATCCGTGCCGGTCATTCCCCGCCGGTGGAGCAGCGTAATTTCAGCATGGTTCAGGTCAGGCTCCGGCTCTGCGATGCGCAGGCAAACGAGCGGCAGCTCCTAAGCACCGTTTACGGCTACACGATCGCCGGCGGCTTCGAAGGCGAGACCTTGAACCCCTATGGTGCCCCGCGAGGAGCCGATGCTTTGCTCGGCCATCCTGGCGATCCGATTTACCCGGATGCGGGCGGCTACCGAAACGGTGCGATCACCAGCGGCTATGAAGCCCGCCCTGTTGCCGTTCGTCCCGCCGTCGTCCGTCGCCAGGTCACGGTCCAGCCGCAAGCCGTCACTGTGGCTCCGCCTCAAGCAGTCGGTCCTCGCGTACCATTGCCCGATCCGCAAGGCAGCATGCCCCAGACAGGCGTCACGACCGCGCCGGCGCAGATACCGGCACAGGTTCAGCCCAGAACGATGGGAACCAACGGTACAATCGTACCATCCCCAGACTGTATCGGCGACGCGGCCGCGACCGCGGCCTGCCGGAGATAAACAACCTAGAGCGCCGACACGCGTGCGGCTCAGCGCCATTGAAGGGACATCGATGCAAACAGCGCGAAGCATCTTGATGTGGATGGTGGTTTCGCTATGCGGGATCGTCCTGATCACATTGCCGGTCAACCTGCAGACTCAGCTCATCGCGAGCACCGCTGTCGTTGCCATCATGGCGATCATCAAGATCCTCAAGGCTCAGGGAACCTGGCGGCTGATTGCGCTCGCTTTCGGTACGTCGATCGTGCTGCGCTATGTCTATTGGCGCACGACCAACACCCTGCCACCCGTCAATCAGCCGGAAAATTTCATCCCTGGCCTGCTGCTCTATCTTGCAGAAATGTACAACGTCGCCATGCTGATGCTCAGCCTTTTCATCGTTGCGACGCCCCTGCCTCCACGCACCGCCCGCGCATCGAAGGTACAGCAATTTCCATCCGTCGACGTTTTCGTTCCGTCCTACAATGAGGACACAAAGCTTCTCGCCAACACACTCGCCTCCGCCAAGGCGATGGATTATCCGGCCGACAAACTCAAGGTTTGGCTGCTCGACGACGGCGGCACTTTACAGAAGCGCAATTCCACCAAACTTTTGGAATCGCAGACGGCAATTGCGCGTCACAACGAACTCAAGCAGCTTTGCGACGATCTCGATGTCGAATATCTGACGCGCGACCGCAATGAGCACGCCAAGGCCGGCAACCTCAACAACGGCTTGAAGCATTCGAGCGGCGACCTGATCGCCGTCTTCGATGCCGACCATGCGCCGGCCCGCGATTTCTTGCTCGAAACCGTCGGTTATTTCGAAGACGATCCGAAGCTCTTTCTCGTCCAAACGCCGCATTTCTTCATCAATCCCGATCCGCTGGAGCGCAATCTTAAGACTTTTGACAACATGCCGAGTGAGAACGAGATGTTCTACGGCATCATTCAGCGCGGTCTGGACAAGTGGAATGCCGCCTTTTTCTGCGGTTCGGCGGCTGTATTGAGCCGCACCGCACTGGAATCGCAAAAGGGCTTCAGCGGCATCAGCATCACCGAGGACTGCGAAACGGCATTGGCCCTTCATGGCAGCGGCTGGAACAGCATCTATGTCGACAAGCCGCTGATTGCCGGTCTGCAGCCCGCGACGTTTGCAAGCTTCATCGGCCAGCGCAGCCGCTGGGCTCAGGGCATGATGCAAATCCTGCGCTTCCGCTTCCCGCTGCTGAAGCGAGGCCTCTCGTTGCCGCAACGGCTTTGCTACATGTCGTCCACGCTTTTCTGGCTCTTTCCCTTTCCTCGCACCATTTTCCTGTTCGCGCCGCTCTTTTATCTTTTCTTCGATCTCGAGATCTTCACGGCGTCCGGCGGCGAATTCCTCGCCTACACGCTTGCCTACATGCTCGTGAACCTCATGATGCAGAACTATCTCTACGGCTCCTTCCGCTGGCCGTGGATTTCGGAGCTCTATGAATATGTCCAGACGGTGCATTTGCTGCCCGCCGTCATCTCGGTCATGCTCAATCCGCGAAAACCGACGTTCAAGGTCACGGCCAAGGATGAGTCGATTTCTACCAGCCGTCTTTCCGAAATCAGCCGCCCCTTCTTCGTGATTTTCGCTGTGCAGATCCTCGCAGTCGCGGTAACGATATACCGCATCTATGCCGAACCCTATAAAGCGGATGTGACGCTCGTCGTCGGCGGATGGAATATGATCAACCTGGTCCTGTCCGGTTGTGCGCTTGGCGTTGTTTCAGAGCGTGGCGAGCGGTCGTCCTCGCGCCGCGTCAGGGTCAATCGTCGCAGCGAATTCGGCGTCAACGGCCGGTGGAATTCCGCCTCGATCGAGGACGTTTCCGTCCACGGCGCGCGATTGAATGTCTTCAACAAGGAGCTTGATCCGATCGTCGTGGGTGCGGAAGGGGTCCTCCGCTTTCAGCCATATAGCGGCGCGGAGATGGAAACGCTGCCGGTTGTCGTCCGCAACGTCCAGCGAACCGGTGAGATAACGACAATCGGCTGCCAATATGTTCCGAAAGGTGCCCTGGACCATCGTCTGATCGCGGATCTGGTGTTTGCAAACTCCGATCAATGGACGCAGTTCCAGCAGGCCCGCCGCCGCAATCCCGGTATCATTCGCGGAACCATATGGTTTGTGGGTCTGTCGCTTTATCAGACAAGCCGCGGTTTACTTTATCTTTTCCGCAGCATGCGATCCGAAAGCGAGGCGGAGCAGCAAGGGGTAAAGGCGAGCAATTGATGAAGAGCGTCCTTTCAGCGCTGATTTTCCTGCTTGGCGCCACGATCGCCCATGCTCAGACGGCGCCTTTCGACATGTCCGGTGAACGGCCGAAGGGTGCGAAGCCGATCATGCCGGAAACATTGATGCCGCGGGTCACTGCACCGCAAACGACCACCCCGCAGGTGACGAGTCCAAAGGTGGTCACTCCGCAAGCGGCAGTTCCGCAAGTAGCGGCTCCGCAGGCGACCGCACCCAAAACAAGCACGCCACAGGTCGCGCCTGTCCTACCGGCGCAAAATGTTCCGGTGGTGAAGCAGGCGGCAGCAACGCCGGCGGCCGCTGATTTCCGGCGGTATGTCGTGCCGTTCACAGACTTCCGACTGCAAGGCGAATATGATCGGAAATCGTGGTCGATTTTCCTCACTCCCGAACAGGCCGCCGCTCCGGCCAAGTTCAATTTCGCCTATCAGAATGCGGTCGTCGTTGCCCCCGAGGCTTCGCAACTGACCATCTTTCTCAACAATCGCCCTATCGGCCAGCAGCAGATCGGCTCGCCGGATAGCGCCTCCTCGATAAGTTTCGACATCCCGCGCGGTCTGCTGCAGCCGGGCGCCAATCTGGTGACCTTTGAAGCGACACAACGTCATCGCACCGATTGCAACATCCAATCAACCTACGAGCTTTGGTCCGATATCGATCCGGCAAAGACCTATCTAAGCTTTAGCGAACAGGATGCACAAAGACTGTCGAGCACGGATGCAATCCGCGCAATCGGTGTCGATGGTGCCGGCAAAACCGAATTCAACCTCGTCGTGCCGGCTCTGGCGCAACCGGGCACTACAAAACCGCTGATGCGGCTGGCCCAGGGCCTTTCGCTGCTGAGCGGAATGCCAAATGAGACTTTCTCTTTCAGCACGGACACGCTACCTCCGCCCGGTCCCGGAAAGATGACGGTGCTCGTTGGGACGCCCGCCGAGCTGCAGCCTTTGTTTTCGGCACCGGCGGCAGCACAGACCGCCGCACTGGCAACTTTCGTCAAGGATCCGCGCACGGGCTCGACGATCCTTCTCGTCAGCGGGCCGTCCTGGCAGGCGGTTTCCGGCGCCATCGATACCATCGTCTCGCCGACCGACAGAGATCCGACCGTCCGCAGGGATATCTTGGTCACCCAGCGCTGGACCGCGCCGGATGCACCATTCCTGTTTTCGGACACGAGCCTCTCATTCTCGCAATTGGGCATCGACACGACGGAATTTTCGGGCCGCCGCTTCCACACCAGCTTCAATGTGGCAATCCCGTCGGACTTCTATGCCAATGCTTATGGCGAAGCGACCATCCTTCTTGACGCCGCCTATGCGAAGAACGTTCTGCCGGGAAGCCATGTCGACGTTTATGTCAATGGAAGCATCGCGACGACGAAGCCGATTACTGCGACAGGCGGCGGCATTTTCAGGCATCTGCCCATTCGCGTGACGATGCGCCATTTCAAACCTGGTCTCAATACGGTGACGCTGGAAGCGATGTTGCTGACCAACGAGGACCAAGCCTGCGCGCCCGGCACGACCTCCAACACGACGCCACGTTTCGCACTGTTCGATACAAGCCAATTTCATATGCCGGATTTCGCCAGGGTCGCCCAGCGTCCGAATCTGGCAGCACTGGCAGGCACGAGCTATCCTTACAATCGTGGTCTCGCGCCGGTCGCCCTCTTCATCGACCGTGCCGATCCCGACACCGTATCCGCAACGGCAACATTGCTGGGACAAATGGCGGTTGTTGCAGGACATCCAATCGATGTGGATCTTATCGCCTCGCCGAGCGGCGTTGGAAACCGCGATGCGATCTTCGTCGGCTCGATTTCGCAGATGCCGACGACGACGTTGTCGCAGATGAATATCGCGACGGCCAGCCAAGCATCCTGGCGTCCCCCCACAGCCGGGCAAAATGGCCAATCGGAAACGACTGTCACATTCGACGAATGGCGCTCCAGAATCGGCGGCGGCGCATTGCAGCGCCAAATTTCGCTGTTTCAGGATTGGATGCGCCGCAATTTTGATATCTCGCTCAGTTCACTACAATTCATTCCCAGTGCCGAGCGTGTCTTCACGCCCTCGAATCTCAACAGCTTCATGATTGCGCAGGGAGCGAGCGCCACGGGCGAATCCTCTTGGACGATCGTCACCGCGCCTTCGGCAAAGGACTTGAGAGCCGGAGTCGAAGCCATGACATCCCAGGCCGATTGGCCGCAGATTGCCGGTCATATCACCGTTTATTCCAGCAAGACCGGAAAGGTCGACACGGTACCCGTCAGCCGCTTCGACTTCGTCATGACTCAGCCCTGGTCGTTTACCAACTACCGCCTGATTGCCGCGAACTGGCTTTCGACCAATATTCTGTCCTACGCATTCCTGCTTATCATCCTCTTCTTGCTGCTCGGCGTCGCGACGTCCGGAATCCTCGCAAAGATCGGCAGGCGCGGATGAGGCGCTGGCAAACCATGGTCGTTGCCGGCGGCGTCGCTCTTTTGACGATGTGCCAGCCACTTGCGGCGCAACGCGCTGCAATCGATCCCCAGGCATGGGCCGCCTACAAGGCGAAATTCCTCGATGCAAGCGGCCGCATCGTCGACAACGGAAACGACAATATCAGCCACAGCGAGGGACAAGGCTACGGCTTGTTGCTTGCCTATCTTTCGAACAGTCCCGCCGATTTCGAGCAAATATGGTATTTCACGCGAACCGAGCTGCTGCTGCGCGACGATGGTCTCGCCGCCTGGAAATGGGACCCGGCCGTCACTCCACACGTCACGGACACGAACAATGCCTCCGACGGCGACATACTGATTGCTTACGCCCTGGCGCTGGCGGGATCGGCATGGAACAAGAAGGACTATCTGGAGGCGGCAGCGACGATAGCGCAGGCGCTTCTATCGCATGCCGTGGTCCACGCAGGCGGACGAACACTGCTTCTCCCGGGCATCAAAGGCTATGCGGCCTCGGAACGCGATGACGGGCCGGTCGTCAATCCCTCCTACTGGGTTTATGAGGCCATTCCCGTCATGGCTTTGCTGGCACCATCGGACGAATGGCAAAAGCTTGCGGACGACGGCCTGTCCCTGCTGCAGTCGATACAGTTGGGACCGCGAAAATTGCCGGCCGACTGGGTGAGCCTGCGCGCCAAGCCGAAACCCGCTGACGGTTTCGACGCCGAATTCGGTTACAATGCGATTCGCATCCCGCTTTACCTTGTGCGGGCGGGGATTTCCGACAAGGCGCTGTTGACGCGGCTGCAGGCGGGCATGACGGTCGAAGGCGATGAACCAGCCACGATCGATCTGGAAACTGGCAAGCCAAAACAGCCACTTACGGACCCCGGTTATCGAATTGTTAACGATGTTGTGGCGTGTGTAACAAGCGGGGCGAAGTTGCCCGCTTCGGTTCGGCAATTCGTGCCGTCACTCTACTATCCGTCGACCCTTCAATTGTTGGGTCTGGCTTTCGTTGAGGAGAAACATCCGGAGTGTTTATGAAATCCTCCCTACTTACGGTTTCGGCGGCAGTCGTGGTGGCGGGATTGGTCATCGCGACGAAAGGCCGTGGGAACCTCGAAGAGGGATTGGGGCTGGCCGCGCAAAATCGTCAGGACAGCCAAGTTTCCCAGACCGGAAGCATCAAGCCGGTCGATATGGCCTTCAACTCCCCGCCGCTGGATATGAAAACCGTCTCCGATCGTATCCAGGCGACAGCACCTTCCGCAGTTCTGTCCGATACTTCGCCCCCTGTCCAAGCGGCATCCGACACACCGGACGCCGTTGCGCAAGCGACGCCTCAATCAGCCACACCGCCGCCCAAAGTCGACGAAAGCGCACTTCGCTATTTCGCAAGCCACGGCGACAAGGCGAGGCTTCAGGCAGAAATTTCCCGACTTCAGGCGCTTTATCCGGATTGGGTGCCGCCAGCCGATCCGCTGGCCATCCCGCAAAACAGCGACAAGCAGCTCGAAGCCATGTGGCAGCTCTATTCCGAAGGGCGCTATGCCGAGCTGCGCAAGGCCATCGCGGATCGCCAGGCGGCGGAAACCGGCTGGCAACCGCCCGCCGACTTGCTGGAACGTCTGGATGTTGCCGAAGCGCGGGCGCGTCTGGTCAACGCCTCCGATCTCAAACAATATGCAACCGTGGTCGACATCGGCGCCAACACGCCAAGCCTGCTTACTTGCAGTGACATCGACATTTTATGGCGTGTCGCAGAGGCTTTCATCAAGACCAACAGGTCTACCCGCGGCCAGGACGCTTACGTCTACATCCTGAAGAATTGCGTCAATCCTCAGGAGAGGCTCGCAACCGTTCAAAAGGCGTCGGCACTGCAGCCCTATCAGCCCATGCAGGATCTTCTTGCTCTGGAGAAACCCGACGGCAATGGCGGGCGGGAATTTGACAGCATCCGCACGGACCTTGCGCGGCGCTTCGTCGCCGAGGGCAATGATGATCCGAAACTGTCCGTGGCGCCGGACTATATTTCTCAAGTGGAACGTGCGGCTGAGACCCAGGGTCTCGCGTCCGACGCCCTGCTGCTCGGTTGGTATCATCTGCGCCACCAAAACAATGGCGAAGCGGAAAAATGGTTTCGCATGGCCCGCGCAAAGGATGATTCCGCTTCGGCATCGCAGGGATTGGCCTTGATCCTGATCGACGATCATAAGCCGCAGGAAGCCGAAGACGTCATGTACAGATGGCGGAACGAGTCCAAGGATGCGACAGCAACCTATCTCGCGGCCACAGCCAATCTGATGGCGCTGCAACCGCCAGCCAATCTCAGCGAAGACGTGCTGAGCCGCATGGCCGCCGAAGTCATCGAGCAAAAATACGTGCCGACTGCACAGGAATTCGGCTGGTATGCGCGTTCACTGAACCAACCGCAAACCGCGATACGCTGGTTCGAGACCGCATTGCGCTGGAAACCCGACGATGAGCCGTCCGCCTATGGCCTGGCCATCACCCGCAATCAGTTGAATGACCGGCAGGGTGTCGCTGAAATTCAACGGCTATGGGCGGGCCGTTCGGAGCGCATCGCCAGGCTCGGCGAGGTCACGCCTCAAGCGCCCATAGGCTATGCACCGCTGCCTTCACCAAATCAAACCACGCCGCAAATGGGGGCTGCTCCAACCAACGCACAGCCGCTCGCAACCCCTGCGCCGTCCGAAACCAATGTCAACACACGCCAGCGCACGACAGCGCGCGTGGTATATAGCGGGCCTGAGACACAAGTCACGACGGTTCGCCGCGGCGCCCGCGGACTGCGAGGTTGCTCCGCGACGATCAATGCCCAGCGCCTCGATCCGGCGGATGCTTTGAACCGCGGCTGGTGCCTCATGGACCTCAACCGCCCGATGGAGGCGATCGAAGCCTTCGAGGTCGCGTTGAATAGCCCCGCCGGCAAGGCGCGCGAAGACGCGGCCTATGGGCAAAGCCTCGCCTATCTGCGCGTGGGGCTCGCCAACAATGCGGCTGTTGCTGCAGCCAAGGCTCCTCTCAGCCGCCAGCGTGCTGCCGAATTGCAGGTTGCCATCCTCGCCGATCGCGCGCTTACGGCATTTTCCGGCAAACGCTATCAGGAAACCCTGATCTATCTCGATCAACGCGCGCAACTGCAGCAGGAACGCGTCGATCTCATGGTTCTGCGCGGCTACTGCTATCTCAATCTCAAAATGTACGACGATGCCGAGCGCATATTCACCGCCGTGGCTGCGACCGGCAACAAGGACGGAAATCGCGGGCTTAACGATCTGAGGCTCGCCACGCATGCGAAGCCCGGAGACTGATTTTGGCAGCACAAGTTTGGCCAAACGATAGAGGGGTTCAGCATTTCCGTGGAAAGCTGAACCCCTCCTGTTTGCCTCGTCGGTTCAGTCTGCGGTCAAAGCAGCTTCAACAGCGCTTGAGCGGCAGCCGTTGATGATGCCGGATTCTGACCGGTTACCAGCCTGCCATCGGTGATGGCAAAGCTCTGCCAGTCGGCGACCTTCTCATACCTGCCGCCAAGGCGCTTCAGTTCATCCTCCACGAGGAAAGGAACAACGGAGGTAAGATGGACTGCCTCCTCTTCGCTGTTCGCAAACCCCGTGACGCGCTTGCCCTTGACCAGAGGCTGCCCCTGATATTGTACGTGATGGAGGACTCCGGGTGCGTGGCAGACGGCGGCAACCGGCTTGCCCGAATTGTAAAAATCCTCGATCAGGGAAATGGATTTCCTGTCTTCCGCCAGATCCCACATGGGACCGTGACCGCCGGGATAAAAAACGGTATCGAAGTCGGCAGCGTTGACGGTCGCGAGCTTTACGGTATTGGCCAGCACGGCTTGCGCGTCCTTATCGGACTTAAAGCGTGTCATCGCTGGAGTTTGATTTTCAGGCTCGTCGCTTTTGGGATCGATCGGCGGCTGTCCACCCTTGGGGGATGCGACCGTGATCTCAGCCCCGGCGTCCTTGAAGACGTAATAAGGGGCCGCAAACTCTTCCAGCCAGAAGCCGGTCTTTCTTCCCGTATTGCCAAGCTGATCATGGGAGGTCAGCACAATCAAAATCTTGCTCATCGGCATTACTCCTGAATTGGATTTTACCGGACACCCCAGCATTCCGCCGGCGTGCGAAAGCATGCGTAATATGCATCGGTTCGATATGTCGACAGCCGCCGGAACTGTAGAATCATCAAGACGGCCAACTGCGAAAGGACGGCCACGAGCGTCGATCTCGGCCGGATTCTGATGTCACCGCCAGGCACGGGTTTCTACCGCCTTGCCCGACAAGCACCTGCACTTTACCAAGCAAAGCGCTTCCGTGCTTCCTGAAAATTCAGATTCTTGCGCTCAAGAGACATTGAGACGGGCGACACAGAGAGCGTCGCCCGTCATCTCAGCCGTTGTTGCCATCAACCATCCGCCGTCAACGATGCAAGCCTGAAGCTCAGGCTTTTGCCGCCGCTGCGGCGCGCTGCTTTCGATATTGGACCGTCGGAAGGCCGCCCCAGCCCCAATTGTCCAGATCCACCTCCTCGATCACCACATAGGTGGATTCCAGAGGTTTGTTCAGCACATCAAGCAACACTTGGCTGACACCGGCAATGATGGCGGCTTTCTCTTCCGCGGTGACCGAATTCCGGTCGGGGTTCGTTCCCTCACGAGTAACCTGTACGGTAACGATCGGCATGACTGTTTCCTTTCAAGATTTGGATTCGAGGACTTAATTGCCTTGGCGCTGCAATTTCACCAGCGGCCAGCGTTTTGGCCGCCATCGACGTGGAGGATTTCACCGGTTACAAAATTCGCCGTCTCAAGATAGAGAACCGCATCGACGATATCGCGGATCTCGCCCATCCGGCCGACGGGATGAAGACTCGAAAGCGCCTCGTGCGTTTCCGGCGCATGCATCGGCGTTTTGATGATCCCTGGCGATACCGCGTTCACGCGGACGCCGGTTTTCGCGAATTCTATCGCCAGTTCCTGAGTGACCGAGTTGAGGCCGCCCTTGGTCAAGGAGGCGAGCGCTGCCGGCACGCCGGCGATCGGCTGATTGACTATGCTCGTGGTGATGTTGACGATATGGCCCGAGCGTTGCTTCAGCATCTCCGCAGCAACGCGCTGCGTGATGTGAAAGAAGCCGGCGACGTTCACGCTCATGTTATGATCGAAGTCCTGCTGAGTGAACTCGATGAACGGCTTGGCAAGGAAGACGCCGGCGTTGTTGACCAGCGTATCGATGCGGCCGAAGTGCTCAAGTGCTTCGCGAACTACCCGTTCCGCGGTTTCCGGGTCGGCGATATCGCCAGCCACGGTATGTACACCTGCGTCAGAGTTGGCCTTGATCGACCGGGAGGTTGCGACGACACGATAGTTGCGATCACGGTAGGCTCGAACGAGCCCCTCGCCGATCCCTTGCGAGGCTCCGGTGATGATGGCGACCTTCTGTTGACTGCTCATGATGTGTGCATCCTTTTCAAGTGC